>CAMNRF010000009.1 GCA_946551795.1 uncultured Oscillibacter sp.
CCCGTTTTCTCTTTTTCTGCGCCCAGAAAAAGAGAAAATGGGGGGTGCATCCCCAGACACGCCGGAACGGCGTGTCGCCGTCCCCGGCCCGAGGCCGGGAAACCCTCGTCCCCGCCCCGTGGGCGGGCAATCCCCCGTCCCGAAAAATCCCCGTGCAAAACCGCACAAAACATGGTACAATGTCTCCAAGAGAAAGAGAGGACACGCCATGACCAAAGAGGAAGCCCTGAAAACCTACTTCGGCTACGACGCCTTCCGGGGCGGACAGGAGGCCGTCATTGACGCCCTCCTCTCCGGGCGGGACGCCCTGGCCGTCATGCCCACCGGGGCGGGAAAGTCCGTCTGCTATCAGATCCCCGCCCTGCTGCTGCCGGGGATCACCCTGGTGATCTCGCCTCTGGTGTCGCTGATGCGGGACCAAGTGACGGCCCTGGTGCAGATGGGCATCCCGGCGGCGTTTTTGAACAGCAGCCTCACCTTCCGCCAGTACCTGCTGGCCCTGGACCGGGCCAGGGAGGGACGGTACAAGATCATCTACGCGGCCCCGGAGCGGCTGGAGACCGAGGGGTTCCGCGCCTTCGCCGGGACGGCGGACATCTCCCTGATCGCGGTGGACGAGGCCCACTGCATCTCCCAGTGGGGCCAGGACTTCCGGCCCTCCTACTTAAATATCCCCGCCTTCGCCGCCTCATTGCCCCGGCGGCCCGTGATGGGGGCCTTCACCGCCACCGCCACGCCGGAGGTGAAGGAGGACATCGAGCACCTGCTGGCCCTGCGGGCCCCCCTGCGGCTGGCCACCGGGTTCGACCGGGAGAACCTCTACTTCGAGGTCCGCCAGCCCGGTGACAAAAAATCCGCCCTGCTGGAGCTGGTGCGGGGCCGCCCCGGCAAATGCGGCATCGTATACTGCGCCACCCGGAAGGCCGTGGAGGAGGTGTGTCAGTTTCTGCGGGACCAGGGGGTCCCGGCCGCCCGGTACCACGCCGGGCTGGAGGCGGAGGAGCGCCGCCAGAGTCAGGAGGACTTCCTCTATGACCGCGCCCAGGTGATGGTGGCCACCAACGCCTTCGGCATGGGCATCGACAAGTCCGACGTGCGGTATGTGGTCCACTACAACATGCCCAAGGACATGGAGAGCTACTACCAGGAGGCGGGCCGGGCGGGCCGGGACGGCCTGCCCGCCTCCTGCGTGCTGCTGTACAGCGGCCAGGACGTGCGGACGAACGAGTACCTCATCACCCACAGCGAGGCCCGGGAGGGCGTCGACGAGGCCGCGGCGGAGCGGCTGCGGGAACGGGATCTCCAGCGGCTGCGGCAGATGGCCGGCTACTGCCGCACCCGGCACTGCCTGCGCCAGCATATCCTGCGCTACTTCGGTCAGGACGCCCCGGACTACTGCGGCACCTGCTACAACTGCCTCCACAACTTCAAGGAGGTGGAGGTGGGCCGGGAGGCCCAGGCCATTGTCCGCTGTGTGGCGGAGACCGGGCAGCACTTCGGCGTGGGGGTCATCGCGGAGACCCTCTGCGGGGCGGACACCGACCGGGTGCGGAAGTACCGCATGGAGCGCCAGGCCAGCTACGGCGCGCTGGAGGCCCTGTCCCAGAGGGCGGTGCGGGAGCGCATCCGCTTCCTGCTGGACGAGGGGATTCTCACCCTCTCCCCGGGGCAGTACCCGGTGCTGCAGCTGGGGGAGCGGGCGGAGGACGTCGTCCGAAACGGTCCGGCGCTGTATATGCGGACGGTGGAGGAGGAGCGGCCCGCCGCCGCCCGCCGCCAGGCGCCCGCGGAGCTGGAGGGCGGGCAGGCGGAGCTCTTCGGCCGCCTCCGGGCCCTGCGGGCCCGGATTGCCCGGCGGCAGGGCGTCCCGGCCTACGTGGTGTTCTCCGACAGGACCCTGCGGGAGATGGCGGCCCTCCAGCCCCGGACCACGGAGGAGCTGCGGACGGTCAGCGGCGTGGGCGACGCCAAGGCCGGCCGCTACGGCAGGGCCTTTCTGGAGGAGATCCAGGCGTTTGGGGAGCGGTAGCGCCCGCCCGGACGGCTCACCCTCCCATCTCCGGCGCCGGCCGCGGCGCGGCTTCTCTCATTTCAGAACAGGAGGATACACCTATGACCATCAAGAATTGGAGTTTCGCCCCGGCCATGGCGGGGGCTCTGGCCGGCATGGTCATCGGCAACCAGCTGAAGATGTTCTTCAAGCAGGGCTGGAAGCTCATCACCATCCCGGTCATGACCGGAGCTCTCTTCGGCTCTCTGGCCGCGGCCCGGGCGGCGCTCCGGCTGACCCATGCCGTCTGAGCTGATCCTGGCGGCTCTGGGGAGCTGCGCCGTGGGGCTCTTCATCGGCTGGTGCGGTGTGGCGGGCTTCCTGCTGCCCATCCTCTTCACCACTGCCTGCGGCCTGAGCGTGACCGAGAGCCTGCTGCTGAGCTTTCTGTGCTTCGCCGTCTCCGGGGCCATCGGCTCCTTCAACTACCACCGCCGGGGAGAACTGCCCCTGCGGCCCGCCCTGGTCCTCTCCGCCGGGAGCCTGGCGGGGGGACTGCTGGGGGCAGCCCTGGGGGGACTGCTGGCGGCGGAGACCGTCAAGGTGGTCCTCTACGTGGTGGTGCTCCTCTCCGGCCTCGCCATCGCCGTCCGGGAGCTCCGGCCCCAGAAGGGCCCCGGCAGCGGCGGCTCCTTTCCCAGGCCCCTGCCGCTGCTGGCCCTGGGCTTTGCCACGGCCCTGCTCTGCGCCCTCTCCGGAGCGGGAGGGCCGGTGCTGGTCATGCCCCTGCTGGTGGCTATGGGCGTCCCCGCCAAGACGGCGGTGGGCACCGCTCTGCTGGACTCCGTATTCATCGCCCTGCCCGCCGTCGCCGTGTATGGGGGCCGCTGTCCCTCCCTGGCGGCGCTGGCTCCCATCCTGCTGGCGGCGGTGCTGGGACACGCCCTGGGGGTCTTCACCGGCAGCCTCACCGCCGCCCGGGTGCCCCAGTCCCTGCTGAAACGGGGCGTAGCCGTGTTCTCCATCTGTTTTTCCCTGTATATGCTTTTGAAATAAGGAGGGTTCCCCATGTCTGACGGTCTCTGCTGCGATCTTCTGCTCACCAACGCCCGCTATCTCTCCCCCGATATGACCGTTGTCTCCGGAAAAGCCATCGCCATCCGGGACGGACGCATCCTGGACATCCCGGACCAGGCCCAATGTCCATACCGGGGGAACACCGTCCTGGACGGCGGGTCCCTGCTCTGGATGCCCGGCCTGGTGGACGGCCATCTCCACACCAGCCAGCAGCTCCTGCGGGGCCGCCTTCTGGACGAGAAGCCCGTCATCTGGAAGCGGGTCAACGTCCCCTTTGAAAGCCGCCTGGACGAGGAGAGCTCCCGGCTCAGCGCCCTCCTGGCGGCCATGGAGATGATCTCCTGCGGCACCACCGGCTTTGTGGACGCCGGTGGAAAGTACCCGGAGATCTACGCCCAGGTCTACGCCGCGGCGGGGCTCCGGGGCCGCCTCAGCGTCATGACCAACGACAACCCCCTCTGCCCCGAGAGCCTCCGGGCCCCTTCCGCCTCCGCCGCCGTGGAGCGGCTGCGGGCCATGCGGGAATCGCTGGGAGGGCTTTTGAAGCCCATCTACTCCGTCACCACCCCCACCGCCGTCAGTGAGGAGGCGCTCCGGGCGGTGTTTCAGGCGGCCGCGGAGGACGGCGTGCCTGTGGAGACCCACATGAACGAGTACGCCAGCGAGGTGACAGACTTCATCGAGCGATACGGCGAGCGCCCCTTCCTCTGGCTGGAACGGGAGGGGCTGCTCAGCGCCCCCATGACAGCCCCCCACTGTATCTTCCTCAGCCAGGAGGAGATCGCCGTCCTGGCCCGGCGGCAGGTGCGGGTGGTCCACTGTCCCTTCTCCAACTGCGGCAAGGGCGTGCCCCCCACGCCCCAGCTCCTGGCCGCCGGGGTCCCCGTGGGACTGGGCACTGACGGCTCCGCCCACGGCGGGCTGGACCTGTTCCGGGAGATGCGGCTGTTCCGGGGCGTGATGAACGTCACCCGAGGCGTGGGGACGGCGGACTCCTCCGTGATGCCCGCCGGGACGCTGCTGGCCATGGCCACTCAGGGCGGGGCGGCGGCGCTGATGGAGCCCGGCCTGGGCGTCCTCCAAAAGGGCGCCCCCGCAGACCTCATCGCCATAAATACGGACGCCCCCCACCTCTGGCCCACCCAGAATCTGATCCACACCCTGGTGGAGAGCGCCAGCGGCGCCGATGTGCGGCACTCCATCGTAAACGGAAAACTGCTGATGCGGGACCGGGAGCTGCTGACCATCGACGCGGACCGGGTCCGCCGCGAGGCGGAGCGGCTCTTTGAAAGGCAGCCGTGGCTCCAGAGCTGGAAGTAGAGAAAGATACGTCCCCTGAAACCATGGCATGATGGTCTCAGGGGACGCGTCCGCCGGGGCAGGGCCGTGCAGAGCTGTACCACCGGGCCCGGCGGGAACCGCGGGTCTATTTGTCCCGGAGCCGGAACGGTGGTTTTCCCGGTCTATCAGGCGAAACGGTCTGCCCATTGGCAGACCGTTTCGTGTGTTTTAGAAATCACACCGCCCCTGTGAGCCCCATGATCGCCTCTACCGCCCGGGCCGTGGTGGTCTCCGGGATCAACTCAAAGCCGATGAGGCCGGTGTATCCGATCTCCTCCAGGCAGGCCAGGACCCTGGGATAGCTGATCTCCCCGGTGCCGGGCTCGTGGCGGCCGGGGGCGTCCGCCACGTGGACGTGGCCGAACTCGCCGCCATAGGCCCGGATGGTGTCACAGAGGCCGCCCTCGCTGAGTTGCATATGGTAGACGTCATAGAGCACCTTGAGCTTCGGAGAGCCGATGAGCCGGGTCATCTCCGCCGCCATCCGCGTGGTCCGGAGGAAATTGCCCGGGTGGTCCGTGGTGACGTTCAGCGGCTCCAGATTCATGGAGATCCCCGACCACTCGGCGATCTTTGCGCAGTCCTCCAGGGCGGAGAACATGGCGCAGAGCTTCACGGTGCCGCTGAGGTCGTCCCGGGGGTCGACGACGGCACCGCCCTCCCCCAGGCCGTTGGAGTGGATGGTGACGGACCGGGCGCCCACTCTCCGCGCCGCCTCCACGGACCGGCGGAGAAAGGCCAGATAGTCCCCCCGCTGCCCGGGGTCGATGAGGGACAGCTCCGCGTCCCCGTTGAACCCGGCGATGCCGACCCCGGCCCGCTCCGCCGCCGTCCGCACCGCGTCCAGGTCCTTGTCCGCCCAGCTCCAGAACTCCACGAATTCAAAACCGTCCCGCCCCGCCGCCTGGAACCGCTCCATGAATGGCAGCTCCCGGTACATCGTCTCTATACACGCCGACATTTGAAGCGCCATATCCCGTGATCCTCCTTCTCTCCTCCGCCGCTGACCTGCCGCTGTCACAGGCATCGTACCACATTCCCGAAAATTGTCAACAGGAAACGGAGAGATTGCGGAAAAATCGCTGGGCCGCCCAAGAGGGCCGGTTACCGCTCCAGGTAGCTCAGCAGCCGCCCCGTCTCAATGGCCGCCAGCTCCCGCACGCCGTCGAAGTCCACATAGGGGTTGTAGACCGCCTCCAGCTTGTCGTGGTTCGCCTTGGCATCCCGCAGGGCCGCCACGCCCTCCTCCCGCAGGATCGCCGCCATCCGGGCCTGGAACCGCAGCCGGGCCCGGCCCTCCACCTCCGCCATGGCGTCCAGGCGGATGCGGCGGTAGGGCTTTTTGCCGTAGTCCATCCCGGGCCGGGAGGTGACGAAGGCCAGCCCCAGACCGGGGATCAGCAGGTGCTCGATCCGGTCCGGGTCCTCCGGCGACAGGCAGGCGATGGTGTCCCAGCCGTTTTCCACCGCCGCCGCATGGAGCCGGGCCAGGCCCTCTCCCGCCAGCTCCCAGCCGTCGGTGAACTCATAGACCTTGGGGCAAAGGGCGTCCACGCTGTCAAACCGCCAGACGTACCCCTTGTGGGTGATGCTGCCCAAAAAGCGGCGGGTGGTCTTTCCCCGCTCCCCGCCCCGGCGGCGGAGCTCCCGGGAGAGGATGCCGGAGATCCGGCGGTCCGCCCGCTGGCGGTCAAACCCGGCCCGGACGGAGGCCACGGCGTCCAGCTCCACCTGCCGGGCGGCCTTCAGGCTGTGGTAGGCCCGGACATAGGCGGCCTTGTAGGCGTGGGTATGGGCCTTGACGGCCCCGGCGTCCGCCTTGGCGGCGGTGAGGTCGTAGAAGCGGCCCAGGTCCACGTAACGGTCCACGGCGGCGGGGTATTGGGGCTCCACGACGTGGGGCGATGTGCCGTCCACCACCGCGCACCGCAGCTCCGGCAGCACCACGCCGTCCAGGGAGTCCGGGTCCCCGGAGCACCACAGCCGCTCCACCGGCGTGCCTGCCGCCTCCATGGTTCGGGCCACCTCCCGCATGAAGGTGTTCTTCCCCACGCCGGGGCCGCCCTTTAAGACCATAAGGTCATATGTATCCTCGATGTCCACCATCTCCGAAAAGAGATTCCGGAATCCCTCGCCGCTGTTGGCCCCCACAAAGAAATCGGTCACTCGCGCCATATCGCTCTGTCCTCCCATCGGTTTTTTACACCCTCAACCTATGCCGGGAGGACTTGACCTGACAATGGGTCCGGGAAAAAACCGCCTGATTCCACGCAAACCGCCCCCCTGTGGAAAAGAGCCCGCTGTCCGCTTGACTTCCCCGCCCCCGGCGGGGTATAGTAGGAACAGTACTTATCAGGAGGCGATCTTATGCGGTTTACCCTCTCCCGCGGCGCCCTGGAGGCCGCGGTCCAGACCCGGGGCGGCGAGCTGGTCTCCCTGCGCCGGGACGGCACGGAGTACATCTGGGGCGGCGACCCGGCGTTCTGGTCCGGGCAGAACCCCATCCTCTTCCCCATCGTGGGCTCCTTGAAGAACGGGCAGGTGGACATCGGCGGGCGGACCTTCCGGATGTCCCGCCACGGCTTCGCCCGGCAGTCGGAGTTCACCCCCGTGGAGCAGGGCGGCGATTTCGCCGTGCTGGAGCTGCGCCAGAGCGCCGAAACTCTGGAGCGGTATCCCTTCCCCTTCTCCCTGCGGGTGCGTCACCAGCTGCTGGAGGACGGCTTCTCCACCGCCTTCACCGTGGAGAACACCGGCGGCACGTCCATGCCCTTCTGCATCGGCGCCCACACCGCCTTCCGCTGCCCCCTGGCGGAGGGAGAGCGTTTTGAGGACTACCGCCTGGTGTTCGACCGGCGGGAAGACGCCTCCACTCTGCTGCTGACGCCGGAGGGGCTGATCCGGGACGGGACGGAGCCCATGCTCTCCGGCGGCGTCCTGCCCCTGGACTACGAGGTCTTCCGGCGGCTGGACACCGTCATCTTCCGGGGTCTCCAGTCCGGCGGCGTCTCCCTGGTCCACCGGGACACCGGCCGGGGCGTGCGGATGGACGTCTCCCAGTTCCCCCTGGCGGCCTTCTGGACCAAGCCCGGCGCGCCCTTCCTCTGCCTGGAGCCCTGGCAGGGCTGCGCCGCCCTGGAGGGCGAGACCGGGCGCTTCCAGGACAAGCCCTTCGCCGTCACCCTGGCCCCGGGGGAGCGGAAGACCCTGGCCTACACCGTGACCCTGCTCTCCGGGAACTGACGGCGGGCGCCAAGAGATTTTTAAGGGAGGTGACCACGATGGTGCGGGAAATCGTAACGGACCCGATCCTCCTGTCCCGCCGGGCGGAGCCCGCCGGGGTGGAGGACCTGGAGACGGCCCGGGACCTGCTGGACACGCTGGCCGCCCACCGGGAGGACTGCGTGGGCATGGCGGCCAACATGATCGGCGTGAACCGGCGGGTCATCGTGTTCGAGAACGAGGGGGAGGACATGGTGATGTTCAACCCGGAGATCATCCGGGAGTCCGGCCCCTACGAGGCGGAGGAGGGATGCCTCTCCCTCCCCGGCACCCGGAGGACCCGGCGGTGGCAGACCATCCAGGTCCGCTACCAGAACGAGCTGTTCCAGACCCGGACCGGAACCTACACCGCCCTGGCGGCGGAGATCATCCAGCACGAGATCGACCACTGCGAGGGAATTCTGATCTGACGCGGGCGGACCGGCTTGCCAGGTACGGAGGGGAATGGTATCATACTCCCGGATCGACCGCGGTGCTCGCGGTTTTCGGAATCAACAGGAGGGGCCTGACACTATGAAGAAACACTATTTGTCCCTGCTCTTGTCCATTGGGATGCTTGTCTCTCTGACCGCCTGTCAGGAGGCGCCGACGGCGCCGGAGAACGGCGGTGCCGGCGTGGAGACCATAGAGCTGACCGTATGGGGCGCGGAGGAGGACGAGGCACTCCTTCAGGAGATCTTTGCCTCCTTCCAGTCCCACTATGCCGGAGAGGCCCATTTCCGCATTACATACCAGCCTCAGAGCGAGTCCAACTGCAAGGACGTTCTGCTGGGAGATCTGGAGGGCGGTGCCGATGTCTTCGCCTTCGCGGACGACCAGGTGGCCGCCCTGGCCGCCGCCGGGGGCCTGGACCCCATTGAAAACGCGGAGGAGATCCGCGCCGCCAGTCTCTCCGCGGCGGTGGACGCTGCCAGCGTGGACGGCACCCTCTACGCCTATCCCCTGACGGCGGATAACGGCTACTTCCTCTATTACAACAAGTCCTGCCTCTCTGAGGAGGACGTGGAGAGTCTGGACCGGATTCTGGAGGCGGCCGCGGATGCCGGGCGGCTGATGGTCATGGACTGGTCCTCCGCCTGGTATGTCTACGCCTTCTTCGGCAACACCGGTCTGGAGGTGGGGCTGAACGAGGACGGCCTGACGAATTACTGCACCTGGAACAGCGCCGAGGGCCCCGTCACCGGCGTGGATGTGGCCCAGGCCATGCTGTCCATCGCCGCCAGCCCGGGCTTTTCCAGCCGGACAGACGCGGAGTTTCTCGCCGGCGTGCGGGACGGGTCCGTGATCGCGGGGGTCAGCGGCGTGTGGAACGCCGTGGCTGTCCAGGAGGTCTGGGGGGAGAACACCGGGGCCGCCAAGCTCCCCACCTTCACCTGCGCCGGACAGCAGATCCAGATGGCCTCCTTCTCCGGCTGCAAGCTCATCGGCGTAAACGCCTACTCCAGGCATCCCCAGTGGGCCGCCCGGCTGGCGGAGTGGATCACCAGCGGGGAAAACCAGCGTCTCCGCTTCCAGCTGCGGGGACAGGGCCCCGCCAACGCCAGCGCCGCGTCCTCTCCGGAGGTCCAGTCGTCTCCCGCCATCGCGGCGCTGCTGGCCCAGTCGGAGTTCTCCCAGCTCCAGCGGGTGGGCGGAAAGTTCTGGGACCCCGTGGCGGAATTCGCCGGCAGCTGCGCCCGGGGAAATCCCTCCGGCGCGTCCCTCCAGGCCCAGCTGGACCACATGGTCGAAGGCGTGACGGCGCGGTAGCGTGCCGATCCTTTTTGGGAGGCGATATGATGAAAGGAAAGCTCACACTGCAGCAGCGATTGATCCTGCCCATCGTCCTGCTGGGCGTTGTGACCCTGCTGTCCAATCTCCTGGCGGTGTTCAGCATCAACAATGTCCACGCCAATGCCGGAACCATTGTGGACGAGTACATGGTCAGCGAGGCGAAGCTGGAGGACATCCGCCGCTCCATGATGGACATCCACCGGCTGGCCCTCAGCCACATCGTGGCGGCGGACCACGCCACCATGATCCGCCTGGTGCAGGAGATCAAGGCCGAGGAGGCGGAGCTGGACGGAAAGCTGGCGGACTACGGGGCCTTTGTGGACCAGGGGGACGAGCCGGTCTACCGCTCGCTGCTGGAGAACTATGACGCTTTCAAGCACGCCCTGGTCTATCTGGTCTGTGCCAGCGCCGACAGCAAAACGCAGGAGGCCTACCGTATGGCCAACGGGGATGTCTCCGCCAGAAGCGCCGCGGCCGAGGCGGGACTGGACGCTCTCTCCGCCTCCGTCTCCGCCCAGGCCGAGGCGGCCCGGAGCCGTCTTCTGTGGGTATATATTGCCTCTCTGGTCACCAGCGCCGCCACGCTGGCCGCCGGCATTGTGCTGGTGTGGGCGGCCCTGCGGATCATTCGGAAATACGTCATCGCCCCCATCCGGGACGCCATGGGCACCCTCCAGGGCAGCTCCCAGCGCATCAGCGGCGTGGTGGGCGACGTGCGCAGGCGGACCCGCACTTCCAGCGGCAGCGCCCGGACCCTCTCCGGCCTGACGGAGCGTCTCTCCGCCGCCCTGGAGGAGATCGCCGGGAACACCGCCTCCATCACCGCCAGCGCCGCCTCCACCCAGGACGAGGCCGTCAGCATGGCGGAGGAGTGCGCCGCCATCACCTCCTACTCTGTCCAGATGCGGGACCGGGCCGAGGAGATGGAGCACTCCGCCCGCTCGGAGATGGAGGCCGTGCGGGCCAGGACGGAGGAGATCCTCTCCGTGCTCAACGAGGCCATCGAGAAGAGCCGGAGCGTGGACCGGATCGCCAGCTTCACCGAGGACATCCTCTCCATCTCCTCCTCCACGGACCTCATCGCCGTCAACGCCACCATCGAGGCCTCCCGGGCCGGAGAGGCCGGGCGGGGCTTCGCCGTGGTGGCCCGGGAGATCCGGCGCCTGGCGGACTCCTGCGCCGAGACCGCAGGCCACATCCAGGAGGTCAGCGGCGTGGTCACCAGCGCGGTGAGCTACCTCTCCGACAGCGCCCGGGAGCTGGCGGACTACCTGGGCCAGGCCCTTCTGGCCCAGCTGGAGCGGTCCGTCCAGTCCGGACAGCAGTACCGGGACGACGCCGCCTACATCCAGCACTCCATGGAGGACTTCAACCGCCAGGTGGACAACCTCCGAACCGCCATGGCGGAGATCGCCGCCTCCATCTCCGGCATCTCCGGCGCGGTGGACGGCGCCGTATCCGGCGTCACCGGCGTCACCGGCAGCACCCGCGCCCTGGCGGAGGACATGGTGGGCATCACCGCCGGCATGGACACCAACCAGGAGATCGTAGGCGAGCTGCAGCGGCAGGTGGACGTCTTCGCGAACCTGTGACACCGGTTTTTTTAAACACTTTATTAAACATCCCGCGCAGCACACACGGCGGGACCGGCGTTCCCCCGGCGGACAAACACACCGGAGAGCCATGGAAGCGGCTCTCCGGTGTTCTCTTTCATATTCGGTCCTCAGTTCCCGGGGACCTCGCCCACGCCCTTCAAAATGAAATCGGGGCGGTAGGGGTACTCCTGGCAGGTCTCCCGGGTGGAGACGCCGGAGAGCACCAGCACGGTGGTCAGGCCCGACTCAATGCCGGCGATGATGTCCGTGTCCATGCGGTCGCCGATCATCACCGCGTTCTCCGAGTGGACCCCCAGCATCCGAAGGCCCGTGCGCATCATCAGCGGATTGGGCTTGCCCACGAAATAGGCGTGCTTCTCCGTGGCCAGCTCGATGGGGGCGATCAGCGCCCGGCAGGCCGGCACGATGCCCGCCTCCGCCGGAGCCGTCAGGTCCGGGTTGGTGCCGATGAGCTTGGCCCCGGCGTTCACCAGGCGGATGGCCCGGGTGATCTGGTCCAGGTTGTAGGCGGAGGACTCCCCCACCACCACGTAGTCGGGGTTCACGTCGTTGTAGGTGATGCCCTTGTCGTAGAGGGCGTTGGTGAGGCCGTGCTCCCCCACCACATAGGCGCTGCACCCCGGGGCCTGGCTGTCCAGAAAGCAGGCCGTGGCCAGGGCGCTGGTATAGAAGTGGGTCTCGTCCACCTCCAGCCCCATGCGCTCCAGCTTCTGCTGGAGCTCCCGGGGGGTGTACTGGCTGGAGTTTGTGAGGAAGAGGAAGTTCTTCTCCTCCCTGCTCAGCCAGTCCACAAACTTCTTCACCCCCGGCAGCAGCTGGTTGCCGTGGTAGATGACGCCGTCCATATCGCAGATGAATCCCTGCTTGTTTCTCAACACGTCCATAGAATGACTCCTATCCATTCCGGGCCCGGGGCCCGTGTGCCGCCCTGGGGCGGTGTTCTTTTTAGAGTATCCCACATTCCGGCGGATTTGTCAAAGGGTTCCATGAAAGAGGAAAGAACGAGAACGGCGCCGTCTTTTTTCTCAAAACAATTGAATGTGGAACTTCTCCATGATAAAATCAAGAAAATAAATCACAATTTACGCAAATGCCATTAGGGGGTGTCTCATATTAAAAGCAGCAAAACAAGATTGCTTTTTAGCTCCGTTGTTGGCCTACTTCTTTTTATAAGCCTATGGCTGAGCACATACGGAATTAACAAAACTGTTGATAAGACTATAAGTGTAGATGTATACGAAAATGATGACTGGTCCAATATAACATCTTCCATCAAAATTTCAGGTAATCTCAAGAAAACATTATTTTCTACCAGTTTTGTTGGAACTTTTGCAATGGATTATTACGAACCGTCGTGCAGAGACGGAGTAGAGGCAAAAATTGACTGGCACGGGAACGATTATCAAACCATATCGTTCTGTTACGCAGGTGATTTTTCCCACCTTGATGTTCAAATGATTGATATAGATAAGGATATGAAGCGTATGATAGTTGTATTGAAAGATGGGACAATCATCACAAACTATTATATATCTCCAGTACTCCAGGAATTTGGAAAGAGTATACGGAATAATTCCACAATTCCCAGATTATCGGCCTTTCAGGGGCCGCCGCCCGATCCGCCGCAGCCGTCGTTCCAGCGCGGCACAGGACACCGTCACTCCGAACCAGGCGTCCCCGTCTCCCAGTCCCGCCGCCGGAAATAGACCGCGGCGCAGACAGCCGTGATCCCCAGGCACCCCAGCTCCGAGACCAGGGTGGACAGCCAGATGCCCCGGTCCCCGAAGAGGACGGCCATGGTCAGGAGGCTTGCGGCCAGCAGCACCAGGCTCCGGCTGATGGAGATGGCAAAGGCCGGACCGGGCCGCTCCACGGCGGTGAAGAAGGCGGCGAAGACCACGTTGAACCCCACCACCAGAAAGGACCACCCGTACAGCCGCAGGGCGGAGACGGAGTAGGCGAAGATGGCGCTGTCACGCTCCAGAAACGCCCCCACGATCAGCGGCGCCCCCAGCTCCCCCAGGGCGAAGGACAGCATGGCGAACAGCGCCGCGGCGGTCAGGCCGTATTTCAAAAGCCGGTGGCAGTCCCGCCGGCGGCCGGCCCCCAGGGAGAAGCTGACCAGCGGCTGCATCCCCTGGGCGGTGCCGGTCATGGTCATCAGCACCAGGGTGTTGACGTAGCTGATGATGGTGTAGGCCGGCAGGGCCCGCTCCCCGATGAAGCGCAGGATGGTGTGGTTGAAGAGGAAGATGACCAGGCCGTTGGAGAGCTCGTTGAGCCCCTCGGAGAGGCCCAGGGGGACGATGCGGCGGTAAAGTCTCAGATTCCAGCGGAACCGGCCCAGGCGGAGCCGCTGCCGGTGGGTGAGGAAGTAACCGAGAAACACGGCGGTGGAGGTCACCTGGGCCAGGCCCGTGGCCAGGGCCGCCCCCCACACCCCCCAGCCGAAGCCCATGACGAACAGGGCGTCCAGGGCCACGTTCATCAGCGCGCAGGAGGCCACCCCCACGGTGCTGACCTGGGGGGCCCCGTTGGCCTTCACCTGGACCTCCAGATTGTAGGAGACGGTGAAGAACACGGCGAACACGGCGATGGTGCCCACGTACTCCTTCACATAGTCCAGCGTGTCCGGCGTGGCCCCCAGAAACAGCGCCGCCTGCTCCAGATTCAAGAGTACCAGGACCGTCAGAGTCAGGCTCACGCACACCGTCACCGCCAGGTTCTGGTTGAAGCAGTTCCGGGCCTCCTCCAGCTCCCCCCGGCCCAGGGCCACGGAGATCAGCGTGGAGGTGCCCGTGGCCAGCAGGATGCCCGCCATGAACACCAATGACGTAAAGGGGGCGGACAGGTTCACCGCCGCCATGGCGGTCTCCCCCACCCCCCGGGCCACAAACACGCCGTCCACCATGGTGTACAGGGAGAAGGCCCACATGGACGCGATGGACGGCAGGACGAATTTCAAAAACTTTTTTCCAAGCTGCAATCTGATGACCTCCTTGTTCCGCCTCCATCATAAACCCTCGTACTATCCGAAAGTCAACCCCCAGGAGGAAGAAAATGAAGGACCTCTACAAGATCCATGAGATCGCCCGCCTGTTCCACCTCCACCCGGACACCCTGCGCTACTACGAGGAGAAGGGCCTGCTCCACCCGGTCCGGGGGGAGAGTGGCTACCGGATGTACACCATCCAGGACGTGTGCACCCTGAACGTCATCCGCTCCCTGCGGGAGCTGGACCTGCCCACGGAGGACATCCGGGCCTATCTGGAGCGGCGCAGCGTGGAGGAGACGCTGGACCTGCTGGACCGGCAGGAGGCGCTGCTGGAGGAGAAGCTGGCGGCTCTCCACGCCGCCAGGAAGGAGGCGCGGCAGCGCCGGGAGCGGCTGGTGCGGTACCGCACCGTGCCGGAGGGGCAGGTGCGCCTCACCGAGGAGGCGGCCCGGCCCTATGTGTTTCTGCGGGAGAACGTGATTCTGGAGAAGGAGATCGACTTCCTCCTCAAAAAGCTGGAGGGGCGGCACCAGGACTACATCAAGGTCATCGGCGCCCAGACCATGGGGGCCGTTCTGGACGGGGAGAGCCTGAAAAAGGGCATTTGCAGCCACTTCTCCTGTGTGTTCTTCCTCACGCCCCTGGCTGGGCCCCGGGACGCCCTGCTCCCCGCCGGGCGGTACGCCGGGCTCTTCTACCGGGGGAGCTACGACCGCCTGGACCAGCACCTGGAGACGCTGTTTCGGGGTCTCCGGGACCGGGGGCTCACCCCCGCCGCCCCGCCCCTGGAGCTCTACCGCATCGACATCCACGACACCCGCCGCGAGGAGGAGTACGTCACGGAGCTCCAGGTGCTGGTGGAGGGCTGACCGTCCCCCGCGCAGTTCTCCGCCAAACACGGTGAGGCCGCCGGGACCCTCCGGGACAGCCCCGGCGGGGTCTGGTGTCCTCAAAAAACAGACCGCGGAGGTGTATTCCATGTTTGACTATCTGATCCGGGACGTCCGGATTCTGGACGGCTCCGGCGGCCCGGCCTTTTCCGGCTCCGCCGCCCTCTTTGGCGGGAAGATCGCCGCCGTGGGGGACCTGCCCGCCGCGGAGGCCGCCTGCGTCATCGACGGCCGGGGACGGTTTCTGACGCCGGGGTTCATCGACATCCACCGCCACGCCGACGCGGCACTGCTGCGCCCCGGTTTCGGACAGGCGGAGCTGGCCCAGGGCCTCACCACCATTGTAAACGGCAACTGCGGCCTCTCCCTGGCCCCGGTGTCCGGCCCCCACCGGGAGGCAGTGCTGGAGTACCTGGCCCCCATCGTGGGGCGGACGGAGACGGACTTCCCCAGTCTCGCGGACTACCGCCGCCGGGCCAATGAGGCCCCCCTGCCCCTGAACGCCGGGATGCTGGCGGGCATGGGCACCCTGCGAGCCTGCGCGGCGGACTTTCGGGACGGCGCCCTGACGGAGGGTGAATACCACCTCATCCACGCCGCCCTGGAGGAGGCCCTCTCCGACGGAGCCCTGGGGGTGTCCCTGGGTCTGGGGTACGCCCCGGAGTGCTTCTACACCACGGAGGAGCTGATCCGGGCCCTGGCCCCCCTGCGCCGGTCCGGGCGGGTGATCACCGTCCACATGCGCCAGGAGGGGGACGGCGTGGTGGAGGCCCTGGAGGAGATGCTGGCCGTTGCCCGGGCGCTGGAGACGCCGGTGGAGATCAGCCATTTGAAGGCCATCGGCCCGCGGAACTGGCGGAAGGCCGTGCCCCGGATGCTCCAGATGATCGCCGGCGCCCGGGCCGAGGGCCTGGACGTCACCTGCGACACTTACCCCTATCCCGCCGGGTCCACCCAGCTGCTCCACGTCCTGCCGCCGGAGTTTCAGGCCGGGGGCGTGGAAGCCCTCACCGCCGCCCTTCGGGACCCGGAGCGCCGCCGCCGGATGCGCCGGCGGATGGAGACGGGGACGGACTTTGAGAACATCGTCTCCCTGGTGGGCTTTGACAACATCCACGCCATCTCCCTCCGCCTGCCGGAGCACGCCGAATTTGAGGGCCGGACTCTGGCGGACATCGCCGCGCACCAGGGCAGGGACCCCTATGACGCCCTCTTCGACCTGCTGGCGGCGGAGCGGTGCGGCCCGGCCATGATCGACTTCTTCGCCCACCAGGCGGACGTGGAGGACATCCTCCAGGCCCCCTTCTCCGGCGTCATCTCCGACGCCACCTATCCCCAGGGGCTGCCCCATCCCAGGGTGTACGGGGCCTTCCCCCGGCTGCTGGAGACCTGCGTGCGGCATCGGGGCGTGCTGACGCTGGCGGAGGCGGTCCGCAAGATCACTCGCCAGCCGGCGGAGCGGTTCGGCCTGACGGGAAAGGGCCGGATCGAGGCGGGGGCCGACGCGGACCTCTGCCTCTTCGCCCCGGAGAACATCCACGAGACCGCCGCCTGGCAAAGCCCCCGCCAGCTGGCGGAGGGCATGGACTATGTGTTCGTGAACGGCGTTCCCGCCATCCGGGAGGGGGTCTTCACCGGGCTGAACGCCGGGCGGCATCTGTGAGGCCCGCCGTCAACAGCAATCCGCAAAGCTGGTGACAACGGGCCGCCGAGGGCGGCGGCCCCCTGGCCGGCCCGTTTATCGGGAATTTTGACGTCTGTTATATTTTTTGAGAGGAGCGATTTTTCATGAACACCCCCCTGATCGAGGGCTGTGTGGACTCCTACGCCTCCGCCATGGCCGCCGCGGCGGCGGGTGCGGACCGTCTGGAGCTGTGCGCCAACCTGGCCATCGGCGGCACCACCCCCTCCCCCGCCCTGTTCAAGCAGGTCCAACGGGACTGCAATGTGCCCATCAACGTCCTGATCCGCCCCCGGTTCGGGGACTTCCTCTACTCCCGGCCGGAGATGGAGGAGATGTGCACGGAGATCCGGGCCTTCCGCTCCCTGGGGGCCAACGGCGTCGTTATCGGCGCCCTGACGCCGGAGGGGGACCTGGACACGGAGAAAATGCGCCGCCTGATGGACTGTGCCGGGGAGATGGAGGTAACCCTCCACCGGGCCTTTGACATGACCCGGGACCCCCTGGAGGCCCTGGAGGCCGCTGTCTCCCTGGGCTGCCGGACCATCCTCACCTCCGGCCAGGCCGCCGGCGCCCCGGCGGGGCTGGAGGTGCTGAAAACGCTCCGCACCCGGGCGGCGGGGCGGATTGACATCATGGCCGGCTGCGGCGTGAAGAAGGAAAACATCCGCCTCCTTTACCAGGGGGCGGGCATCACCTCCTTCCACACCACCGGCCGGGGGGCGCCCCTGGACAGCGGCATGGTCTACCGCAAGACCGGCGTCTCCATGGGCCTGCCGTCCCTGTCGGAGTACGAGGTGTGGCGGACGGACCCGGAGGAGTTCCGGGCCTGCGCGGAGATCGTGCACGGGCTGGGGAAACCGGAATAGAACAGCGTGAAACCGCCGTCCGGCACTGCCGGACGGCGGTTTTGGTCTCTGATTTCCGTGGAATTTACACCGCGGCGTGGGCCGCCTCCTCCCGGCGCTTCACCGGAGCGGGACGCTCTGCGCCGCGCTCCGGGCGCTCAGCCGGAGCCGCGGCGGCCTGCCGCTCCGCCAGGCGCTCCCGGCCCACCGCCAGCATCAGCTTGATGCGGTTCTCCTGGTTTACCCGGGTGGCGCTGGGGTCGTAGTCGATGGGGGTGATGTTGGCCTGGGGATACAGCTCCCGGATCTTGTTGATCATGCCCTTGCCGCAGATGTGGTTGGGCAGGCACCCGAAGGGCTGGGCACAGACGATGTTCTCGTACCCCGCCCGCACCAGCTCGATCATCTCGGCGGTGAGGAGCCAGCCCTCGCCCATCTTGTCCCCCATGCCGATGACGCCGTCGGTGAGCTTGATAAGCTCCCGGAAGGGCAGGGGGGCGTGATAGCCGTTGTCCTTTAAGACGTGGATCATCAGGGACTCCATGCCCTCGATGTACTTGAGAATCCAGCCGGAGACGTGCTTTTCCAGGAAGGTGCCGCCGTAGAGCCGGGCGGTCTCCGAGGGATTGTAGGCGCAGTACTGCACAAAGCCCATCAGGCCCGGCAGGTTCACCTCACAGTCCTGGGAGCGGAGGAACCGCTCCAGGTCGTTGTTGCCCAGGGGGGAGTATTTCACGTAGATCTCCCCCACCACGCCCACCTTTACCTTGGGGGTCCGGCGGACGGGAATGGCGGCGAAGTCCCGGGCGATCCGGGGCATGGCGGACTTCACCTCGCCGTTGGACCAGCCCTTATCCTGGAGAATCCAGCCGCAGATGGTGTCCAGCCACTTCTCCTGGCAGCGTTCCGCCGCGCCCTTTTCCACCTCGTAGGGCTCCGTCTGGGCCCGCAGGGCCACCAGCAGGTCGCCGTAGTAGATCACCGCCAGGAGCTTGCGCAGCAGCGGCACCGTCATGGGGAAGCCGGAGTCCTTCTCAAGGCCGGAGAAGTTCAGGCTCACCACCGGCACCTGGGGGTAGCCCGCCTTCACCAGGGCCTTGCGCAGCAGGTGGATGTAGTTGGAGGCCCGGCAGCCGCCGCCGGTCTGGGTAATGATCAGGGCCGTGTGGTCCAGGTCATACTTCCCGGAGCCCAGGGCGTCCAGGAACTGGCCGATGACCAGCAGGGCGGGGTAGCAGGTGTCGTTGTGGACGTACTTGAGCCCCAGCTCGCAGACCCCGCTGCCGCAGTTCTCCAGCAGCTCACAGGTGTAGCCCGCCTGCTCCATCACCGCCGCCAGGATGCGGAACTGCACCGGGGCCATGTTGGGGATCAGGATCTTGTGGGTCTTCTTCATCTCCGGGGTGAATTTGGGGTAGGTTTGGAGTTCCATGTCCTTGTTTCTCCTTTCGGGAGGGGTGGGATAGAGTTGGCGCGAAGCGCGGATAAAGCTTTTTGATCAAACTTTTTCTCGAAAAAGTTTGTGGGGTCCAGGGGCAAAGCCCCTGGGCGCGGCGCGTACGCTGCAAAACTCCCCGCAGCTCAATGTGCGGAGCACAAAATAAGCGGCAGCTGAGAGCGCCTTCGCCGAAGGCGAACAGCGTCCCCCTGACACAGGATCAACGCTTAATTACGCAGGGACTTCGTCCCGCGAAACACAGGGGCTCTGCCCCTGCACCCCGCAAGCCTTTGTAAAGGCTTGACCGAAATTTTTATCTGCGCTTCGCGCCCCTTTTTAGGGCGCCTTCTTCTCATCCAGAGCCGCGAAGAGACTCCGCAGGCGGATGCGCACCGCGCCTAAGTTCGTGATCTCGTCGATCTTCAGCTGGGTGTACAGCTTGCCGCCGCCGTGCAGAATGGCCTGGGTCTCGTCGGTGGTGATGGCGTCCACGCCGCAGCCGAAGCTCACCAGCTGCACCAGATCCATGTCGGGCTGGGAGCAGCAGTACCTGGCCGCCGCGTACAGCCGGGAGTGGTAGGTCCACTGGTTCAGCACCGTGGTGGGGAATTTCTCCACCCGGTTGGAGATGGAGTCCTCCGTCACCACCGCCGCGCCGAAGCGGGTAATCAGGGTGTCGATGCCGTGGTTGATCTCCGGGTCCACGTGGTAGGGGCGGCCCGCCAGAACGATGATCCGGCGGCCCTCCGCCCGGGCCTGGTCGATGATCCGCTCGCCCTCCTTCCGGACGAGGGACATATGGCGGGCGTACTCGGCGTAGGCCGCGTCGGCGGCCTCCCGCACCTCGCTCTTGGTGATGTCCGGGAAGTACTGGCGCAGGATGGTGAAAATCTTCTTCGTGAAGTCCTTGGGCCGGTGGAGGCCCACGTAGTCGTAGATGAATTTGGTCTCCCTGACCTCCGGGCAGTTGCCGGCGATGACCTCCGGATAGTAGGCAACCACGGGGCAGTTGTAGTGGTTGTCCCCCAGGCCCTCGTCGATGTTGTAGGTCATGCAGGGGTAGAAGATGGCGTCCAGCCCCAGCTTGGAGAGGAAGCGGATGTGCCCGTGGGCCAGCTTGGCAGGGAAACAGGCGGTGTCGCTGGGAATGGTGCCCTGGCCCTTGAGGTACAGGTCCCGGCTGGAGAGGGGGCTGTGGTACACGGCGAAGCCCAGCTTGGTGAAAAAGGCGTGCCAGAAGGGCAGCAGCTCCCAGAAGTTCAAACACAGGGGCAGTCCGATCTTCCCCCGCCTCCCGGGGACGGGCTTGTAGCCCAGAATCAGCTTGCGCTTATAGGCGTAGAGATTCCGCTCGCCGGTGTCCTCCCGGCCGGTGACAGGGCGGTCGCAGCGGTTGCCGCTGATGAAGGTGCCGCCGTCGGCAAAGGTGTTGACGGTGAGCTGGCAGTTATTGCCGCAGAGGCCGCAGACCCGGCTCTCCGTCTCCTGGGAGAAGGCGGCCAGGGCCGCCCGGTCCAGCAGGCTGCTGGCCTGCTCCGGAGATGCCTTGCCCCGGCCGTACAGCGCCGCGCCGTAGGCCCCCATGAGCCCCGCCACGTCGGGCCGGATGACCTCCACGCCCATCTCCTTCTCAAAGGCCCGGAGCACCGCCTCGTTGTAAAAGGTGCCCCCCTGGACCACCACGTTCCGCCCCAGCTCCTCGGGAGAGGCGGCCCGGATGACCTTGTAGATGGCGTTTTTCACCACGGAGATGGAGAGGCCCGCGGAGATGTTCTCGATGGTGGCCCCGTCCTTCTGGGCCTGCTTCACGCTGGAGTTCATGAACACCGTGCAGCGGCTGCCCAGGTCCACCGGGCGGCCGGCAAAGAGGCCCAGCTTCGCGAACTCCTTCACGTCGTACCCCAGGGCCTGGGCAAAGGTCTGGAGGAAGCTGCCGCAGCCGGAGGAGCAGGCCTCGTTCAGAAAGATGTTGCTGATGGCTCCGTCCTCGATCTTGAAGCACTTCATGTCCTGGCCGCCGATGTCGATGATGAAGTCCACATTGGGCAGAAAGTACCGGGCGGCGGTGAAGTGGGCCACAGTCTCCACCACGCCGTAGTCGGCGTGGAAGGCGTTTTTCGCCAGGTCCTCGCCGTAGCCGGTGGTGGTGACGGAGGCCACGTGGAGGGCCGGGTGCTCGTCGTAGAGCCGCTGCAGCGTCTCCCGGATCAGCGGCACGGGGTTGCCCAGATTGGGGCGGTAGTCCGTGAAGAGGAGGCGGGCCTCCTGGTCGATGACCGCCACTTTCACGGTGGTGGAGCCGGAGTCGATGCCGATGTGCACCGGGGCGGCGTAGTCCGGGCCGAAAGGGGCCCGGGGCACGGAGGCCTTGGCGTGGCGGGCCTGAAAGGCCTCGTACTCCTCCCGGCTCTCGAAGAGGGGCGGCTGGCTGCGGTAGGTCTCCGCGGCCCCCCGCTCCTCCAGGCGCCGGCAGACCTCGTTCAGGTCGAAGGTCTGGTCAGAGTAAAAAGCGGCCCCCAGGGCCACAAACAGCAGGCTGTTCTCCGGACAGGTCCCGGTGACGCCCAGAGTCTTGTCAAAACTCTCCCGCAGGCACTTGGAAAAGGTGAGGGGTCCCCCCAGGTAGAGGATGTTCCCCCTGATGGGCCGGCCCTGGGCCAGGCCCGCGATGGTCTGGTTCACCACCGCCTGGTAGATGCTGGCGGCGATGTCCTCGCTCCGGGCCCCCTGGTTGATGAGGGGCTGGACGTCGCTCTTGGCGAACACGCCGCACCGGGAGGCAATGGTGTAGGTCTTCTCCGCCCTGGCGGCGGCCTCGTCCATCTCGTCGGCGGTCATCTTCAAAAGGGTTGCCATCTGGTCGATGAAGGCCCCGGTGCCGCCGGCACAGGAGCCGTTCATCCGCACCTCGATGCCGCCGGTGAGGAAGAGGATCTTGGCGTCCTCGCCCCCCAGCTCGATGACGCAGTCGGTGCCCGGAGCCAGGCGGTTCGCCGCCACCCGGGTGGCGAAGACCTCCTGCACGAAGGGGACCTCCACCCCCTCCGCCATACCCATGCCGGCGGAGCCGGAGATGGCGAACTCCGCCCGGCCGCCGGGGACATACTCCCCCGCCACCCGGCGCAGCAGCTCTCCGGACTTCTCCAGAATATGGCTGAAATGCCGCTCGTATGTATGGTATATGATGTTTCCGGCGTCGTCCAGCACCACGCATTTGATGGTGGTGGAACCCACGTCAAGACCCACTTTCAAGATCGGTTCCCTCCTCAGGAAAACGGTTGCGTCAGTCCTTTCGGCCCCATATCGCAATCTTCACATTCTCTGGTATTTTACTCTTTTTCGACAGAATATGCAATCGCGAAAATTTGTAAAGAGTGTAAAAAAACTGTTAAGAAATTCAACGGAAACTTGGCTTTCCCCTCCCTGTTTCTTATGATATACTTGTCCCATTCAGAACAGAAACGAGGAATGAGCCTATGGAAACCGTCCTGCTCCACACCTGCTGTGCCCCCTGTTCCCTCTCCTGCATCGACCCTCTCCGGGCCGAGGGCATCGAGCCGGTGGCCCTGTGGTACAACCCCAACATCCACCCCTGGAAGGAGTACCAGGCCCGGCGGGACTGCCTGCTGGAGTACGCCCCCGCCATCGGCATGGAGGTGCGGGTGTGGGAGGACTACGGCCTGCGGGACTTCTGCCGCCACGCGGCGGCGGACATCGACCACCGCTGCGCCTACTGCTACACCCACCGCCTGGAGGGGACGGCGAAATACGCCGCGGAGCACGGCTTTTCCGCCTTCACCACCACCCTCCTGGCCAGCCTCTACCAGGACCACGAGGGCATTGTCCGGGCGGCGGAGGCCTGCGCAAAGCGGCACGGCGTGGCGTTTTTGTACCGGGACTTCCGGCCCAATTTCCGGGCCGGGAACCAGCGGGCCCGGGAGCTCGGGTTCTATATGCAGAAGTACTGCGGCTGCGTCTTCTCCGAAGAGGACCGGTACGAGAAGCAGATCCGGCGGGACCGGGAGCGGTTCGCGGAACCATGACCAAAACCCGGCTGTGAGGTCCCTCACAGCCGGGTTTTTCCCGTCCCGTCACGCCGAGGCGATGACGTCCCTGTTCTTTACGAAGTACTCCACGCCGGAGTAGAGGGTGGTCAGCACGATGACCCACACGCACACGGGGTCGATCCACCGCAGCCAGCCAATGGGCACGGCCGTCAGGGGATCGGAGGCCGCCCAGGCAATCTCCGGCCCCAGGAGGAGCATCACGATGATACACACCATGGTGGAGGCGGTCTTCACCTTGCCGGACCACCCGGCGGCGATGACCCGGCCCTTGTCGCTGGCGATCATCCGAAGGCCGCTGACGGCGAACTCCCGCAGCAGCACCACCAGCAGCGCCCAGGCGGGCATCCGTCCCACCTCCACAAACCACAGCATGGCGGCGGTCACCAGGATCTTGTCCGCCAGGGGGTCGGCGAACTTGCCGAAGTCCGTCACCAGGTGGTACTTCCGGGCGATCTTCCCGTCCAGC
The DNA here is from genome assembly GCA_946551795.1 of uncultured Oscillibacter sp. GTDB lineage: Bacteria > Bacillota > Clostridia > Oscillospirales > Oscillospiraceae > Oscillibacter. The sequence continues at coordinate 23,465 of CAMNRF010000009.1, forward strand.
AGGTCCGTGAGGCTGGCGATGATGAAGATGGCCAGGGCCGCGTAATCCGCCCCGGGAAAGCCCCAGTACAGCACTGCCATAAAGACAGGGGTCAATATAATGCGCATTAAGGTCAGTTTATTCGGCAGATTCATGAGTGTTCTCTCCTTCCGGCGGATATAGCCGGTCCTTCCAATACCACCAGTTCAGCTTTTGGGCATCCGGCCGGGGGTGCTCGGCGTAGTACACCGCCGCCCGCCAGACGTACAGGGCGCAGCGGTCCTCCCGGTATCCCTTCATCAGGCACTCCCGCAGATACAGCTCCTCCGGGTCCTGTCCCCGCAGGTCGGAGACCTGGCGGATGCCCAGGGACTCCATGACGGCGGCAATCCGCCGCCCCACGCCGGGGATCTCCTCCAGGGGGCTCCTCATTCCGTTATCTCCCCGGTGAGTTCCCCGTCCATGGCGCCGGTGAGGCGGACGGGGACAAACTCCCCCGGCGCCACCTCCCGGTCCGCGTCGAAATAGATGCGGCCGTCGATGTCCGGGGACTCGGCGTAGCTGCGGCCGTAGAACCGCTGGCCGTCAAAGCCCTCGCAGAGCACCTCCCGGACCTCTCCCAGCACGGAGTCGTTGTACGCGTCGATGATCTCGGACTGGACATCCACCGCCAGCTCCGCCCGCCGCCTGGCCTCCTCCATGTCCACGTGGTCCATTTGGGCCGCCCGGGTGCCCTCCTCCGGCGAGAAGGGAAACACCCCTGCCCGCTCGATCCGCGTCTGCCGCAAAAAGGCGCACAGCTCCTCAAATTCCGCCTCGCCCTCCCCGGGGAGCCCGGTGATGATGCTGGTGCGCAGCACCAGTCCGGGAATCCGGGCCCGGAGCTTATCGAAGAGGGCCGTCAGCTCCGCCCTGGTGTCCCGGCGGTTCATGGCCTTTAGAATCTGATCATTGCAGTGCTGGATGGGAATGTCCAGATAGGGCAGTATCTTGTCCTCTTCTGCTATGATGTTGATCAATTCATCGGTGATCTCGTCGGGATACAGGTAGTGGAGGCGAATCCAGTGAAAGTCCAGCTTGCAGAGCTCCACCAGCAGCGAGGCCAACTGATGCTCACCGTTCAGGTCCGTGCCGTAGCGGGTGATGTCCTGGGCGATGACCAGCAGCTCCTTCACGCCGGCGGCGCTGAGCTCCGCCGCCTCCTCCAGCAGCTCTTCCATGGGGCGGCTGCGGTACTTTCCCCGCAGGGAGGGGATGACACAGTAGGCGCAGTGGTTGTCGCAGCCCTCGGCGATGCGCAGGTAGGCGTACCACGGGGGCGTGGAGAGGATGCGGGGTCCCCCCTGGGGGGCGGTGTGGATGTTCCCCAGATGGCAGGGCCGGAGCCCCTGATCCATGACCTCCTCGATGGCCCGGGCGATGTCACCGTAGCTGCCGGTGCCCAGGAGGCCGTCCACCTCCGGCAGCTCCTCCAGCACATCCCCCTTATATCGCTGGGCCATGCAGCCGGTGACCAGGATCTTCTTCACCCGGCCGGTTTTTTTCAGCTCCGCCATCTCCAGGATGGTGTCGATGGCCTCCTCACAGGCGGAGGCCAGGAAACCGCAGGTGTTCACCACCACCACATCGGCCCCCTCCGGCTGCGCCTGGACGGTGTGGCCCGCCGCCGCCGCGGCGGCCATCATCTGCTCGCAGTTCACCTGGTTCTTGGCGCAGCCCAGGGAGATGAACGATACGGTATAGCTCAAGTCGATTCCTCCATGTTCTCCTCACGCCTCCGGCAGCTCCTGGCCCCGGCGGAGCCAGGCGGCCCTGACGTCCCCCCAGGCGAAGCCCCGGCGGAGCAGCGCGTCGGTGAGGCGCTTTTTCTCCCGCGGGTCCGGCGTCCGGTCCCGGAGCTTACCGGCGAGAAAGGCGTCGATCTGCCCCCCCGCCTCCGGCAGCTCCTCCAGGGCCTCGTCCCACAGCTCCCGGGGGACGCCCTTCTCCCGCAGCTTCTCCCGGACCCGGGCGGGGCCCCAGCCCATCTGGCCGCAGTGCCGGGCCAGCAGGGCGGCGTAGTCCCTATCGTCAATGGCGCCGATGGCCTCCAGCCACTCCGCGGCGTAGCGGGCCTCCGCCTGGCTGGCGCCCTTTTCCTGGAGCTTCTTCTCCAGCTCCCGGCGGCTCATGGCCCGTTTGCCCACCAGGTCCGCCGCCGTCACCTTTACGTTGGAGACGCCGGCGGCCTCTTTCAGCCGCTCCAGTGTCCCGCCGTCCAGTTCATCCCCGGCCCGGAGGCCGAAGTCCAGCAGCTCCTGCTCCGTGATCTTCAAACAGGCGCCGTCCTCCAGGAACACCAGTACCCGGCCCCGCCTATGCCTGGACGGTTCGATGCGCTCAATCCGCATCGTCGAAGTCGTCGGCGCTGACGTCCACGGCCCGGCCGGCGGCCCTGGCGGCCACCCGGGCCTGGTTGCTCAGGAGCTTGTCGAAGTTCTTGCGGATGTCCGCCTCCAGCTTCTCCGCCACCTCGGGGTTGTCCTGGAGGTAGGTCTTTGCCGCCTCCCGGCCCTGGCCGATGCGGGTCTCCCCCATGGAGAACCAGGAGCCGGCCTTCTGCACCAGGTCCAGCTTCACCCCCAGGTCGATGAGCTCGCCGGTGTGGGCGATGCCCTCGCCGTACATGATGTCGAACTCCGCCTCCCGGAAGGGGGGGGCCATCTTGTTCTTCACCACCTTGGCCCGGGTGCGGTTGCCGATCATCTCGGAGCCGTTTTTCAGCGTCTCCACCCGGCGCACGTCGATGCGGACGGAGGAGTAGAATTTCAGGGCCCGGCCGCCGGTGGTGACCTCGGGGTTGCCGTACATGACGCCCACCTTCTCCCGCAGCTGGTTGATGAAGATGACGATGGTGTTGGTCTTGCCGATGGCGCCGGTGAGCTTCCGCAGGGCCTGGCTCATGAGCCGGGCCTGGAGGCCCACGTAGCTGTCGCCCATCTCGCCCTCGATCTCCGCCCGGGGCACCAGGGCCGCCACGCTGTCCACCACGATGACGTCAATGGCGCCGGAACGCACCAGGGCCTCGGTGATCTCCAGTGCCTGCTCGCCGGTGTCCGGCTGGGAGATCAGCAGGTCCTCCACCTTTACACCCAGCGCCCGGGCGTAGGTGGGGTCCAGGGCGTGCTCCGCGTCCACGAAAGCGGCCTCGCCGCCCCGCTTCTGGGCCTCCGCCACCACATGGAGGGCCAGGGTGGTCTTGCCGGAGGACTCCGGCCCGTAGATCTCGATGATGCGCCCCTTGGGGAGGCCCCCGATGCCCAGGGCCACGTCCAGGGCCAGGGAGCCCGTGGGGATAAAGTCCACGTTCATCTCCGCCTTGTCACCGAAGCGCATGATGGAGCCCTTGCCGTACATCTTCTCGATCTGGGCCATGGCCGTGTCGATGGCCTTCTTCCGGTCATTGGCCGGGGCCGCGGCGGGCAGGGGCGCTTTTTCCTTTGCCATTTGTGTCTCCTCCGTCTATGTAAAATTCAAATCACGTGTCTCTTTCCGGCTCCTCCGGGATCACGACGGCGCAGATGATGTAGGCGACAATGCCGCCGCCGCCCATGGCGGTGAACAGCACCCACCCGATCCGCACCAGCGTGGGGTCCAGGGCGAAGTAATTGGCGATGCCGGCGCAGACGCCCTCCAGCATCCTGCCGCTCCGGGCCTTGTACAGTTTTTTCATGGCGCACTCTCCTCTCAAATCTCCCCGCAGAGCGTCCCGAACACCACCCGGGGAATGTCGTGGGTATCCTTCACGATCTGGATGTCCCCGAAGCCTTGGGAGCGCATGATCCGCAGCACCTCATCGGCCTGGCCGATGCCCACCTCGAAGTACAGCCGCCCCCCTATGGTCAGGCAGTCCCGCCACTTCTCCGTGATACTCCGGTAGAAGTCCAGCCCGTCCTCGCCGCCGTCCAGGGCCAGATGGGGCTCGTAGTCCTTCACAGACCCGTCCAGCCCGTCGATGTCCCCGCGGGGGATGTAGGGCGGGTTGGAGACGACGCACTGGAACTCCCCCAGCGTCTTGTCCGGCCTGTCCAGGGCGTCCATCCGCAGAGGCACCACCCGGCCGGAGAGGCCGTTGCGCCGGATATTCTGGCGGCAGATTTTCAGCGCGGCGTCGGAGATCTCCCCCAGCACCACCCTGGCCTGGGATACCTGGGCCCCCACCGCCAGCCCCACGCAGCCGCTGCCGGCGCACAGGTCCAGCACCCGGCACTCCCCCAGGGTCTTACAGTACCGGATGGCCTCCTCCGCCAGCACCTCCGTGTCCACCCGGGGGATCAGCACGTCGGTGGAGATGTCCAGGGGCAGGCCGTAGAACTCCCACTCGCCGATGAGGTACGCCACAGGCTCCCCGGCCAGCCGCCGGTCCACCAGCTCCCGCACCTGCCGCTCCGTCTCCGGGGAGGCGTACAGTCCCCCGTCCCGCTGGAGCTCCTCCCGGCTCTTGTTAGTGCCGAAGCACACCAGCTCCCGGGCCTCCAGGGTGGCGGCCTCCACGCCGGCACGCCGCAGCTGCTGGCGGATGTCCAAATACAAATTGTTATATGTGATGGCCATACTACTTTCCGTATCCTTTTACCACTGGTCCTTGCCCTGCTCCTGGGGCAGCACCAGCTCCAGTGAGCGGATGGCACATTCAATCATGCCGTCGTCCGGCTCGTTGGTGGTGAAGTTCTGGAGCCACATCCCCGGGGCCGTCAGCACCCGGGTGACGGGGTTGTCGTGCCGGCCCACCCAGCGGTTGAACTCGTAGGTCACCCCCACCACCAGCGGCAGCAGCACCAGATGGGCCAGGGTCCGCAGCCACACGCTGGTGATGGGCCAGATGCCGAACACCACGCTGGAGAAGAGGATGGACACGAAGATCACCACGAAGAGAAAGCTGGTGCCGCACCGGGGGTGGTGCCGGGGCTGGACGCGGACGTTCTCCACCGTCAACGGCAGCCCCGCCTCGTAGCAGAAAATGGTCTTGTGCTCCGCCCCGTGGTACTGGAACACCCGGTAGATGTCCCTCTGCCGGGAGCAGACAATGAGATACAGCAGGAAGATCAAGATCTTCAAAAGGCCCTCCACCACGTTCCGGCCCCACATGGGAAAGCCGGGGAAGAAGTGGAGGATGCCGCCGGTGAGGAAGGTGGGCAGCACCATGAAGAGGAATACGCTGAGCCCTACGCCCATCACCACCGCCAGCGTGATGACGGCGCTCTCCAGTTTTTTGGCTGGCAGGTGCTTTTCCAGCCACAGGTCGAACTTCGACGGCTGGGCGGCCTCCTCCTCGGGGTAGAAGTCCGCGGAGTACATCAGGGCCTTGACGCCCTTGACCATGGAGTCCAGAAAATTCACCGTGCCCCGGATCAGGGGGACCCCCAGGATGGGGTAGCGGTCCTTGATGAGCCGCAGCTCCTCCACCTTCTCCACCAGGTTCCCCTCCTGGTCCCGCACCACAATGGCCTGTTTTTCCGGCCCCCGCATCAAAATGCCCTCGATGAGCGCCTGCCCGCCGATGCTGGTGCGGAAGGCGCAGGATTTCTTCTCCTCTGCCATGCAATTTCCTTTCTGTGTCCCTATCATATCAGGGTTTTTCGCAAAAGTCAAACAATTGTTCTATTCCGGTCCGGGGAGGCGGATGGTGACCACCGTCCCGCCGCCGTCGGCATTGGCAATGGTGAACTCGCCGCCGTGAAGGCCCACGATTTCGTCGCACACCGCCAGGCCGATGCCGCTGCCCCGGGCCTTGGAGGTGCCCTTGTAGAACTTCTGCTTCACAAAGGGCAGCTCCGCCTCCGGGATGCCGGGGCCGAAGTCCCGGATGCGGACCACCTGCCGCTCCCCCTCCCGGGTGACGGAGGCGGTAATCCGCTTCCCCGCGCCGCCGTGCTTGGCGGCGTTGTCCAGCACGTTGCAGAACACCTGCTTCAGCCGCTCCGGGTCGCCGGGGATCAGGGGCAGGTCCCCCTCCCCCATGTCATAAGCAAGCTCGATGCCCTCCTGCCGGAACAGCTCCTGATAGGTGAAGATGGCGTCCTCCAGCTCCGCCTGGAGGTCCACCTGCTCCACCCGCAGGGTAAAGCGGCCGTCCTCCATGCGGGAGAAGTCCAGGAGCTCCTCCACCATGGTGGAAAGGCGCCTCGACTCGTTGACGATAATGCGGATGCCCCGGCGCAGCTGCTCCGGGTCGCCGGTGAGGTCCTCCAGCAGCGTCTCCCCCCAGCCGTTGATGGCGGTGAGGGGGGTGCGCAGCTCGTGGGAGACGGAGGAGATGAACTCGCTCTTCATCTTCTCGTTCTGGCCGATTTTCAGCGACATATCGTTGATGTTCTCCACCAGCTCCCCCAGCTCGTCGTCATATTTGTTCTCCACCTGGACGCCGTAGCCCCCGGCGGAGATCCGCTTGGTGGCCTCGGACACCACCGCCACCGGCTCCACCACGTTGTTGATGAAGAGGAGGTTGGAGATGAACACCAGGGCCATGCACAGCACCGCCACCAGGCAGATGAAGAGCACCGCCAGCATCACCTGCCGGTTCACCAGCCGCAGCGAGGTCACCAGCCGCACCACCGCCTTCACCTGGCCGTTGAAGGTCAGGGGATGGGACACCGCCAGAATCTGCTCCCCGGTCTCCGGGTCCCGGCCCTGGAAGTAGTCCATGCGGCTCTGGGTGATGGCTCGGGTGATGTCGTCCGTCCCGGGGAAGGTGCCCGCCGTCAGCCCCGTGGAGGAGGCCTGGATGCGGCCGCTGGTGCTGATGAACTGGAGCTCGACGCGCTCTTTGTCCTCGAAGGTGTCCGTGGACTGCTGGGCCTTTTTGATATAGCTGGCGTAGCCGCCCTCCATGAAATACTCCTCAAAGGCGCCGCACAGGGCCTGGGCCTGCTTCTCCAGGCCGTCCCGCATGCTCATGTAGTAGTAGCTGGACACCCCCACGGAGAACAGCACCACCGTCAGCAGCAGCAACAGCAGCACCGGCATCACCGTGTTCAGCAGCCACCGCTGCCGCAGTCCCCGGACGCGGAGGCTCTTTCCCTTTTTTTCCTCCATATCTGAAAAGCGCCTCCTCTCCCATGCTTTTCAATGCCGCGGCGGCCCGTCACAGCCCCCACTTGTAGCCAAAGCCCCACACGGTGGTGATATACGTGGGATTCTGCACGTTGGTTTCCCACGGAGCTCCGCTCCGCGGGAGCCCTTTTCATTTTACCTGCGCGGCGGAAGTAAATTCCGCCTTGCGCCAAGGTTTTTTATCAAAACCTTGTACGCGCCGCCCGGCGCGCCCCGCCCGCGGGGCCCCGGACAACGTGCGCCTCTGCCCCGTCACAGCCCCCACTTGTAGCCAAAGCCCCACACGGTGGTGATATACGTGGGATTCTGCACGTTGTCCTCGATTTTCAGCCGCAGGCGGCGGATGTTCACGTCCACAATTTTCAGCTCCCCAAAGTAGTCCCGGCCCCAGACTTTGTCCAAAATCTCCTCCCGGGCCAGGGCCTTGCCGGGGTGCTCCATGAACACCTTCATGATGGAGTACTCCACCTGGGTCAGCTTCACCCGCTGGCCGTTCTTCTCCAGCGTCCGGTTCTGGGTGTTCAGCAGGAAGGGCGGCTGGCGGATCTCCCCGGTCAGCACCGGCTCCTCCCCGCCCGCCCGGCGGAACAGGGCATCCACCCGGGCGGTAAGCTCCGCCGGGGAGAAGGGCTTGGTCACATAGTCGTCCGCGCCGGTCATGAGCCCCGTCACCTTGTCCATCTCCTGGGAGCGGGCGGTGAGCATGATGATGCCAATGCGGGTGTTGGTGGCCCGGACGCGGCGGCAGACCTCAAAGCCGTCGATCCCCGGCAGCATGATGTCCAGCAGCGCCACGGTGGTGTCCGGGTTCTCCCGCAGCTTCTCCAGGGCCTCCTCGCCGGTCTCGGCCTCGATGACGTCGTACCCCGCCCGGCGCAGGTTGATGACAATAAAGCTGCGGATGCTGGACTCGTCCTCCAAAACCAGCACTTTTCTCATAGGTCAACTCCCCCATCCCTGTCATACTGATTTCAGATAAAACGATTTCGCTTTATCTGAAATGCAAACACGCATTTCCATTTTGCGCCGGGACGGCGCAAAATACCTCTCACAAGAATCAATTCTCGCCCACGGACCACTCCGCCGCAATGAGACTGAAGGCCTGCCGGACCTCGTCCTCCGTCACGCCGTAGGCCCAGGTCTCATTGGCCTCCAGCAGCTCCGCGGCGTAGAAGGTCTCCTGCTGGCGGCTGAGGTTAAAGCGGCCCCCCCGCACCGCCCGGTTCTCCCGGCCCACGCCGGTGATGGCGCTGATCCGCAAAAAGGGCTCCGGCGCCTGTCCCCGGCCGCCGGCGATATAGAAGGTCACCGACACCTCGTCCTGAGACAGGGCGCGGCTCACCAGGATCTGGTCCCGCCACTCGCTTCGCAGCCGCAGGTACCAGCCGTCCTCCATGCTGTGATAGGTGCTCTGGACCAGCGTCACCTGGCCCTGGCTGTCGTAGCAGCGCCAGTCGATGCGCTGATAGGGCTGGTCTCCCTCGTACCAGTTGGGCAGGGGCTCCGGCCGGGGCACCTCCGTCACGCCGTCGCCGTTGATGTCCGCGGGGTAGAGGGAGCAGAAGGGGGCGATCTCCGCCGAGACGCCGGTGGTGTCCGACACCGCCACGTTGGCCAGCTCCCCGTTGCGCAGCGTCAAAATATCGGTGATGGCCCGGGGCACCTCCGTCACGCCGGTGACAAAGAGGGCCGGCAGTCCGTCCTCCAGTGTCCCGGGGCTGACCCGGCCCTGCTGGCTCAGCTCCGCCATGGTGATGGAGATCCGGGCGGAGGACTTCACCGCCAGCCCCCCGTCCTGCCAGCCGTAGTAGTCGGCGACGGCCTCGCCCTCCTGGTTGGCCCGGAGCACCACCAGCTCCTGGAGGTCGTTGTGGTCCATGTCCACGATGGCGTAGCGGACGTAGTCGGTGCGCACCAGCTCCACCGGCCCCTCCTCCCGCAGGGAATAGACGGTCAGCGCCAGCAGATCCGCGTTAACCCGCCAGCCCACCGCCAGCTCCGTGCGGCCGTCGCCGTCCAGGTCGCTGTAGGCCACGCTGTATATGGCGGTGCCGCTGCCCTCGATGACGGCGGCCTGGTCATAGGTGTCCTCCTTGGCGTTGAAGATATAGATTTTCAGGGGCTTTTCGTCTCCGGCGCTGCGGAAGAAGGCCACCGCCTCCTCCCGGCCGTCGCCGTCCAGGTCCGCCAGCTGCACCGGCTCGATGTTGGCGCCGGAGACGGGGGCGGCGTACTCCGCCCCGCTGCCCAGAACGGCGTTGAGGCGGTTGTTGAGCTCCGTGTACTTGGCCGGCAGCTTGGGCAGGCAGTACAGGTCCTGGGGGTTGAGGGTGAACCCGATCCGCGCGCCGCAGCCGGTGGCGCACACCAGCACCAGCGCCAGCGCCCCCGCCGCCAGCATTCTCCGCGTCCAGCGCCCCATGGTCCCGCCCCCTCTCTCAAACAGGTATACTTTAATTGATATATGATACCACATTCGCCGGGCTTTGGGTAGTCCCTCTTTGGATTTTTCCCGCATCTTTTCCCGGGAGGCGAAAAGGGAACGGCGGGGCCTCTGTCCCCGCCGTTCCCGGCATCCGTATGAATCCGCCTCACTCCGCCGGGGCCTGGCTGGTGTAGCCGTCCCGGTCCAGGGTGTACCGCTTTCCGTCCACCGTAATGGTGGTTCCCCGGTAATACCTGCCGTCTGGGTCCCGGTGGCGCCAGCCCCGGTCGTCCCTGGTCCAGCCGCCGGCGTCCACGCCCCTGTAGAGGTAGCTGGTCAGGCCGATGGCCTCCCGGGTCTCGTTGTCCTGGAAGTGCCACCACTCGGAGCTCAGCCCCGCCATGCCCACGCCGGTCATGTACTTGGCCAGCAGGTCCGCGTTGTCGTTGTTCAGGTAGGCGGCGGAGTACCAGCTCAGATCGTGGATGGCGCTCTGCATCTCCAGCTCCGACTGGAAATCCGCCGTCTCCAGCGTCAGGTCCAGGGCAATGCCCCGGTTGTGGGCGGAGGTCACCGCCGCCAGGAAGCTGCCCAGGCGGAAGCGGCCGTTGTCCGTCATGACGGCGCCGTAGGTAGGATACTCCGGGGGCTCCTCCCCCTCTTCCGCCGGGGGCTCTCCGGGCTCTCCGGGCTCCTCCGGCGGCGCCGTCTCCGGAGCGTCCTCAGCGGGCTCCCGGAGGCCGGTCTCGTCCTCTTCGCCCTCCTCCGGCGTCTGGAGGAGCTCTTCCTCCCCGCCGGGCTCCGCGCCCTCCTCCGGCGGCGACTCCCCGTCCTCCGGCGCCAGCAGCGACGCCGGGGCGATCAGCTCCCCGGACTCCGGGTCGATGAGAAAGCCGCTGGTCAGATCCACGCCCCAGCCGGTGACCGGGTCCACCGCGTTCCCCTCCTCGTCGTACACCAGGGCGGGGTCCGTGAGCTTTGCCGCCGCGGTGTCGTAGAGATAGCGGGTGGCCTCGTTGGGCCGGAACGCCTCGTAGATCTTCAGCCGGTAGCCATCCTCCAGGGCGGCCTGGGCGGCGGCGAGGAGCTTCTTGGCGCAGGGGTAGAGATAGGGCACCAGGAAGCCGTCCTCCTCCGTGCGTATGTTCTCAAACCCCGGGATCACCTGGCCCGTGATGGAGGCCATGGGGCTGTCGTGGACCTTGAAGAGGGACTCGTAGCTGTTGGTGATGTCGTAGGCGCAGTAGTCGCCGGTGTACTCGGAGAGGTTGATCATGCAGTAGCGGCTGTCCACGTAGCCGCAGCGGTCCTTGTACCGCACCCGGAACCACTGGCCGTCCTCCTCCAGGACGCACAGGGCCGTCCCCGCGACAACGCGCCCCAGGGACTGGGACTCCCCGGCGCTCTGGCAGAAATCCAGGTCGATGATGGGCCAGACGGTGCAGTACAGCGGGGAGACGGAGGCGTAGAAGGAGACCTCCTCCTCCACCTGCCTCTCACCGGCGTGGTCCCTGGTGATCACCTGATAGCGGTGGCTGGAGCCGGAGGCCAGGCGGCCCAGGTCATAGTGGAAGGTCTCCCGTGCCTCCGGCCGGTCCAGGGTCACCCAGGCGCCCTGGCGCCACTCCCGCAGCTCGTATTCGCTGCCCCGGGCCTCGTTCCACTCCAGGGCGTACATCCGGGGTTCCGTCTCCCGGACGCTGAGGGACAGCTCGTCTCCCAGCAGATCCCCCCGCTCCACGGTGATGGGCGCGGAGGGCGGACCGTACAGGACGTACCCCGTCCCGGGGGAGCCCGCCCGCAGGGCCAGCTCCAGGGACTCTCCGTGGCTGGGCATGGCCGGTCCCTCCTTTCCGTCAAATCGAAGATGGGTCCCCGTCCCGCTGGAGGAGGCCACCGGCAGATACACGCCGTCCCGCAAGACGCAGACCGCGTACACCGGGCTCTTCCCGCCCTCCCAGGAGAAGGTCATGGCCCCCTCCTCCGGCTCCCCGGTGAGCGCCGGGGTCTCCAGATCGGCGGAGGCCACCTCCGCGTCCAGGTGGGTCAGGCTGGTGAGCTCCCGGGCTATGCCCAGGAGATTCGTGCCGGAGGCCGCCGCCTGCACCCGCACCCGGAAGGGCGCGGACACGCCGGTGACCGCCAGGGAGGGCCTATCCGTGTGCTGGCGCAGGCTCTGCCCGTCGCCGTGGAGCTCCACCAGGTAGACGCTGCCCGCCCCGGCGTCCGGCCAGGAGAGGACCAGAGACCCGTCCGCCTCCATACAGGCCAGGATGTCTCCCTCCGGCAGGGAGGGCCGTCTCACGCCGGGGGTGATAAAGTAGGCCGCGGCCAGAAGGCCCGCCGCCGCCAGGGCGATCACCAGTAGTCCGATCAGCCAGCGCATGTGCTTCATAGGAGGTCCCTCCTGAAAAGATGATGGAATCCCGCGGAGCGGGTCCGGGTCACATGACGGCGTACACCGTCTCGTAGTCCGCGCCCCGCTCCGTGTAGACCACGAAGCCGTCGTAGGTCAGCTCACCGTCGTCGCCGTCAATGAGGCAGCTGGGGGCGTAGTCCGCAGACAGGGGCTGGCCGATGGCGGCGTACAGCTCGCTGACCGGACGGCCCACCAGCCCCTGGGCGATGGCCTTGGGGTCTCCGGCGGGCTTGGCGGGCGTCTCCGCAGGCTTCTCCGGCTCCGCCGCCGGGGCGGGTTTGTCCGCGGGCTGGTCCGCCGGAGCGGCGGGTGCCGCGGGGTCCTCCGCGGGCTCCGCCGGGGACGCGGGCTCCGCCGGGGCCTCCGCGGGCTCTTCCACGGGGTCCTCCGGCGCGGGTGCAGGGGGCTCCGGCTGGGGCGCCGGGGCCGCCGGGACGGCGGGCGCCGTCTTCTCCTCCGCGGGGGCCTCCGGGGCCGCCTGGGTCTGGCCGCCGCAGGCGCACAGGGCGCACAGCAGCGCGATGGCCAGCAGGACCGACAAAATCTTTCTCATCATTCTCTCTCCTTCGCGTCAGGCCGCCGCCGGCGGACGCCGGTACTGCCACCTGTTGTCATAATCATAAAACTTATAGAGGTTGATGTCAAAACGTTTTTTTCTGCGGTAAGCCATCTCCAGCTCCGAGTCGAAAATGTAGTTCCGCCCGTCGAAGGCGATCTCGATCCAGGAGTGGGGGGCCCGGTTGGAGCCCACGGTGCCGCTGTAGATCACGGAGTCATAGCCGATCCAGCGGGTGAGGTACCACAGGAGGGAGGCGTAGCAATAGCAGTTGCCGTAGCCGGTGTTCAGCATATTCAGGGCGTCCTTCTGCATGAAGTCCGTGGCCCCGAAGGCATAGGCCGGGCGGCGCAGGTAGGTGAAGGAGTCCCGGGTGTAGAGGTACAGGGCCCGGAGCATCTCCTCCTGCGTCATGGAGGGGTTGGTCCGGGACACCACAATGGCGCGGAGCTTGGCGTCCAGCTCGGCGCTGCCGGAGGTGAAGTGCCCGGCGGCGTCAAAGGGGAAGTTCCCCCGGTTCTCGCTGCGCAGGATGTCCCCGCGCTGGCTGTCGTAGCAGTAGAGCCAGCCGTCCACCAGGTGGAAGCCGTCCGCGGGCACCGTCTCCCGGGGAGTGTGGCCGGTCCAGTGCTCCCCGCCGTCCGTCTCGCAGTCATGGGCCACGGAGGCCTCCAGCACATCGTAGTAGAACCAGTGGCTGGGGGACACGTCCACATAGAAGGCGGGGTGCACCGTGTCGATGTAGTCCCGGTCCGCCTCACGGCCCAGGGCCCGGTTCAAAAGCACCGCCGCCTCGGCCCGGGTGACGTGCTCCTCCGGGTGGAAGGTCCCGTCCTCCTTCCCCCGGGCCCAGCCCGCCGCCCGGGCGGAGCGGATGCAGGGCGCGTCCGGGGAGTTCTCCGGCACGTCGGAAAAGAGCTCCGCGTCCTGGCGCAGGGGGAAGAAGCTGGCCACATACCGCACAAACTCCCCCCGGGTCACCGGCTCCTCCGGCAGAAACTCCGCCTCGCCGGGACGCATGACCCCCAGGGCGCCTAGGGTCCCGGCGGCCCGGGCGTACCAGGCGTCCGCGGGCACGTCCGTGTACACGGCGTCCGCGGGCAGGTCCTCCGGCAGCAGCCGCAGGAGCATCTGGGCCGCCTGGGCCCGGGTGATCTCCCGCCAGGGCCGGAAGGCCGGCAGCTCCGCCCCGTCCCCGAAGGCGAAGGGGACGTGCTCCTCCGTCACCAGGGACACCCCCGCCGGGGGCGCCGCCTCCGCCGGCTCCTCCAGCGGGACCTCGGCGGCCAGGGGGACGGCCCCCTCCTCCACCCGCTGCCCGCCGCCCCGCCGGACGGCGTGGGCCAGCACGCCGCCGCAGATCAGCAGCGCCGCCAGGGCGATCAGAATTCCTCTTTTTTTCATGGAAATCGCTTCCTCTCTGTCCACATCTCTCTATTGCCAAACCAGCGGCAGCCGCAGGGCCTCACCGCCGGTGTAAAACACCACGCTCTCCGGTCCGGCGCTCTCCGGGAGGTACAGGCCGAAGCCCCCGTCCTCCAGCAAAAAGGCCTCATAACAGCCGCCGTCCGCTCCGTTCACCAGCACCGGGGAGGACGGGTCCGCCGCCGGCAGCGTCCCGGAGGCCAGCACACAGCCCGGCAGATTCTCCGACGGCTCCAGGTCCAGTCGGACGAACCCCCCGCCCCGGACGCTCTCCAGCGCCTGCCGCCGGGGGGCGGGCATCACGGGGACGTTTTGGATCAGATACCGCAGGTTCCGCTCCACCAGCTCCACCGCCGCGAAGTCCGCCTCCCGCTGGGCCAGCAGGTCCAGCCGGCAGGGCATGGAGCGGGAGAACAGGGCGCTTGCGAAGCTGTCCGCCAGATAGGGGTAGAGGTTGTTCCCGAAGGAGTCCCGGAACATCAGCAGCGACCCGCTCCCCTCCTGGCCGTGGGTCTGGATGATGAGATTCTCCGCCGAGCGGATGGGGGCGTCGTAGGTGAAGCGCAGGCCCTCAAGGGCGAAGTCTCCCTCCTCCGCCGTCCCGGCGGGGTAGAGCATATCGTACAGGTCTCCCCTGTGGGAGGCCGGGGCAAAGGGCCCCTCAAAGTACCGGGAGGACCGGCCCAGCGCGCCGTTCACCGCGTCCGCCGCCAGGGCCGCGCCCCGGCCGTTCCAGTGGGAGTCGGTGGAGAAATACAGCGTCTCCCCCTGGTCCCGGAACGCGGCGAAGAGATCCAGATAGGGCACTCCCTGGCTCTCCAGCGCCGCCGCCAGCCGCTCCGCATTGCCGGGGCCGGCGCCGGGGGTGATGCCGGACATATGCTCCGGGTACAGGGAATTCTTGTTAGGGGCGATGGTGAAGAGGAACGCCGCCCCCTGACTTTCGCAGTACTCGGAGACCATCGCCAGGTTCCGGGCGGCGGAGAAGATCTCCCGGTCCGTCATGGGGGCCGTGCCGGCGTAGTCCGGCACGGTGTCGCCGAAGTAGAGCCAGCCGTCCTCGCCCAGCACCACGTCCTCCGTGATGGAGGCGCCCAGCAGCCGCACGTTCAGCGCCGACCAGAGGGTGATCATCTCCTGGCGGAGAAAGTGGTGGTCCTCCGCGTACCGCTGGAGCTGGGAGAGGTATTGGGTGTTCACCCTGCCCTGGCGGTCATAGACAGAGGGCAGGGCCGCCAGGGTCTCGTTGCCGCCGGTGTCCGCCGTCCGGGACAGGGCCATCCCCGCCGAGGGCACCAGACAGGCCAGCAGAATCAGCGCCGTGAAGAGGGCGCACGCAGCTTTTTTTCCCATGACGCCACCTCAAAACTGGAAGTAGATAAAGGGCTGGAATCCGCTGCCCGCCATGGCCAGCAGGCACAGCAGGAACAGTCCCGCAGCCGCGATGTAGGACAGGGCCGCCGCCCAGGTCTTTCCCGAGAGCCTCTGCCAGAGCCACGAGCCCAGGGGTGTGGCGCAGATCACGCCCGCCGCCAGGGCGCACCAGGCCGCAGGGCCGATCCGCTCCAGGGCCAGGGTGGAGGCGGCGGTCACCCCGCCGGTGAACATGGCCCGGAGCACCGTCACCGCCTCCCCCACGGTGGCGGCCCGGAACATCACAAAGCCTAGGCACACCGCCAGCAGGGTGTAGACGTGGCCCAGCAGCCGTGCCGGCCAGTGCCGCTGCCAGCGGCGCAGGGGCAGGGCGCTCTCTATGGCCGAGAGGAGCCCGTGCCACGCGCCCCAGAGGACGAAGGTCCAGCTGGCCCCGTGCCAGAGGCCGCAGAGCAGAAACACCACCGCCTTATTCAGGCACTTCCGGGGCGTGCCCCACCGGCCGCCCCCCAGGGGGATGTACAGATAGTCCCGGAACCAGGAGGACAGCGAGATGTGCCACCGGCGCCAGAACTCGGTGATGGAGGCGGAGACGTAGGGGTACTGGAAGTTCTCCGGCGTGTGGAAGCCCAGCATCTGTCCCAGGCCGATGGCCATGTCGCTGTAGCCGGAGAAGTCGAAGTAGATCTGGAGGGTGTAGGCCGCGGCCCCCAGCCAAGCCAGACGATAGTCCAGCCCCGCTCCCAGGGAGAAGGCGGCGTCCGCCGCCGGGGCGGCCAGGCCCGCGATGAGGGACTTCTTGGCAAAGCCCACGATGAACCGCCGGAGCCCCCGGGCCGCCTGGGCGGCGCTGAGGGGCGTCCGCTCCTCCAGCTGGGCCGCGAAGGCGCCGAAGCGGGAGATGGGCCCCGCCGTGGCCTGGGGGAAGAAGGCGATGTACAGCAGCACGTCGGAGAACCGCCGGGCGGCGGCGTACTCGTTGCGGCAGACGTCGATGGCGTAGGCCATGGCCTTGAAGGTGAAAAAGGAGATCCCCACCGGCAGCAGAAGATCCGCCTCCGGCAGGCGGAGTCCCGTGAGACTGTTTACGATGCCGGTGAAAAAGTTCAGATACTTGAAGACGCCCAGCATCAGGAGCTCCAGCGCCAGCACCAGGGCCAGCAGGGCCCGCTTGGCCCGGACCCGGGGGATCAGCACCCCCGCGCCCCAGCTCAGCACGGCGGCCAGGAGCAGGCAGGGCAGCCCCTGCCACTGTCCTGCGGCGTAGAACAGCAGGCTTGCGATGAGCAAAAAGGCGTTCTTCCCCCGCCGCCCCGGCACGAGGGCGTACAGCAAAAACAGCGGTGGAAAGAAGAAGAACAAAAACGAGGCGGTGTTGAATGCCAATTCAAACATCCTCTTTCATCTGGAGTGACCCCGCGGCAAAATGGAGGACGGCATCCCCCTCCCCCGCCGCCGCGGGAAACGAGCTGACGGTATTACATAAGTTTACAAAAAATTTTCATTTTTTTCAAGATATATCTGTTGATTTTTGTCGGATTTTGTCGAAAAAAGAGGGCTGGGACGGCTCTCTTTTTTCGTGGGGGCGGCCTTTTGCCCTCCGGGGCTGTCTATGGTATCATGAAAGCATGAAAAATTTTTTGAAAAAGGCGGGATACTTTTGCCCGCTCCGGCGTTTACCTGGCAGAAACGGCGGAGACGCCGGTACAGAGGAGGAGAATTTCCGTGCTTGCGATTTACCTTGCCATGCTGGAGACGGAGGCGGACCAGCGGCGGTTCACCCGGCTCTACGAGGCATACGAGAAGACGGTCTACGCGGTGGCCCTGCGGGTCCTTGGAGACCCCACCCGGGCGGAGGACGCCGCCCAGCAGACCTGGTTCCAGCTGCTGCGGAGCTGGGAGCGGGTGTCCGCCCTGCCCTGGGAGGAGACGGAGGGGTACGTGGTCACCGCCGCCAAGAACTGCGCGCTGGACCTGCTGCGGACGGAGAGAAAGACCGTGCCCTTCCCGGAGGACTGGGACCCCCCGGCCCGGGAGACCAGGGAGGACGAATTCGACTACCTGGTCTCCCTGATCCGGTCTCTGCCGGAGGGGTACCGGCGGATTCTGGAGCTGAAGCTGGTGGAGGAGCAGAGCAACCGTGAGATTGCCGGTTGGCTGGGGATGAATGAGTCCACGGTGGCCAGCCGGGTGCTGCGGGGGCGGACCATGCTGAAAGAGCGTCTGGAAAAGGAGGGATACCACTATGCGGCAGTTTGACGAGATGCTGCGGCGGGGGCTGATGGAGGCCAACCTGGCCCAGTACGAGGCGGTGCTGGAGAAGCTGCCGGAGTGGGAGCCGGACTTCTCCCCCCGGTACCGCCGGGAGCGGATGCGGCTGCTGGCGGACCCCTGGGGCTGGGTGAGGCGGCGGGCCGGAGGCCGGAGGACACGGCTGAATTGGCAGCTGATCGCCGTCATCGCGGCATTGCTGCTCCTCTCCGCCTGCGCCTATGCCGTGGCCACCGGGCAGTTCTCCCAGTGGTTCCCCCGGAGAGGCGTGGACCCGAAGGCGCCGGAGACGTCGGAGGAGGTCCTGAGCCGCACGGGTACTGTCATCGGACAGAGCCTGACCGCCGGAGATGAGACGGTCACGCTGAACGCCGCCGTGTGGGACGGGAGCCGCGTATGGCTGTCCCTAGTCCTCGAAAGTCCCAATATTCCGGAGGAGGTCCGGCAGTACGCCCCTCTCTATACCGGCGGCTGCCGTCTCAGCCTGCGGCAGGACCAGTGGGAGGCGTATACCAGAAACCGGTGGGAGCAGTTCTACACCGACACGGAACCGGATATGTCCCCGGAGCAGGTGGAGGCGGCCATTCAGGCCAAACTGGATGAAGGAGACCAGGCCCAGGGTGCGCTCCTCGACGTACTTGGCCGGGAGGGGGACACGCTCATCCTTGAGGCAACATATAGTCTATCCGCCGGCCTCTTCCCGGAGGCGGAACAGCCGGAGATGACGCTGCGCCTGGAGAACATCGCCGCTGATGTGGACGGCGGAGAGGGGCACCCCCGGAAGTCCGTGCCGGACGAGATCATCCTAAAGGGGCCCTTTACCTTCACATTTACGCTGGAAAGGCCCGTCCTGCCCCTGTCCATCCGTTACGACGCGGCTGATGTCGAAATGCCCCCGCTGGATATTCCCTTCCGGTTCACCGGGTTTGAGCTTTCCACAACGAGCCTGACCGCCTTTTATGCAGCCCGAGATCCGAAAGAGCTGCCTGGGCCCAAAGAGGTCTTTGCGTTGACCGACAGTCTGCGGGGTCTGTGGACAGAGGACGGGACCTATGTGGACCTCACGAGTATGGGGGGCGGCGCGGCGGATACCTCCGTGAGCCGCGACTATCCCTATCCCATCGACCCCGCCGCGGTGACAGCGGTGGACATCGCCGGCACCCGGGTGGAGCTGGGCGGGCTGAAGCGTCTGGACGGGTAAAATACGTTTCAAAATTTTCTGAAAATTACGGGATACTCTTCCCTCCCCCTCCGTTTACCAATCAGAACGGAGCGGGAGGGCTTCCCCTTTCCGCCGGAAAAGAAAGGAAGAGTATTATGAAAAAACGCGTCGCATCCTTTACCAGGGGCTTCTTCGCCGCCCTGGCGCTGAGCGCCTGCCTGACCACCGCCCTGGCGGCCAGCGGCAAGGTGAGCTGCAACTTTGCCAGCGTCGCTCTGGACGGGGAGATCAAGATCACCGCCGGGGCGGACATCACTGCCGCCAACGGGCAGAAGGTCCCCGGCACCATTCTCTTTACCGACGCCGCCGGCGGGAAGACCAACTACCTGCCCATCCGGGCCGTCAGTGAGCTTCTGGGAGTGGAGATCGGATACGACTCCGCCACCAGGACCGTCCTGCTGGGGAAACAGCCGGCGGCCCCGGCGCCATCCGCCTTTACCGCCGCTGAAATGGCCGGAGCCCTTCGGGGGGATGCGGCCCTGATCCGGAGCCGGGGCGGGACGCCGCTGCCGGATGACGCTCCGAAATCCTATATAGAGATCAACGGCAAGGTCTATAAGCTCTTCCTGGATAAGAACGGCGCAGGAAAGGTGGAGTATTTTGTGGGGAATTCCAACACCCTCCACGCAGGTGACGCGGGTCTGCTGGGGGATCTAACGGAAGACGGCGATTACAAAAAGAACAGTAAGGGCGAGAGCTATGGACACCTTACGCTCGGCGATTATGTGGGATATGACCCGGATCTGGTCTATCTGGCGGAGTATCCCAAAGAGGACCGCCCCGCCGGATATTTCCGGGAATCCGAGCGGGAAGCCGTTCCGAATCTTCCCGAGGATCAATGCCCCCACAGCTTTTCCATTCCCCTGTATGACTTCGAGGGGGCGGTCATCGGCGAGTATAAAACCGCCTGCCCCGGCCACTACGGCACCTCCGGCATGACTGTGGAGGAGGCGAAAGCTTTCCTTGAAAACGCACGTTAAAGCGGGCAAAGAATATGAGGCGTTTTTCATGTTTGCCGCCGCCATCACGTTCCGCCTCACGGCTCCGCTGGACAGGGACGCAACGCTCCGCATGGCGGAGCACATCAGTCTGAAAGCCGTGGAGGCCGAAAATAAAAAGCAAAGGGCCTGGGAGGCGCTGCCTCCCAGGCCCTTCTATAATTTCTGAGTAAAAGATTTTTTCTGGGTGAGGCTGCAAACGAAACCCTTTGAGCTTCGCCCAAACCCGCGGGGGCTTTGCCCCCGCACCCCCACCGCCATCGTCAGAAGAAATTCCGCTCTATTCCGTTTCCGCCTGGCGGCGAAAACTCCACCCGCTCCATTTCCTCTTCCTCTCCCCACGCGACCCACTTCGTTGGGCTCGCGCGGGGCCCCGGGAAGGGCGGCCCTAAACTTTTATTCTCTCTCAGTTCCGCAGGCTGTGCAATGGTGCGGGGATGCGCCCGCCCCGGGCGATGAACGCCGCGCTGGACTCCCGGTGCACCGGCATCACCGGCGCACTCCCCAAAAGGCCCCCCATCTCGACGGTGTCCCCCACCGTCTTGCCCGGCGTCACCAGCAGCCGCACGGCGGTGGTCTTGTTGTTCACCATGCCGATGGCCGCCTCGTCGGCGATGATGGCCGCCACCGTCTCCGCCGGGGTGTCCCCGGGGACGGCGATCATGTCCAGCCCCACGGAGCACACGCAGGTCATGGCCTCCAGCTTGTCCAGGCACAGCGTCCCTCCCCGGGCGGCGGCGATCATGCCCTCGTCCTCGCTGACGGGGATGAAGGCCCCGGAGAGGCCCCCCACGCTGGAGGAGGCCATGACCCCGCCCTTTTTCACCGCGTCGTTCAACAGGGCCAGGGCCGCCGTGGTGCCGTGGGTGCCGCAGGTCTCCAGGCCCATCTCCTCCAGAATCCGGGCCACGCTGTCCCCAATGGCGGGGGTGGGGGCCAGACTCAGGTCCACGATGCCGAAGGGGGTGTCCAGCCGGCGGCTGGCCTCTTGGGCCACCAGCTGACCCATGCGGGTGATGCGGAAGGCGGTCTTCTTCACCGTCTCCGCCACCACGTCGAAGGGCTGTCCCTTTACCGCCTGGAGGGCGTGGTGCACCACGCCGGGGCCGGAGACGCCCACGTTGATGACCTTCTCCGCCTCCCCCACACCGTGGAAGGCCCCGGCCATGAAGGGGTTGTCCTCCACGGCGTTGCAGAACACCACCAGCTTGGCGCAGCCCAGGCCGTCCCGGTCCGCCGTGGCGGCGGCGGTGTCCTTCACGATCCGGCCCATGAGGGCTACGGCGTCCATGTTGATGCCCGCCCGGGTGGAGCCCACGTTGACGGAGGCGCACACCAGCTCCGTCCGGGCCAGAGCCTCGGGAATGGCCCGGATCAGCTTTTCATCGGCCTCCGTCATGCCCTTGTGCACCAGGGCGGAGTAGCCGCCGATGAAGTCCACGCCGCAGCTTGCCGCGGCCCGGTCCAGGGCCAGGGCGAAGGGGACGTAGTCCTCCGTCTCGCTGGCCCCGGCCACCAGGGCCATGGGGGTGACGGAGATGCGCTTGTTGACGATGGGGATGCCCAACTCCGCCTCGATGTCCTGTCCGGTCCGGACCAGGTTCTCGGCGCAGCGGCAGATCTTGTCGTAGATCCTGCCGCAGGCCCGTACCGGATCCGGGTCGCAGCAGGAGAGCAGAGAGATACCCATGGTGATGGTGCGGATGTCCAGGTGCTGCTGATCGATCATCTCGATGGTGGAGAGGATCTCCTTTTGATTGAGCATGTCCTCTCCTCCTCAGATGGTGTGCATGGCGTTGAAGATCTCCTCCCGCTGAATGCGGACGGAGAGACCCATCTCTTTTCCCAGCTCCGCCAAGGAGTTGGAAAGCTCGCCGAAGGGCGTGGAGGATGCGGTGAGGTCCACGGCCATGACCATGGTGAAGGAGCCCTGCAGGATGGTCTGGGAGATGTCCAGAATATTGACCTGATGGTCCGCCAGGCGGCCGCAGATGGCGGCGATGATGCCCACGCGGTCCCGGCCGACGACGGTGACGATGGCGTTCATGATAATCCTCCTTTGTGTTCCCCTGACAGGGGGATGGGGGGGTGTATTCCTTCGGAATCCGCCCCACGGGGCGGGACGGCGACACGCCGGTGCCCGGCG
>CAMNRF010000010.1 GCA_946551795.1 uncultured Oscillibacter sp.
ATGGCCCAGCTTGCCTATCATGTGAGCATGGGCCTCCCCCTGTGGGGCTACCCCGCCCACAAGGGCACAAGGATGACATGAGCGCAGAGGGCGAGGACGGCCAGCTTGCGGCGGTGGTGCTGGACGAGTACATGAGAGGCTTCCAGAAGCGCAACCCCCAGCTCCGGGTGTTCTCCGCCCACCTTCACATGGACGAGGCCACGCCCCATCTGCACATCGACTTTGTACCGTTCACCACTGGGAGCAAGCGGGGCCTGGATACCAGGGTATCTCTCAAACAGGTGTTAGCGGCCCAGGGCTTTAAGGGCGGTACCAGGGGCGACACGGAGTGGAGCCAGTGGGTACGCTCTGAAAAGGAACAGCTTGCCGCCGTGATGGAGCGCCACGGGATAGAGTGGGAGGACAAGGGCACCCATGACAAGCACCTGTCTGTGCTGGACTTCAAAAAGGAGCAGAGGGCGAAAGAGATTGCCGAGCTGGAGGCGGTCAAGGCCAAGAAGCAGGGACAGGTGGAACAGCAGGAGCAGCGTCTAAAGGAGCTGGCCCCGGCTGTGAGGAACATGGAGCAGTTGGCGGCGCAGTTCTCCGATGACCCGGAGCGGATATTGCCGGAGCCTGGGCCGCTGGAGAGCGCCAAGTCCTACCGGGAGAAAAAGGCCAAGCCCCTGCTTGCCAAGATCGTCAAGGTGCTGCGCTCCCTGTACCGGGCCTATGTCGAGTTGAAAGGGAAGTATGAGCGTTTGCAGGGTGACTATGGACGGGCAAGGGAGGGCAACGCCAATCTGTCCGAACACTTAACAAGAGGTGAAGATGGAGAACAAGGCCCTGCGGAGGACAGTTGCCGACTTTGAGCGGGTCAGGCGGGCGTTTGGCCCGGAGGAAGTGGAGAGAGCCGTGGAGGACGCAAAACGCCGGGAGGCACAAGAGCGGGAGCAGAAGAAAGCAAAGCGGAAGTTTAACTGGGGGGCGAGGTAACAAACAGCAGGAGGGCACTCTAAGGAGCATCCTCCTGCGGGAGTGTTCCATTTGCAGAGCTTATAATATTTCCTTGTCAAGCCGGAACGTCTGTCCACCAGTGTTGAAAAGAAGTCCAGCATCTTGCAAAAACCAACCCATTTCATCATAAAATGCGCAGAGTAGGACACTTCCAATTTGGAAATACGGCTTGACAGAGTGGAAGTTATGCTGTAAATTAGCATTGGATTAGAGTACAGTTATTGAATGCACCGCGTCGAATCATCTGATAAAATCATAATTAATACTTTTTAGTGAAAAGCTAGCTTTTCACTTCCGTTTTCCTCAAGGAAAACGGAAGAAATTTTAAAAGCCAGGGAAAAGTGGTCCTAGAGCAATACCCAAAAATACTGTGAAAAGTTCAGCGGTCCAGGAACCACATGGCTGCATTGTCGTCCTTGACGGGCGTCAGCCCGCCTGCGTCCTCCGCCTTGCCCTGCGGTCCCTGTTCTCACTTCCTTTTTTCTCATTATTTCTGGGAATTGCTCTAGTTACCTCAATTTCATGGTATTTCAGGAAGTCCTTTCACATGAATTTAGGCCGCCCTTTCTGGCACTCTTGTAATCGGAATGATCGTACATTTATATATCTTCGCCTCTTTGCCAATTTGTTGCCAAACCATAACAGAATCCGCCCCTTTAATACTCTGAATGAACATTCCAACACAGGCAGATGGGCGCTGAAATTCTTTTCTTCTTTCAACGGAACCTATGAGATCCCGGTGGTCATCGGCCCAGATGGTGTCGTCAATAAAAATATGATATAATTACCCTCAAAGCAGCGGAGGGGCAGAAAAAGGCAGGAGAACAGGATAGGCACGATATAAGTGACAAGGCGTGGGAGAAAATTAGACCACATGCCATCGTGGAAAAAGGGACACATGGAGGCAATGCCCGAGATACCCGACAGTTCATCAGCGACCTATTCTGGATCTTGCACACAAGGACACCGTGGCGACACCGGCCGGAAACGTATGGAAACTGGAAGAATATACACTGTCGGTTCTGCCGGTGGCGTGACAAGGAAATCTGGGAAAAGATTCCGGAAGCTCTGGTGGACAACATAGACTTTGAGTAGCCAATGATCGACGCCAGCCACGTCAAAGTACATCCTGACACCGCTAGCGCATGGGGCAGAGACCAAGCGATGGGCCGCACAAAAGGGAGCTCAACGCCAAGATACATCTGGCCGTGGATGCACGCGATGCCAGTGCGATTCTTTATCACTTCTGGTGCCATAGTGGATTACATAGTTGTAGTGCAGTTGATCGAGGGATTTCAGGCAGAATACCTTCCAGCGAATCAAGGGTATGATACAGATGCAATCATTCTCAAGGCTGTCGATGCGGGAATAATGCCGGTCGTTCCGCCAAAGAAAAACAGAAAACACCTGCGAGAATAAGTTAAATATCTCTACAAACTCCACCATCTCGTTGAGAATGATTTTCTGCTTCTTAAAAGATGGTGCAGTATTGTTATGCGCTACATAAAAAATGCCTCTTCCTTCGCTGCTGTCCAAATCTGTTGTATTGCTATTTGGCTCCTTATTTATTAACAACAGTACCCAGTCATTTTTCTGGCGCTCGCGGTATACGCCGGGCTCACCGTCTGCTTTTGAAATCCACTTTCCCGTTGCATTCTCTTGGGAGAAAATGGATAAATGGAATTGTATTTACCTATTACAAACATCCGAGAGCGGAAACTTCCTCCAAAACGAATGCTCCTGCCGCAGCGGTTAGCGATAGGCTTTCAACTGGAGCTGAACCGTTTCTTTAATATTTTGAAACACTGCTGTCAACTTTAGGGATTGCATAAATTATCCAATTTTAACATTGCACTATGAAGAAGGTATGACCCATGGCACAGGATCGGCGGAAAGCTCTGGCAATAATCTCCCAATATGCCGGGATGCGGGAGGACATCGTCCAGGCTGGCGGCGGCAACACCTCCGTAAAGGACGGTCTGAAACGGATGTACATCAAGGCCTCCGGTTATCAACTGACAGAAGTCACTGAGGCCCAGGGCTTCTCTGTGGTGGATCCCAGCGTCATCGCGAATTTTTTCCATACAACCCCGTTGGAGCAGATTACAAAAGCAGACGAAGGGCGTCTGCTGGCCGACTCCCTCATCGCGGGAAAACGGCCGTCTATCGAAACATTCCTCCACGCCATCACCGGCGAATTCACAATCCACTCCCATTCGCTGCCGGTCACTGTCCTGGCGGCCAGGCAGGGGGGGATGGAACGTCTAGGCGCCATCGTTCCCGAGGCGCTTCTGGTCCCCTACGCCACCCCCGGTATTGATTTGGCCAAAGCGTTTGTCGCCGCCTGGAAGGAACGGGACGATGGGGAACCGGTTCAGGCGGCGTTCTTCCAGAACCATGGGCTCCTGGTCAGCGCCGGGACGGCGGAAGAAGCCATAGCCATCCACGAGAATATCTTGGCCAGGGTCAATCACGCCCTGGGGATGAACAGCGCCCCCTGGATGGCCTGCACGGCCCTCTGGAAGGCGCTGTGCTCCGTCAGTGTCTGTGACCGGATCGTCTGCCTCATGCAGGACCGGCGGATCTACAACGCTTATCACACGCTTGGCCGCCTGTGGGACCACGCCCTGAGCCCGGACTGCGTGGTCTACTGCGGGAAGCGGATATTGTTGCTGCCGGAAAATTATACAGCGGAGGATATCCGTCCCTTCGTGGAGCAGTATGGGCCGCCGTCTGTCATCCTGTTCCAGGGCGGATTTTATGCTATTGCCCCCACCGTGAGGAAGGCGAAGGAGGTTGAGAGCCTCTTTGCTTTCAGCGCGGAGGCCGCCGTCTGGGGCGGTGGGCGGGATGTCTGCCCCCTGCCGGACGGGGAGCGGGATCTCCTGCTGGATTGGGATGCGGAGAAATACAGAAAAACCATGAGGTAGGTCTGCGATATGAAAATTATCATTCCTATGACAGGCTACGGTTCCCGGTTTGTAGCCGCCGGCTATAAAGAGCTGAAGCCTTTGATCCGGGTCAACGGCGTCCCGATCATCGAGTGGATCGTGAGGGGAATGTTCCCCGGACAGGAGGACTTTCTGTTTGTCTGCCGCCAGGAGCACTTGGACACGGTGGAGGATATGGAAAAACTGCTCCATCGTTTGGCCCCGAAGGGGGAAATCTTTGCCATTCAGGACTGGGTGAAAAAGGGGCCGGTCTATGATGTCCTGCGGGCAGCGGCGTCTATCCCGGACGAAATGCCCTGCGCCATCAGCTACTGCGACTTCTACATGACATGGGACTGGGCGAGGTTCCAGCGGGATGTAGCAGAGCGAGGCTGCGACGGCTGCATCCCCTGTTACACCGGCTACCACCCCCACCTGATGGTCAGGAAAAACCTATACGCCTCCTGCCTGACGGACAGTGAAGACAACTTGATTGAAATTCGAGAGAAGTACTCCTTTGCACAGGACAAGACAAAGGCGCTTCACTCGCCGGGCATCTACTACTTCCGCACCGGCGCGCTGTTGAAGGAGTACTGCCAGAAACTGATGAACGGTGGTCCGGCGTTGAACAGCGAGTATTACGCCAGCCTCCCATACAATTACATGGTGCAGGATGGACGGAAGGTCTGGGTTCCTGCCAATGTAAAGCGATTCTGCCAGTGGGGGACCCCGGAGGATATGGCGGATTATAATTTCTATATGGCTCATGTTTTGAGCTGGAGGTAAGCGGCATGAACATATTGATACCAATGGCGGGGGCCGGCAGCCGGTTTCGCGAGGCGGGCTATACGGTCCACAAGCCAGCCATTCCCACCCGGGACCGCCGAGACGGGCGGGAATATCCCATGGTGGTCTGCGCCACTCGGGACCTTCCCGGCGTAGCACCTGACGGGGGAAACGTCCTGTATATTGACCGGGATTTTCACCGAGACGGCGGCGTGGAGGAAGCCATCCGGCGCTGTTACCCGGCGGCCCGCTTCCTGACTTTGGACCATCTGACAGAAGGGCAGGCCAGTACGTGTCTGCTGGCGAAGGAGGAGATCAATAACGGAGAAGAGCTGCTCATTGCCGGGTGTGATAACGGCATGGTATTCAACAGGGCCGCTTTTGAGGAACGGATCGCGGCCTCGGACGCCGTGGTATTCACCTATACCCGCCATCCGGCGCTGGCGGAAAATCCAAATGCCTACGGTTGGATGGTCCCTGACAAGGCCGGGCGGATCACCCGGGTATCGGTGAAGCAGCCAGTATCAGAGGACCCCTTCCACGACCACGCGGTAGTGGCGGCGTTCTGGTTCCGCCGGGGTTCGGATTTCGTCCGGGCAGCGGAGAAGATGATTGCCGAGGAGGACCGTGTCAATGGCGAATTCTATGTGGATGAAGTAATTCGCCATGTCTTGGAACTGGGCCTTACCGCCCGGATTTTTGACGTAGAGCGGTACATCGGCTGGGGTACCCCGAAGGACTATGAGGATTATACTCGCGCCTTTGCCTACTGGGAATCATTTTTGAAAGAAGGCGGGTTTTATCCGGAGAGACGGTTGTTGTGGACATGAGGACAAATAAATTTTCCCTCCCGGAAAGCATATGGAAAAACCGAGGATTCTGGTTCCTGGCCGCCCTTTTGGTTTTTAAGGCGACGCTGGCGGCGCTGTTCACATCGGATTACCAGGATCAAATGTTTATCCCCTTTGTGGACCGCTTCCTCTCCGGCTTGGGCGGGGAAGAGTGGAACGTATATCAGTACTACTATGAAAACGAGCTTCCCTCCTCTTTCCCCTATCCGCCGTTGATGCTGCTTCTGGAGAGCGTGGGAGGATTTGCGATACGGGGACTGTCCGCCCTTGGATTCCAAGCCGTATGGCTGTCTAACTTGGCCTTTAAGCTGCCCCTGTTTCTTTTCGACGGATTGGGGATGTACTTCCTCCTGCGGATGTTCCCACACCGGCGGCGGTACACAGCAGTGCTGTATGGCTGCTCCCCCGTGATTCTTTACGCATGCTTTATGCACGGTCAATTAGACATCATCCCCACTGTTCTCTTTGTTGGGGCGCTTTTTTATCTGCTCCGGGTAGGCGGGCACCGACTGGGCCTGTCGGCGTTGTTCTTCTCAGCGGCGTTCCTGACAAAAACCCATATCCTCGTGGCGTTCCCGTTGCTGCTTTTGTTTGTGCTGCACAAATACGGCATCCGGAAGGCGGGACAGTACGCCGCTATTTCCCTGAGCGTCATCCTGGTGGGGGTCCTGCCCTTCTGGTCGGAGGGCCTGTACTACGGCGTATTCCGGAATGCTGAGCAAACTGTGGTAACGCGATTTGCCGTCCCCGTTGGGGACGTATGGCTGTATGTCCCGATCGTGGCGGTGTCCCTGGTCTATCTGGTTGCCTATAATGTACGGGTTATCAATGACGATCTGCTGATTTTCCTGTGCGGCATCGTCTTTTCCCTGCTGCTGGCCCTCTGCCGTCCGATGCCGGGCTGGTATGTGTGGGTTGTGCCCTTCGCCGCCATCTTCTTCACCATGGTTTCCCAGGGGAAGTACTCCAATCTCACGATCTACGCCGCATTAAACCTGCTGTATCTGCTCTATTTCACGTTTCTCCACCATGCGGGCTATACGGATCTATATTTCCTGGGCAGAGACCTGTCCTGGCTCAAGCTGGGCAGCCCCACTCTGACCTCGACTGTATTTACCTGCATGTGCGCAATCCTCTTCTACCTTGTTTGGCAGATGTACTCTCTGGGCATTTCGAGAAATGTGTTCTACCAGCGTCGGAATATGCCCATCACCATCGGCGTCACTGGAGACAGCGGCAGCGGGAAAACCACCTTTGTAGAGATGATGGAACACACCTTGGGCGCCGGGCAGGTGCAGTGCCTGGAGGGGGACGGCGACCACCGCTGGGAGCGGGGCGCCCCCATGTGGGAACAGTTCACCCATTTGGACCCCAACGCCAACTACCTCTACCGCCAGGCCCAGAATCTGACGGAGCTGCGGCTGGGAGGCTCCATTCGCAGGGCAGATTATGACCACACCACCGGGAAGTTCCTGACTCCAAAGCGAATCACAGCCAAAAAATATGTATTCCTGTGCGGTCTGCACTCTTTGTACCTCCCCCAGGCCCGGGAACACCTGGACTTCAAAGTCTATATGGACGCCGACGAGACCTTGCGCCGGTACTGGAAGCTCCGGCGGGATACCAGCAAACGGGGCCAGACGGTGGAAGAGGCCTTGGCCAAGATCCAGGAGCGGATTGAGGACGCCGAAAAATACATCCATCCTCAAAAACAATATGCCGACGTCATTGTTCGCTACTTCGATTCGGAGCTGAGCGACTGCCGGCAGACAGACCACACGGTCGTCCTCAGCGTCCGGCTGAAATTCGACTCCAGCGTGGATGTTGAGCCCCTGATTTCGGAACTGCGGGCCTGCGGGATTACCGTCCCCCATTCGTACAGCCGAGATCTGGAGAAGCAGATTCTGACGGTGGATGGCCGGGAGCTAGCGGGGAAATCCCTGGATTTCAACGCCATAGCCATGCGCTTAATTCCAGACTTGGACGAGCTCACCCTGGAAAAGCTGGAATACAGCGAGAACATTCAGGGTGTGGTGGCCCTTGTCATGCTTCTGCTTATCAACAGCCGTGTCAGGAGGCCCATGTGATGATACGATGTGTATTTTTCGACCTGGACGACACCCTTTACGACTATGAGGCGGTCAACGCAGCGGCAGCTGATGCCTTGGTTTCCGCTCTGTCCGCCCGCTGCGACATCCCCGCCGACACTGCCCGGGCAGCATACCGGCAGGGACGGGAAGACGTCAAAGCAAGGCTTCCGGACTGTGCGGCGCGGCACAACCGCTTGCTGTACATCCAACGGGCGCTGGAGCGATTGGGCCGCCCGCCCGCCATAGACGCGATATACCTTTATAATATATTCTGGGACTATATGCTGGAGCATATTGCGCCGCGGGACGGCGTTTTGGAAACGCTGGCGTTCTGCCGGGAACGGGGAATCCAGGTTGGCATATGTACCGACCTCACCGCCCATATCCAGCACCGGAAGCTGGAGCGGCTGAGGCTGGCGGATTGGGTCGACTGTCTCGTTACCAGCGAGGAAGCGGGGGTGGAGAAGCCCTCCCCAGGGATATTCCAGTTATGCCTGGAAAAATCCGGCGTACCGGCGGGAGAAACGCTCTTCGTAGGGGACAGCTACGAAAAGGACTATCTGGGCGCCCGAATGGCCGGCATAAAGCCGCTGTTGCTGGTTCCGGAGCCGGACAGGCCCATACCGGCGGAGGTGGACGCCATCCGGTCAATCAGCGAGGTAAAGGACTGGGTCACAGGATGAACCTGAAGGAAATCAAGAAAAAAGAACTGCTGCGGTTTCTCATTGGTGGCGGCTCCGCCACACTGGTGGACTTTACGCTGTACCGGCTCCTTGAGTGGGCCGGTCTGGGCCTGTCCCCCTCGAAAGCGGTGTCCTATGTAACCGGGGCGGCGGTGGGGTTTCTCATCAACAAGTTCTGGACCTTTGAACGAAAAACGCTCTCCGGAACAGAGGTCATCCGGTATATCCTGCTGTATGCAGGCTCCGCCTGCGCCAATACGCTGGTCAATAAGCTGGTCATAGAAGTAACCGGCCTGTACCTTCTGGCGTATCTGTTCGCCACCGGCGTCAGTACGGTGATAAACTTTTTGGGTCAGAAATTCTTTGTGTTTCGATAGGAGAAAGAACTGATGGGTGCTCTAAACAAGCCGCAAATAAAAATTTAACCGCAAAAAAGTGATCAGTGCCCTGTATGTTTTGATCGCGGTCATTTATGGGGCCTATATTTTGTGGGTTTACGTCCTGCATACGGAAGCTATTGTGCCGGATGAGAAGAATTTCTGGAACATCATGGGCGGGGTGCAGTGCTCCTCCCTTTTCGACTATCTCCGTCTGCCGAATACTCTGGGATGGTTCCGGCTACTGGCTGTTTGACAGCATCCTCCACAGGCTCTCGCATGGGATATGATCCTCCCGCGGCTGGCTGCGGCGTTGGCGCTCTTTTCTTCCATCGCGGTTACCTTTCTTCTTGCGAAGAAGTTTTTCCGCTATTCTTTTCTCCAAATCATCCCTCTTCTTACCATCACATTTTCCAGCCCGGTCATCTGGTTTACAGGCAAGATCATCGGACCGGAGATTTTGGGGCAGTTAATTTGTGTTACCGGAACGGCGTTGTCCCTATTTGCTTACAAACAACTTACCATACACCATGATAAGCAAGATTGCGCAGACAAACGGACATAGAACCGCTTCCGCCGCGTCTCCGATATATATTTGGGCTTCCTTTTTATGGGTACTGCGGCTTCCTTTAAAGCTTATTATATTGTCTTTGGGGTATTTACTGACGTCTACATTGCCGCAGACCGTCTCTCGTCAGGAGCTTCCGCGTCCTCTGTGATCAATCAAATCGTGCTGTGCGGGCTTGCCGGGCTTGCCGCCCTTGCCGCCTTTGCGGCAGGATATATGATAGGATGCCCCCATTTGTTGTATGACTCTGTGTCATTCCGTGAAAATCCTGGGCAGTTTACGCAGGCCGGGAATTCTGACCCAGCGGGCTGGCTTCGCCGTATTCTAGGAAGTGTTCCACAGATGGATCTTGCCTGGGATCTAGTTAACTGCAGTGGCCTGTCCCGTTTTATCATCTCTCTTCCCGTCCTGATACTGCTCCCGTGTCTTGGAATCATCGACAAAAGCTCCAGAGCCCGGGCTATTGCGGCTACAGCCGCAACATTGTCACAAATATATCTATGCTTCTTTGGAAGCACGTTCCTCGGTTGGTATCTTCTCTCAGTCATTTTTTCGCTGCTATGTCGATTCCCTCTGAATTGCTAAGCGCCAAATTCAAAAAACCGCGAGTTGCCGCGGCCATTGCGGTTCTCCTGCTGGGAGGCACAAATTTTCTATGGCTCCGAGAGGATTTATCCTACCAGATTTCCTCTAAAAATGAGGCAATTTACCAGATGTCTATCATTGACCAGTACCGCTCAGTGGTAGACAAATATACGAAAATGTACCCGGATTATACTCAGTATCCCATAATAGAACCTTGCGCTTTATATCCGGGCGGCTCTCTCTGGGTTCTGCGGGATGAGAAACAATATCCAATTATAGCGTATATCTCAAATCTGGCACTCAATAACAGTGCAGCACGCTCAATTTATGAACAGGCGTTGACCGGGGAAAACGGGCGCAAGCTCATCGCCGCAGAAAACAACTGTTATGTGATTTATGTGGAACAGAAGTGATTCTCAATAAGGGGGCTTAACTGTGACGCTTTCCATCGTAATTCCCTGCTACAATGAGAAAGAAAACCTTCCGCTGCTGCTGGAGCGTTTTTCCCAGGTCATCACGGAGGGTATCACCGTGGTGTTAGTGGACAACGGCTCCACCGACGGCTCAGCGGAGGTGTTCCGGGCGTTGCTTCCGGACCGCCCCTTTGCCCGGCTGGTTACGGTGGAGGTCAACCAAGGCTACGGCTACGGCATTCTCCAGGGTCTCCGGTCCTGCAATACGGACTATATCGGCTGGAGCCACGCGGATCTGCAAACAGACCCGGCGGACGTGGTCAGGGCGTGGGAGCTTGTAAAGTCCCGTCAGGGCCGGGACGTCTACGTGAAGGGGAACCGGAAAGGCAGGCCCCTGGCCGACGAGTTCTTCACTTTCGGCATGGGCGTCTTTGAAACGTTCTACCTGGGGCGGCGGATGAGCGACATCAACGCCCAGCCCAACCTCTTTCCCAAGGTGTTTTTTGAAAGCTGGAAAAACCCGCCCTACGACTTTGCTTTGGACCTGTATGCGGCCTATATGGCAGGGGAGAGAGGCTTGGAAATTGTCCGTTTCCCGGTACAGTTCCCGGAACGCCTTCACGGGGAGTCCAAATGGAACACGGGGCTGGGTTCCAAATGGAAGTTCATCAAACGAACCATCGGCTTCAGCCGGAAATTGAAAAAGGGGGGTATTTGCTGATGCTGGGGAAAAAGCTCCTGCAATTGATATGCGGCGGAATAATAGCCGTCCTTCTCTATCTCGTTCTAATCGGCGTTTACACCAGACTCTCCAAGGATCCCATCATATTTATCGCTTCGCTTATAATTGTTCCCGTCAGCGCGGTAATTTCCGCTTTTTCAGCAGAACGATTGTTCGAAGGAAGGAAGGAAGGAAGGAAGGAAGGAAGGAAGGAAGGAAGGAAGGAAATTCGCCTGATAATCGCTTCTGCATTTTTTTGACGGTTCTCGTCTACCTGTTCGGACTGATCCTCCTGTCGGTGTTCGGCCCTACGTTCATCGACCGGAGCATCTCCTACCACATCGCTTTTTACGCGGCAGACGAGGACGAAATCGACATCGGAGAGATGGAGGAGGTCTTCTCTAAGGAAATATTTGAAAAGCGCGTCCACGACGCTATAGTCTCCGGGTTCATTGCGGAGACAGGGAACGGAACGTATGCCCCTACATGGAAGGCAAAGCTGATGTCGACGGTGCTGAAGCCCTTGGGCAAACTGACCGGCTCATTGGATACCTACTCTAATATGGTAGATGAGATAGCCGCCAGCAGGAGGCTAACACCATGACAGAAAAAATCAGAGAGTTTATCCGAAGAGAGCCGCGTCTATTGGTCGCTTTGCTGATAGCGGCTGTTTACTTTCTTTCTATGCTCAAATATTATCAATTGGACTATTTCGCTCCGGACTTCAGATTATATGCGGCTAATGCCGTGAAGGGGCAGCCTGCATTTACTGGATTTTCCTCTCTTTTTATGTTATTAGCCGGGCTTGGAACATTCATCCCGGAGGCACTTCACTTCTTCTGCCTGGCGCTCATAGCGGCTTCTATCTATAATATCCTAGTATTCTATGACCGGGTATTCGCCCCCACAAATAGAAACTTTGCAATTTCCATCGCCATCATGATGTCCTGTTGCGTCTGGTATTACTTTTATGGAAAACTGTTCTACGAATGGCCGTTTACCATTTACACCTACAGCATTTGTCTAATGCTTTTGGGCAAGGCGCTGATAAACGGCAGGGCAGGTCTGGATACCCAAAAGCCCTGGCTCCTCTTTGCCGCCGCCATGGGCCTCACCCTTTCCTGGAAGCCCTATAATATTTTCCTGGTTGCCGGTCTTGGCCTGCTCATCCTTTGTAACGACGAGACTAGAGGACTTTTCTTTTCCAGAGTTCACTCCATAAAATCTTTCCTCTCCAGCCTTATTTTATTTGCCGCAGGCTATATTGGCGGAAACTTTAACCTGCTGTTGCGGCCGCGGGAAACGCTGGTGGGACTGCTTGCCTATCCGGCGAGATGCGGCCTCACAGATTTTTTCCTTACAAAAAACAGCTTAGCCTGGGATCATGTAAACCTCCTGCCATTCCACCTGGCGGTCATGTCCCTGGGAGCGACGTTCTTAATCCTGGCTGTTTTCCCGATTTTAGCAAAGAAGTTCCGCTATCTAGCCGTTTCATCCTTCATGTTCCTGATGCTGTGTATCTATATAAAGCGATTTTCACCCGGATACCCATGGCACGGTTTCCCTTTCGGCGGCTTTATCATTACGTTTGCCATGTTCCTGCTGCATGAGGGATTCCCCCTCCGCAGGGCCGCAAAACTTGTGATAAGCGCCGTACTGGTTTTGCAGCTTTTCTCTGCTTTTGTGGTCTACATCCCCACCCAGGCCAAATGGCACGATGCCACCCAAAGGGCAATTGATACCCTGGAGGAGCATGAAAACGACATATACGAAGGAACTATGCACCTCATTGAAGATATTGGGGACTCTACATTTTTCATTGAATGCGCCGTAAAGCGGTTTTATCCAATCCCCTATTCCCGCACTGGCTATCACTGGCCCTCTATTGAAAATCCCTATATATTCCGTACTGCCATGATGTTTGTGGATCCCTTATACAAAACAGATTTTTGGGCTTGGAAGCGCATGGAGTCCCTTGAGGGCTACAAAGCTGACGAATTTGAGTATGTGATCTTTATCTTGCCGGATGCCTTTACTACCATGCCAGATGTGGCGAATATTTATCTTTATCAACATGATCCCAATTATGAAGCTGTTAATAGAATCCATGGCGAGGGGTTTCAGCTGCTGTTATACCGCCGTGTAGTCCAAGATCAATTTTAATATCCAGAAAACGGAAAGGGGATTTTCTCATGCGATACATCGTTCACAGAATCAACACAGTCCGCGAGCTTGCCACCCTGCCGGAGGAGTACGGCGTAGAGCTGGATTTGCGGGACAGCCTGGACGGCAGAATTTATATCTCCCACAACCCTTTTGAACCGGGAGACGATTTTGAGGATTATCTCCAGCATTACCACCATGGCCTGATGATCCTGAACATTAAAAGCGAGCGGATCGAGCTGAAAATATTGGAGATGCTGAAGCAATACAAAATCCGGGAGTACTTCTTTCTGGACAGTTCCTTTCCCATGATCTGCCTGCTGAGTGGACAGGGGGAGAGAAACCTGGCCCTGCGCCTGTCGGAATACGAGGGAATGGACACCATCCGGAATATGGCGGGCCGGGCCAATTGGGTCTGGGTAGACTGTTTCACGAAGCTCCCCGTAGACCGCGCCGGGCTGGAGGATTTGCGCCGCCTGGGCTACAAGACCTGCCTCGTCTCGCCGGAACTCCAGGGCCGACCGGAGGACGTGGAACCATACGCGGCATACTTGCGGAAGAACGCGCTGCATTTCGATGCTGTTTGTGCCAAAGTCAACAATATGAAAATATGGAGGAGTGTGCATTTATGCTAATAAAGAGGATCAAACCCTTGGACAGCCCGCCGCCCTCTATTCCAGTGCTGTGGGCGAAGCTGCCGTGGAATTTCAAAACCGGTTTCCTGTCCGCCATAATCTTCGGAACCATTACCCATCTGTTTAATTTCACCAATATTCTTCTCAACCACGACAGCATGTCGACCTTTTCAAGTAAGAAGAATTACCTTTTTATGGGCCGTTGGGCGGCGGAATCGCTGGCGAAGCTAGGTACGCCACTTCAGCTTCCGGTTATCCAGGGATTCCTTTCTATTTTAGCTTTGTCTGTTGCCGCTGGGATCACGGTGTATCTGCTCTCGTTTTCCTCCTTTTCCGGCGTTGTTTTGGCCGCCGGATTTATGGCGGTCTATCCTACCGTCACCACGTCGCTGGCTTACTGCAACGAGTGGTTTTTGGAGGCGTCACTGTTTGCCGCCGCCGGGGCTTTGTGTGTAAAACAATTCCGCTGGGGCTGGATTCCGGCCTTGCCGCTGCTGGCCATCGCCATGGGGCTGTACCAGTCCTATATCTCCCTTACCATCGGACTATTACTGTTTGACTGCGTCCTGCGGCTGCTAGGACAGGAGAATATCCTTGACGTTGTCAAACGGGGGATTCGGTACATCCTGACGCTCCTGGGCGGTATGACCTTGTACTACGCGATCCTCCTGCTCTGCCTGCATACAACCGGCACGGAACTCCTCACAGGTTTCAAGGGCCTGGATACCTTGGGATTCCAAAACATCGGCCTCTACCTCCGTTCTATCCCCCAGGCCTACCGGGATTTCCTAACCTTCTTCTGGCGGGCCGCCTATCTTATAAAGCCTCTGCTTTATGCGCAGCGACTCCTGGTGATCCTGGCTTTCCTGGCGGGGCTGTATCTCTGTTTTTCCAGAAAACTTTGGAAGCGGCCGGCGGCGCTGATATTGACTGCAATTGGTGCCTTGATAATCCCACCGGCGCTGAGCCTGACCTCCATCCTCTCCACGGAAGCACTATATATGAATGTGCTGTATCCGTATGTCCTGTATTATGTATTCTGCATCAAACTGCTGGAAATGGCCGTGCGGAACATCAAAAACAGCTGGGCAGGCTTCGGCGTCCAAGCAATCTCCATGTCGCTGTGCTTAGTGCTGGTCTGGGGAACCATCTGCGTAGACAATATGGCCTATTACCGAATGCAGCTCTGTTACGACCATTCCATGGTATTGGCAAGCCGGGTATTCGGCCATATTGAATCCATAGAAGGGTATACGAAGGATATGCCTGTCGCCTTCGTAGGCACTCCTGACTCTACCGTTTCTGGTATTTTCAGCAACTTCGGCCTGGACAGCCTGGGCGGAACAAGTCTCCCCTCTCTGATTGGAAACTATGCGACACATCGGTTTTTCATTCAGGTTGCCGGAATAGGCTACCGTTGTGTCGGGGCGGAAGAAAGGACGCTTATTACCGAGTCCGGCATTCTGGATACCATGCCAAACTATCCGGAACAGGGTTCTATCATCTGCTGGAACGACATCGTCATCGTAAAGTTCAAGGATGGCGCAATCCGCTGAGTGTCTGCCACAAGACTTCAAGTCATACATTTCAGAAATAATCTAATGGTACGACCTTGCTCACCACCAATCAGTTCAATGATCCTGAATGACAACCTTCCATATAGAACCGCAAAGTGCGCAAGGCATGGCCCCCCGTTTCCTCCGACAAAATCAGCACAAAAATGGAGTCGCCGCTTTTGGGATAGACTAAACCCTTTCCGAAAAGCAGCACACACTGCCCAATTATATGGAAAATGGGAGAAGGTCCAATTGGCAAAGTTTATCACGAAAGTTTGTGGGGGAGGGGCTCTGTCTTTTCCCCTACAAACTCTTTCTTTGGCCACGTCCCTCTCCCGATTTATGCCTGTCAGCGGGTGCTTGGTAATGTCAAGAGTTATGCCCAAAATAGTTTGCAGACTCTGGCAGGATAAAGTCAGCTGGCAATAGAAGCGTCTTCCAGAGCTGCCTCTAAGTGCTTCATATTCATGTACTTCTTGTTACCCCACTGGGTGCCGGCTACATGACGAAGCCTGGCGCAGACCAGCATGAGGGCAGGATTACCATCCGGGAAGCAGCCCACCACCCTGGTACGGCGGCGGATCTCCCGATTGGGACGTTCAATGACATTGTTGGTGTGAATACGAGTCCAGTGTTCGCAGGGAAAATCAAAATAGACAAGCGTCTTCTCAATACTGTCTTCTACCTTCTTGGCGGCCTCTTTCAGCTTCATGGAACGCAGTTCCTCCGCTACAGCTTTGGCCCTTTCCCGAGCAGCTCTTTTGCTTTCCTGGGCGTGGATCGCCTTGAGCATCTTGGCCACCAGCTTTACCTTAGAGCGCGGTGTCACAGGAAAATACATTGCGGTAGAAATGAACGGTACACCGCTGGTATTTGGCCTCCGGGAACACCTCTCCCACAGCCTCCAGCATCCCAAGGCACTTGTCCCCAACCACCAAGCTTTACACCGTCCATGCCACGGCCACGCAGCCACTGAAACAAGCTGACCAAACTGGCCTTGTCCTCTTTCATACCCTCAGCGGCGCCAAGAACTTCACGGTATCCGTCCTCATTTACCGCAATCGCCACCAGAATCGCTACATTCTCATACTCTCCGTCCCAGTTGCGCCACAGATAGATCCCATACACATACACATGCATACATGCATATACACATACGGATAGTGTCCGCCTTGTAAGGGTCGGTTGCGCCAATCCTCAATGTGGACATATGCTTTCTTATTCAGCTCACTGACATGGTTTACAGTCTCCTCTCAGAATGGTGTGTCCCACCTTCATTCTACCAGAGGCCTGCAAACCATGTCTCTTTTCTTAATTTGCGCATCTTATTGTACCTTATCGGTGCTTTTACCGTTATAATAAGGGCGGCAAACTGAAAATTGAGGGAATTAGGTTCAGGCCTTGAGGACCTGAGCAGAAGCAGTAGTGGAGGTATTTTTGTACGGAAAAATGAATTCTTTTTATTCTCCTATCGGTCGTAATATTAGGGAAGCACTGATTTAATCCCTCCCCCGCCAGGAAAGTGTGGTACAATAAAAGGACAGGGGCGAATGAAATGAAGCAGGAGAGTTTCAGCGATATGGAATGCAGCTGCCGGAAGAAGAAAACGAAGCGGGAAGAATTTCTGGAGATCATGGGCGAGATCATCCCATGGGAAGAATGGATAGGTATCATCAGGCCGTACTATCCAGCGGGGAAACGGGGCCAGCCACCCATTGAGATTGAGATCATGCTGCGGATGTATCTGCCGCAGTGCTGGTTCAGCCTGTCGGACGAGGGCGTGGAGGACGCCATTTACGACAGCTACGCCATGCGGAAATTCATGGGGATTAATTTTTTGGAACAGGATGTCCTGGACGCCACCACGCCACCGCATTTCCGGCATCTGCTGGAGGAACACGAGATTGGGAAACTGTTTCTCGACGCCATCAACCGCTGTCTGGAGCAGACGGGACGGATGATGCGGGGTGGCAGGGTTGTGGACGCCACGCTGATCAGCGCGCCCAGCTCCATCAAGGACGCGGAAAAGAAGCGGGCCCCCGAAACGCACCAGACAAAGAAGGGCAGTCAGTGGCATTTCGGCATGAAATGCCATACTGGCGTGGACGCGGGCAGCGGCTTTTCCATACGGTGGAAGCCCGCCAATGGCCATGACGTCACCGTGGCGGCGAAGCTGCTGCGGGAGGATGACGAGGTCGTCTACAGGGACAGCGCATATCTGGGACTGGAAAAATGGGAAGAGATCAAACAGGACCCCCGGCTTTCCGCCATCGAATATCGAATCAACCGCCGTCCGGGCCGGCCACCCAGGGTTTCCGACAACACCATTGACTGGGAACGTCATATTGAGAACCGCAAATCCGCTGTACGCTGCAAGGTGGAACATCCCTACCGCATTGTAAAGAACATCTTTGGTTCCCAAAAGACGGACGGTTTACCGAGGGCGGCGAAAAATCTCAACCGATTACGTGTGCTCTTCGCCAGCGCAAACTTGTATATGCTTGCCCGGGCGGGCGGTTCCCTGAACCCCGCCTGGAGTTTCTGCGCCCTTTAGAGCGGATGGGAGAGGGAAAATGGGTGTTTTCCACCCAAT
Organism: uncultured Oscillibacter sp.; assembly: GCA_946551795.1. Taxonomy (GTDB): domain Bacteria; phylum Bacillota; class Clostridia; order Oscillospirales; family Oscillospiraceae; genus Oscillibacter. The sequence continues at coordinate 17,948 of CAMNRF010000010.1, forward strand.
ACGGTCCCTATTCTTTCGGTGTTGCATTCAATTTCAATTGCTTACGTATTTGCCGGAGGCTTTAATCAGTGGTTCCTTAGTATCGGCTGTTGGCTGTGCAAAAAATTTCGAGGGAGACAGCCAGAGTGGATCCAATAAATCAGCGCAGAATGGCATATCTGAACCGAGCCATATTTCCCACTTTTAAATGAAAGAAATTGAAAAGGCAATCTCTCTGGAAATTGTTCCTCTGACGATATACAGGGGATTACAGGTCCGGAATTACCTTTGCACAATATATCCAGATGCTAACAAGTCTCATGAATATACGGGACAGCTCTGCCCTGCCCAAATAGGAAAAAAATAACGAAAGCAGCTGCGGCCTCCCATGATAAAATGCGGCGTAAGGACGATATTTCGGAGTTGTCCTATGCCCTTATCCTATTGGGAGCGGGACAGCCGTCTGATTTTGGAAACTCAGACATTGAACAGGTTGGCGATACAATCGATAGTTTTGTGAAACCGAGCTGAGACTATCCCTTTTTCCCAATTGGGGGAAAAGGGCTTTCCGTGGTGCAAAAGCACTACATGCAGGGAGGGTGGTTTGCCCGCGCAGTCCGGCAGTCGCTGGTCAGTGAACAGCCCATCTATCCGCTGGTTGTTGACAGTGATATATTCCTGAAATATACAAAATAGATGCTTGTCGAAGAGAAATCATTTTCTTACAAAAAACGGTGAAATATAGTTGTATTTCACCATTTTTTGTGTTATCATTAAGGTTACAAATTACTGAAGAAAATGCAAAATTGTCACTTCCACGTATCATTCCTGATAACAATTTGATAACAGCCCATCGTATAGGCTGGATCATATGGACATATCAAATAATCAAAAGAATAGGGCACCATATTCCCAAAGTAAAATCCGTTAAGATGTGATGTCCAGCATGGAGTGGAAATAAAAGCGTACAGGGGGCCGGCATCTGCCGGCCCCCTGAAATCTTTCCTTTTTACAGGTGTCGGACTTGAGCGGCTAAAGTGGTCTCTTGACCCGGAGGAAGTGGAGCGAGCCGTGGAAGACTCCACGTGCCGGGAGGCGCAGGAGTGGGCGCAGAGGACAGCAAAGCGGAAATTCAGCCGGGGACAGGGTAAACCAGAAAAATATTTTACTTATGCTGTTGACAAAACGGATTTTGGTGCGTATACTAAACATATCAATGATTTTTGATCTGAGGTAGTCACATGGGAACACACCAGGAAAACGCAAAAGTATTCAAAGCCCTGTGCGACCCCAAGCGTCTCGCCATTCTGGAGCAGCTGCGAAGCGGTGAGAAATGCGCCTGTGTTCTCCAGGAACCAATGGACCTGACGCAGTCCGGCCTGTCCTATCACATGAAAATCCTATGTGATTCCGGACTTGTCGCGAGCCGTCAGGAGGGCAAATGGACGCATTACCGTCTGAGTGAGGCCGGCAGGGATAAGGCCGTGAAGCTGCTGCTGGCCATTACTACACCGGACGCGGTCCAGGAGGACAGACGCTTTTCATGTGACACATAAACGCCATCGTAGTGAGGTGGCGTTTATCTTAAACACAAGACATCAAAAATTTTTGATATGTTATCCAACAATTTGAAAGTGAGGTTTTCCTATGGGTGTATGGCGGTTTATCCAGGACCAGGTCCTGGGCATGAAATGGCTGAATGAACTGATTGGAAAAGGCCTTTCCGCGCTGGGGCTGAATGTGGGAGGGCGATTAGGGGGGAGCGTTCAGTTTTTCCTCTACGACGTGTTGAAGATCACGGCGCTGCTCTGCTTCCTGATTTTCATCATTTCTTACATTCAAAGTTATTTCCCGCCAGAACGGAGCAGGCGGATATTGGGCCGGTTTCACGGTGTCGGCGCAAATGTCATATCCGCCCTGCTGGGTACCGTGACACCGTTCTGCTCCTGCTCGTCTATCCCTCTGTTTATCGGCTTTACCAGCGCCGGGCTGCCGCTGGGGGTTACATTCTCGTTCCTGATCTCCTCCCCCATGGTAGACTTGGGCAGCCTTATCCTCCTAATCAGCATTTTCGGTGCTAAAGTTGCAATTATCTATGTGGTGGTCGGCTTGGTGATCGCTGTGGCAGGCGGCACCCTGATTGAGAAGCTTCACATGGAGCCTTATGTAGAGGAATTTATCCGCAACGCTGGCGGCGTGGACATTGAATCCCCAACACTGACCAAACGGGAACGAGTTCAGTTTGGCAAAGAACAGGTCGTTTCCACATTCAAGAAAGTATTCCCTTATATCCTGATCGGCGTGGGCATTGGTGCATTCATTCACAATTGGATTCCAGAAAGCTGGATTGAAGCGGTGTTAGGCGGCAGCAATCCGTTCGGGGTCATCCTTGCCACGCTGGTGGGTGTACCCATGTATGCGGATATTTTCGGCACCATCCCCGTGGCGGAGGCCCTGCTCTATAAGGGCGCGCAGCTGGGCACAATTCTGTCTTTTATGATGGCTGTCACAACACTGAGTCTGCCGTCTTTGATTATGCTCCGCAAGGTCGTGAAGCCGAAGCTGCTGGCACTGTTCATTAGCGTCTGCACCATTGGCATTATCATTGTCGGTTATCTGTTCAATGCGTTCCAATTTTTGCTGATATGAATTTTTAGGAGGAATCAATTATGGGACTGTTCAGTAAGAAGAAAGAAGAAACAAAATCCTGCTGCTGCGGCGGCGGCTGCACCCCGGAAACAATGGCACAGGCAGAGGCGGCAAAAGCCGCTTCCGGGGTCAAAGTGCTGGGTTCCGGATGCGCGAAGTGCATCGCTTTGGAGACGGCCGCCCGTGAGGCGCTGGCGGAGCTGGGGATGGACACCGCTGTCGACCATGTAACGGACTTCACGCAAATTGCGGCCTACGGTGTAATGACTACCCCGGCCCTGGTGGTGGATGGAAAAGTGGTGTCCTATGGAAAGGTACTGAAAAAAGAGGAAGCCAAGGCCCTCATTCAAAGGGTGAGAGGATAAGAGTAAACTTACGGCGGGGGAATACAGTTGTATTTCCCCGCCTTCTGTGATACTATTTTGATACTAATAGGGTAAGCGGCCAGAAATAACGGTTGGAATATTAACCAATTTCCGAAGGTTCGACCTGTGAAAGCGCAGAAAATACACCCCCATATAACAGGTGCCGAATGGGAGCGCGGGTGCAGTTGGAGCGCACGGGAAAACTACGCAAAGAGCACAACGATTTGTATGAAAAGCAGAATGATTTGAACCGGCGGGCGGCTGTATTTCAACCCTCCCGCACTATAATTTGGAGGAAAAATGTATAACGAAAAGGATATAATCGCCCAATGGAATGCTGACATGTACGACTTGAATGAAACCTGTACGGATGATGTTGAACTCGCGCTCACCCTTATGGGTGCAGCGCCAAAAAAGGTTTTGGAAATTGCCTGCGGCAGCGGGCGTTTTCTGGTTCCCGTGGCAAAAGCGGGACACGATGTAACCGGGCTTGATTTTGATGAGTATATGCTGAAAAGGATCGCACACAAAATCACGAATGAAAAGGTCAAATGGCATAAGGCCGATGTGGTTTACGATGATTGGGGCGCCGGATTTGACGTTGTAACTTTAGGCGCTAATTTCTTATTCAATATTGTGTCTGATATGAATTATGAGCAAGCCCAAAAACTGATGATTCAGAAGTCCGCGGATGCGTTAGCCGTTGGTGGTCACATTTTTGTGGATTACGCATACCCGCAATATCCGGAGAAATGGTTTCATAATCCCAATCCGAATATTGTATGGGAAGGTACAGACAGCCATGGAAACTTTGGAAAAATGGCATTGCTTAATAATGTCTATGACACAGAGAGCAGAATAGCCAGATATATCCGCAGGTTTGATATGATACTTGCGGATGGAAGTACTTTCGTACAGGAAATCCCATCTGAGAAGCACTTTGCGGCACTTGAGCAGATACATAAATGGTTAGATGAAGCAGGATTTGTCATGGAGCGAGAGTATGGCGATTATCAGGGACATCCGATAAGCGAAATGACGAACAGGGTTATTATTTGGGCAGGAAAAGTTAGATAACCAAAACAAAATCTAAGCAGCTGATTGGAGATAGAGGGAAATGCCCCTGATACGCCGCCCACGGCGTCATGTCCACACCGGCGCTGGCGGCAGACAGCAAAGTGGTGTCCCGCGGCCGGGTCCTGACAATGGAGGAGGCCAAAGAACCCGCGCCTAAAAAAACAGCCGCCCCGCCGGATGGTTCATCCGGCGGGGCGGTCTTCTCTTCACGGTTCCGGGTGGTTCACTCGTGCACCTTCAGCCCGTGGAGCATCCGGATAAACCCCGGGTCGTCGTGGCTGACGATCTCGCTGTGTCCCACATCCAGGGCGGCGATTCTCTCCATGTCCTCCTGAGAGAGCCGGAAGTCCCAGATGTCCAGATTCTCCTCCATCCGCTCCCTGCGGACGGACTTGGGGATCACCACCACCCCCCGCTGGACATTCCACCGCAGGGCCGTCTGGGCGGCGGACTTGCCGTACTTCGCCCCGATCTCCGTCAGCACCGGATGGGTGAAGATCCCGAAGTTCCCCTCGGCAAAGGGCCCCCAGGCCTCCGGCGCCACGCCGTACTCCCCCATCAGGGACAGGGCGTCCTCCTGCTGGAAGAAGGGGTGCAGCTCCACCTGGTTCACCGCGGGGATGACCTCCACCGTCTCGCACAGGTCGGCCAGCCGGGCGGGGTAGAAGTTGCACACGCCGATGGCCCGCAGCAGACCCTCCCGGTACGCCTCCTCCATGGCCCGGTAGGCCCCCACGTAGTCCCCCAGCGGCTGGTGGATCAGGTACAGGTCCAGATACTCCAGCCCCAGGTTGTCCAGAGAGCGCCGGATGGCGGCCCTGGCCCCCTCATAGCTGGCGTCCTGCACCCACAGCTTGGTGGCGATGAACAGCTCCTCCCGGGGAACGCCGCCCTTCTTCAAGGCGGCCCCCACCGCCCGCTCGTTCATGTAGGCGGCGGCGGTGTCGATCAGGCGGCAGCCGGCGGCGAGGGCGTCCAGCACCGCCCCCTCACACTGGGCCGGGTCGGGAATCTGGAACACGCCGAAGCCCTCCAGGGGCATCTTTACGCCGTTGTTCAGAGTGATCCAATCCATTTCGGGATAACCTCCTTCAATCGTTCTGTGCCCATGGTAGCAAAAATTTTTCAAAAAGTACAATATCGATCTCCAAATGTGCTATAATCAAAGCAAATACTCGAGGGAAGGGAGCGATCCCCTGTGGTAGAACTGGGTCTTCTGGAGCAGCTGGCGGCCTTTGCCCGGCGGGGCACCCTGTCCGCGGCGGCGGAGGAGCTGCACATCTCCCAGCCCGCCCTAAGCCAGTCCATGAAAAAGCTGGAGGCGGACCTGGGGGTGCTCCTCTTTGAGCGGACAAGGAACCGCCTGCGCCTCAACGAGACCGGCGTCCTGGCCGCCCAGCTGGGGGAGGCTCTGCTGGAGCAGAGCCGGGACCTGGAGGAGCGGCTGCGCCTCTTTGACCGGAGCCGCCGCACCATCTCCCTGGGCACCTGCGCCCCGGCGCCCCTCTGGGACCTGTCGCCCCGTCTGGCCCGGCTCTATCCCCAGATGACCGTCTCCACAGAGCTGAAAAACTCCGACCAGGCGCTGCTGGACGGCCTGGCCCGGGGGGCCTACCAGCTGGTGATCACCCACACCCCGCCGGGGGAGGGCCTCTACGGCCTGCCCTTCCAGAAGGAGCGGCTGTTTCTCTCCGTCCCCCCGTCCCATCCCCTGGCGGAGCGGACGGCCCTCACCCCGGCGGACCTGGACGGACAGAACCTCCTGCTCTACACGGACATCGGCTTCTGGCACGACTTCTGCCGGGAGCGGCTGCCCAACGCCCATTTTCTCGTCATGAGCGAGTGGGACGCCTTCGGAGAGGTGGCGGGGACCGGGGCCTTTCCCTCCTTTGTCTCCGACCTCCACATGGCCCGGGAGGGCGTCCCGGCCGGCCGCGCGGTGATCCCCATCCTGGACGACCGGGCGGAGGCCACCTACTACTGCGTCTGCCGGGCGGAGCACCGGGACCAGTACCGCCGGCTGTTCCAGACGCTGGACCGCGTCCTCTGACCGAGTTTCCCTTTTCAGACGAATTCTTGATAAAACTGTTCAGTTTTATCAAGAATAGAAACGCACGAGTGCGTTTCTATTTTGCGCCGAAAACGGCGCAAAATGCGTCTCATAAGAACTTGACGCGCCTTCGGCGCTATAAAAAGGTTAAAAAGTTTTTTAACCTTTTTAACAAGTTCTAGTATCAGACTGCCGCTGCTCAATATCATCTGCCAAAAGAATTCAAGGTAAATATATAAAACGGGCAGCTGCTCCATAGGAGTAACCGCCCGCTAAATTCTGAGTCATCGAATTAAAAACCAGTCTCCCAACGCTTGATTGGCAAACCTGTTGATGGCCTCGGCTGACTCATAATCCGCTTGGTAACTGATGTTGTCAATGGTGATGAGAATATTTCCAAAATTGGATATTTCAATTGTAGAGCCATCTGATTTTTGCACCGTAAATCTTACGGTTTGCCCACCCATCCCCATTGCAAATAGAAATATCTCGTATCCAGGCTTGGATATTTTCAGATTTTGTAAAAGCGGAACCACACTCTCAATTTCAGCCTCGCTAAGAACAGCTTCTTTTTCTGGAGGAATCGCATATACCGTAATTTTTTCAATATCATCTGCATTCATTCTTTCAAATGGTCTGGCTGAATAGTGCAGCCACCCAAGAACAGCAGCGGTGATAACCAAAATAAGAGCTGCCGCAATTGTCAGTTTTTTGCCTCTTTTCATATAATATGATCACCACGTCCACTTTTGATTTGATGAACTGATTATAATGCATGGCAATTGCCATAGCAAGCCGGTTTATATGGAAACTTCCGAATCTATATCCCGGCAGCACTTTCCCTAAAAGGGACAATCGATTGGGAGCGTCTATTCGGAAATTTTAATTCGCAGGGGCGGCTATCAGCCGCCCGTCCACGTGAAATCCGGAGCTCTGGGGGGACGGGCGATTGATAATCGCCCCTGCAAGGCTTATTGGGAAAACATAATGATGAAATGCGTATTTGGACATTCCCAACCGATTTTCCCGCTTGTGCTTTTCTCCCTTTTGTGCTATGATATTTTAGTTATTATATGCGAATCTGGAGGAGATGGAGTTGGAACGGGAAAAGGTGCTGGTGCCGGAGGCGGACCTCGCCCGCCAGCGGGAATTCGGGGATCGGGTCCGGGCGATGTTCGCCGCCCGGGAGGCCCACCCGCGGGCCTGTGTGGACACCTTCGGCTGCCAGCAGAACGTGGCGGACGGCCAGAAGCTCATGGGGATGCTGGAGCGGATGGGCTTCACCTTCACCGCCGAGCCGAGAGAGGCGGACCTGGTGATTTTGAACACCTGCGCCGTCCGGGAGCACGCGGAGCAGCGGGTCTTTGGAAACCTGGGGCTGCTGACCCACACAAAAAAAGAAAACCCCGAACAGGTCATCGCCCTGTGCGGGTGCATGGCGCAGGAGGAGCGGGTGGCCAGGCGGGTGCGGGAGTCCTACCGCCACGTGGACCTGGTGTTCGGCCCCCACGCCCTGTGGAAGTTCCCGGAGCTCCTCTGGCAGGTCTACGAGACGAAGAAGCGGGTCTTCTCGGTGGCGGACGAGCACGGGCGCCTCGCCGAGGGCATCCCGGCGGTGCGGGAGGACCGGGTGAAGGCCTGGGTCTCCGTCATGTACGGGTGCAACAACTTCTGCTCCTACTGCATCGTGCCCTACGTCCGGGGCCGGGAGCGGAGCCGGGACCCCGCCGCCGTGCTCTCGGAGGTCCGGCAGCTGGTGGAGGCGGGGTATAAGGACATCACCCTCCTGGGCCAGAACGTGAACTCCTACGGAAACGACCTGGACCTGGGCTACGACTTCGCCGACCTCCTGGCGGACATCGACCAAATCCCCGGGGAGTATCTGATCCGCTTCATGTCCAGCCATCCCAAGGACGCCACGAGGAAGCTCTTTGACACCATGGCCCGGTGCGGCCACGTGGCCAGGCAGCTGCACCTGCCCTTCCAGTCCGGCAACGACCGGATTTTGCGGGAGATGAACCGCCGGTACACCCGGGCGCAGTATCTGGACCTGGTACACTACGCCAGGAGCGTGATGCCCGGGCTGGTGGTGACCAGCGATGTGATCATTGGCTTCCCCGGGGAGACGGAGGCGGAGGCCATGGACACGGTGTCCCTGGTGGAGGAGGTGGACTTTGACGCCCTCTTCACCTTCATCTACAGTCCCCGTCCCGGGACGAAGGCGGCGGAGCTCCCCGACCCGGTGCCCCGGGAGGAGAAGCAGAGGTGGTTTGACAAGCTCCTGGCGGTGCAGAACGCGAGATCCGCGGCGCTTCACGCCGGGTATGTGGGGAGACAGCTGCGGGTGCTGGTGGACGGGGTCAGTGATGACCCCGAGCATCCCCTGTCCTCCCGGACGGAGGGAAACCGGCTGGTGAGGCTCACCGGGGATAAAACGCTGATTGGACAGTTTATCACTGTCAGGATTACGGGGAGTAATACATGGGCGCTCTATGGGGAGCCGGTGTGACCACCCCTGCGGGGTGGGAGTGGTTTTTTCTCGCCCTGGCGGGCGGGGGTGGGAATCAGCCATGATGATGGCTGGTGCATTTGCACCCCCCATTTTCTCTTTTCTCCTCGTGCGGAGAAAAGAGAAAACGGGCCGTGCACGGTCCAAAAGAGAAAAGAGACGTGGGGGCGAGAATTTGACGTTCGTCAAATTTCGCCCAAGATACGGGGGCTGGTCTGAACCGGTGCCAAGGTAAATTGCCGGTCCTCTACCGGGTGCGGCTGACCCCGTACCGCCCGTTGGCGCTCCACCGCACTTGCTGGTACCATCGAGAGTGTTTTGGTGCTTTGACGCAAGGCCCCCAGCGCCGCTTCCCGCGCTTCGCGCATAGTCCGCACCGTCTGGGATGGTCTGTACTTCTACCGAATGTCACCGGTAGATTTCCTTTGCCAGCAAAAAGGCTTGGCGGGCAAAGGCCATCCTGCCTGTGGAATCAGCCGCGTTTTGCTTTTCTTCGTAATCCCGAAATAGTTCTTTCTGTTCATGGGAAAGTGTTTGATTCAGAGTTTCCATTGCCTCCATTGCCCAATCTGATTGAGCGAAATAGTCCCATCCAAGATATTCCCGGTCATGTTCTTCCAGTGCTTCCAGCAAAATTTCAATATAATCTTCCATATACCACTCCAAGAAAATATGCTGACATTCCGAAACCGGAATTTTTATAATTGTATTGTAATATTCCGGTTCCGGAATGTCAAGAGGAATCTGAGGTAGATATGAAATTTTCTGAACATCTTGTATATCTGCGGGAAAGCAAAGGCATCAAACAGAAAGATATTGCAAAGGCGCTGAATATCAGTCTCCACGCCTATCAGAGGTTTGAATATGAGGAGCAAGAACCTCGTTTGACGCCGCTGATTGAAATTGCAAAATTCTATGGCATCACTTTAGATGAATTAGTTTTTCCGGAAAAATAACGATTTACGGGAAGTGCCGGGGGCACTGGGGGACGGGCCGCCGAGGGCGGCGGCCCCTACGGGGTGTTCCATCGAAAGTACCGCAGGCCGGGGAAAACCGTTAGGGGTAAAAACCTTCCCAGACGGTACAGACCATGCGCGAAGCGCGGGAAGAGAAGGAAGTCCATGCGTCGACGCACCAAAACAGCCTCGGAGGTACCAGCAAATGCGGCAGAGCGCCCCCGCAAGGTACGCTGTCAAGCGCACCCGGCAGAAGGCTGCCAGGGTTTTATGGGCACTGGTTCAGGCCAGCCCCCGTATCTTGGGCGAAATTTGACGAACGTCAAATTCTCGCCCCGGCGTCTCTTTTCTCTTTTGGACCGTGCACGGCCCGTTTTCTCTTTTCTCCACAAGCGGAGAAAAGAGAAAATGGGGGGTGCAAATGCACCAGCCATCATCATGGCTGAAATCCCGCCCCGCCCGCCAGGGCGAGCACAACCCACCCCCGCCCGAAGGGCGGATACCCCCCGTCCCGCCCCCGTGGGGCGGATTCCGCAGGAATCCAATATCCCCGCCTCTATGGGAACAGAAACAGAAAGAAGGTGCCCCAGTGGCAGACCTGACCCCCATGATGAAGCAGTATCTGGAGATCAAAAAGGAAAACCCGGATTCCATCCTCTTCTTCCGCCTGGGCGACTTCTACGAGATGTTCGAGGACGACGCGCGCCTTGCGTCAAAGGAACTGGACCTGACCCTCACCTCCCGGGACCACGGCAAGCACGCAAAGCCCGAGGAGGAGCGCATCCCCATGTGCGGCGTGCCCTACCACGCCAGCGAGGCCTACATCGCCCGGCTCATCGCCAAGGGCTATAAGGTCGCCATCTGCGAGCAGATGGAGGACCCCGCCGCCGCCAAGGGGCTGGTGAAGCGGGACATCATCCGGGTGGTCACCCCCGGCACCGTCACCAACGCCGCGTGTCTGGACGACAAGTCCAGCAACTTCCTCTGCGGCATCTATCTGGACTCCCGCTCCGCCGCCGCCGCCTTCTGCGACATCACCACCGGCAAGGCCCACCTCACCTCCTTTACCGGAAAGGACCGGGCGGAGCACGTCATCAACGAGCTGGGCCGCTTCTCCCCGGCGGAGGCCATCTTAAACGACGGCGCCTTCTCCGAGACCGCTCTGACGGAGACCCTGCGGGAGAAATTTCACTGCCGGGTGGAGAACGGCGGCCAGCGCCGCTTTCTCCTGAACGAGGCGGAGAAAAACATCCGCAGGCAGTTCGGGGACGAGGCTTTTTCCCGCCTGCCCGCCGGCGTCCCGGCGGCGGCCATGGCCCTGGGGGGGCTCCTCAGCTACCTCTACGAGACCCAGAAGACCGACCTCTCCCACATCAATGACCTGGACTACTACGAGCAGGGCCTCTTCATGGAGCTGGACCTCACCGCCCGGCGGAACCTGGAGCTGACGGAGACCCTGCGCGGCAAGGAGAAAAAGGGCAGCCTCCTCTGGGTGCTGGACAGGACGAAGACCCCCATGGGCGGCCGGTGCCTCCGGAGCTGGCTGGAGCGGCCGCTGCTGTCCGTCACCGCCATCCACCGGCGGAACTCCGCCGTGGCCGCCCTGGTGGAAAACACCATCACCCGGGAGGAGCTCACCGCCGCCATGGCGGGCCTGGGGGACATGGAGCGCCTTCTGGGCCGCATTGTCTACGGCTCCGCCGGGGGGAGGGACATGGCCTCCCTCCGGGCCGCCATCGAAAAGCTGCCGGACATCCGCGCGCAGCTCTCCGCCCTGCCCGACCGCCGCCTCACGGAGCTGACGGCGGACCTGGACACCCTGGAGGACATCGGCGCCCACTTGGCGGAGGCCATCTGCGACGAGCCTCCCTTCTCCGTCCGGGAGGGCGGCTTCATCCGGGACGGCTTCGACGGGGAGGTGGACCGCCTGCGGTACATCCTCAAAAGCGGCAAGGGCGTCATCGCGGAGATGGAGGCCCGGGAGAAGGAGAAGACCGGCATCCGCTCTTTGAAGATCGGCTACAACAAGGTCTTCGGGTACTACATCGAGGTGTCCAACTCCTTCCGGGGCCAGGTGCCGGAGGGCTACATCCGCAAGCAGACCCTGGCCAACGCAGAACGGTACATCACCCAGGAGCTCAAGGACCTGGAGCACGAGATCCTCACCGCCTCGGAGCGGGTGACGGCCCTGGAGTACGAGCTCTTCACCCGTCTGCGGGAGGAGATCTCCGCCGCCGCCCCCCGTGTCCAGCGGGCCGCCTCCGCCGTGGCGGAGACCGACGCGCTGTGCTCCCTGGCCGCCGTGGCGGCGCGGGGGGGCTACTGCCGCCCGGACGTGGACGAGTCCGGCGTGATTGAGATCCGGGAGGGGCGCCACCCGGTGGTGGAGCGGATGCTGAAAGACGCCCTCTTCGTGCCCAACGATACGTTTATGGGGGAGAAGGAGGGCCGGGTGGCCATCATCACCGGCCCCAATATGGCGGGCAAGTCCACCTATATGCGCCAGGTGGCGCTGATCGTCCTGCTGGCCCAGATGGGCAGCTTCGTCCCCGCCGCCCACGCCCACATCGGCATCGTGGACCGGATCTTCACCCGCATCGGCGCCAGCGACGACCTCTCCGCCGGCCAGTCCACCTTCATGGTGGAGATGACGGAGGTGTCCGACATTCTCCGCTGCGCCACGAGGAACTCCCTGCTGATCCTGGACGAGATCGGCCGGGGCACCTCCACCTTTGACGGCATGTCCATCGCCCGGGCGGTGCTGGAGCACTGCGCCCAGAAGACCAGGGCCAAGACCCTCTTCGCCACCCACTACCACGAGCTGACGGAGCTGGAGAACACCCTCCCCGGCGCGGTGAACTACAACATCGCCGTGAAGGCCCGGGGGGAGGACATCATCTTCCTGCGCAAGATCATCCCCGGCGGCGCGGACCGCAGCTACGGCATCGAGGTGGCCAAGCTGGCGGGACTGCCGGAGAAAGTACTCCAGCGGGCCCGGGAGATCCTGGCGGAGCTGGAGTCGGAGAACGGCGTGCGCTATACCCCGCCCCGGCGGGAGGAGGACCAGGTCTCCCTGGACGCCCTGGGGGAGGGGGAGGTGCTGGACGCCCTCCGCCGCTGTCAGCCGGACACCCTGACGCCCATCGAGGCCATGTCGCTGCTGTACGAGCTGAAAAAGAAGCTCGCTCCGTAGGGGCCGCTCCCCCTGGGCGGCCCGCTGAAGCAGGCATTTTTCAGGAGACGGGCCGCCGAGGGCCGGGGAACGGGTCGCCGAAGGCGGCGACCCCTACGGCGAAAATGCCCGCGCCTGCCGAAAGCCGTCCCATGCCGGCTCTTCTACCGATAGACCGCTGTGGGGCGGCCCGCCTGCCGAAAAATGCGTATCCGCCGGCAGGACACCTGCGGGGCGCGCCCCGCGCCCGCCCCACCCCCATCTCATCCCCCGGAGGAATCGCCATGTCAAAACGAAAATCCGGCGCCTATATGTCGCCCGGGGAGCAGATCGCGGGGACGGTGTTTTTCGCCGTCTACCTGCTGGTGCTGCCCTTTGCCGCGGGGCCGCTCTTTGACCTCGCGGAGCTGCTGCTGGGGATCACCCTCTCCGACGCCCTGGAGACGCTGATCTACTACTACATCCTCCTGGCCGTGACGGTGATCATCTTCCACGGCTTTCTGGCCCGGACCTCCCGGCGTCTGCTGGACAACCTGGACGGCGCCGCCAAGACGGTGCTGGCGGGCCTGGTGGCCCTGTACGGCCTCAACGAGCTGGCCTACCGCCTGATCCACATGGCGGTGGGCACCCGCACCAACCTCAACGACATCACCATCTCCGCCCGCGTTGACGGCGCGCCCCACATGACGCTGGTGATCGTGGTGTTCCTGGCCCCCTTTGTAGAGGAGACCCTCTTCCGGGGGCTGGTGTTCGGCAACCTCAAGGGCCGCAGCCGGGCAGCGGCGTATCTGGTGAGCTGTCTGCTCTTCGCCCTGCTCCACGTGTGGCAGTTCGCCGTGGTGAACCGGGACATCACCTACTTTCTGCTGATGGTGCAGTACCTGGTGCCCGGGCTGGTGCTGGCCTGGGCCTACGAGCACTCCGGCACGCTGTGGGCCTCCGCGGCCCTCCACGCGGCGGCCAACGCCCTGTCCATCTGGACCATGATGGGCTGACGGGCCCGGGAAATTTTCTAGAGAATCGAGAGAGATACCATGAATTTTTTTGACACCCTCCGGGAGATGCTGGTAATCCTCTTCGCCATGGCCATGGGCTTTCTGGCCCACCGCCTGGGGTACTTCAACGCCGAGACGGACCAGCGGCTCTCCAAGGTGATTTTGAACCTCACCATGCCCGCCATGATCGTGGCGGCGGTCATCACCGGGGACACCCTGCCGGAGCTCCGGGAGGTCCTGGCCGTCCTGGAGGTGGCGGCGGTTTTCTACCTGCTGGAGATGATCTTCGCTCTCATCGCCCCCCGCTTTCTGGGGGGCACATCGGGACAGAGGGGCGTCTGGCGGTTCGGCCTGGTCTTCGGCAACATCGCCTTCATCGGCTATCCGGTGGCCACGGCCCTGTTCGGCTCCGGGGCTCTCTTCTACGCCGTGATCCTGGCCATGCCCTTCAACCTCCTGTCCTACACCCTGGGTCCGCTGATGCTGGCGGGGGCCAAACGCTTCCGGTGGAGGCAGCTGGTGACCCCCTGCACCGTGGCCGCCGTGCTGGGGCTGTTCTTCGCCCTGACCCGTTTCCGCCCCCCGGCCATCGTGGGGGAGTGCCTGGCCTTTGTGGGGGACGTGACGGTGCCGTTGTCCCTGCTGGTGGTGGGCTCGCTGCTGGCGGGACTGCCCGTGGGACAGGTGTTCAAATCCCCCAGGCTCTGGTGCCTGTCCCTCCTGCGGCTGCTGGTGCTGCCCGTGCTCCTGTTCGCCATTCTCCAGCTCCTGGGGACGGAGCCCATGCTGCTGGGCATCGCCGTCATCGAGATGGCCATGCCCGTGGCCATCAACGGCAGCATGCTGTCCCTGGAGTACGGCGGAGACACGGAGACCATGGCCCAGGCCACGCTCCTGACCACGGCGGTCTCCATCGTCACCATCCCCCTGATCGCCTCGCTGCTGCTCTGAGGCCAGCGTCCCCCCAGAGGACCCGCCTCTCTCCCATTCCCCCTCAACACTCCCCCGCGGGGGCCCGGCGGCCCGCCCAATCCCCCTGAAATTCCAAAAAGTGAGGTGTCCCCCATGCCCCAGATCCGCCAACTGGAGGCCCACGTGGCCGACCTGATCGCCGCCGGAGAGGTGGTGGAGCGCCCCGCCAGCGTGGTAAAGGAGCTGGTGGAGAACGCCATCGACGCCGGCTGCTCCGCTGTGGCGGTGGAGATCCGCCGGGGCGGCATGGGCCTGATCCGCGTCACCGACAACGGCTGCGGCATCGCCCCCGGCGAGCTGCCCACCGCCTTTCTCCGCCACGCCACCAGCAAGCTCCGCACGCCGGAGGACTTAGGGCGCATCGGCACCCTGGGCTTCCGGGGGGAGGCCCTGGCGGCCATCTCCGCCGTCAGCCGGGTGGAGATCCTCACCCGGCAGCGGGGGGCAGAGCGCGGCGCCTCGCTGCGGCTGGAGGGCGGCGTGCCGGAGAGCGTGGAGGAGGCCGGGGCCCCGGAGGGCACGACGATCTCCGTGCGGGACCTCTTTTTCAACACCCCCGCCCGGCTGAAATTCATGCGGAAGGACAGCGCCGAGACCGCCGCCGTGGCGGGCCTCATGCAGCATCTGGCCCTGTCCCACCCGGACGTCTCCTTCAAGCTCGTCAAGGACGGCGCGGAGACCCTCCACACCCCCGGGGACGGAAAGCTGGCCTCCGCGGTCTACGCCGCCCTGGGCCGGGACTTCGCGAAGGGCCTTGTCCCGGTGGAGGGCCGGGGCGGGGAGGCGGCCGTCTCCGGCTTTGTCACCGCCCCCCTCCAGGGCCGGGGCTCCCGGTCCATGCAGGTGTTCTTCGTCAACGGCCGCTTCATCAAGTCCCAGCTGCTGACGGCGGCGCTGGAGGAGGGCTACCGCAACCAGATCATGAAGGGAAAATTCCCCGGCTGCGTGCTGTCCGTGACGCTGCCGGTGTCCGCGGTGGATGTCAACGTCCACCCCGCCAAAACGGCGGTGAAGTTCGCCCGGGAGCGGGAGGTCTTCGACGCCGTGTACCACACCGTGCTGGACAGCCTGGAGCGGCAGGGCGGCCCCGCTGCCCCGCCGGAGAGAGGGGCCGGGGAGACGGTGAACCCCCGGGGGGACTTCTTCCGGTCCATGGACGCCAAAACCTACCGCTCCCAGGGGGCCAGTCCCGCCCCCGCCCCGGAGAAACCGTCCCGGCCCGGCTGGAACACGGAGTGGAGGGCCCCGGCAAAGCTCTCCGACAGCGGGGGCGGGACCCCCTTCCGGACCTCCGGCGAACGGCCCGCCGCCCCCGTGCGGGGCAGCTTCGGCGCGCCGCCCTCGGTGGTTTCCCCGCCTCCCCGGCGGGAGACGCCCGCCGTCCCGCCGCCCGCGGCGGCACCGGAACCCCCGGCGGCCCCCCGGCGGGCGCCGGTGCCCGCCATTCCGGCGGACCGGCCGGACGGCCAGCAGACGCTGGAGCCGGAGCGGGAGGCCCCCTGGCGCGTCGCCGGGGAGGTGCTCCGCACCTACATTGTCTGCGAGAGCGCCGACGGCTGCGTCTACCTCATCGACAAGCACGCCGCCCACGAGCGGGTGAACTTCGACCGGCTGAAGGCGGCGGAGGTCCCCCCCATGCGGCAGGCCCTGCTCCAGCCTGTGGCGGCGGAGCTCAGCCGGGAGGACGGGGCGCTGCTGCTGGAAAACCTGCCTCTTCTGGAGCAGCTGGGCTTTGGCTGCGAGGACTTCGGCGGCGGCGCGGTGCTGGTGCGGGAGGTCCCGGCGGACATCGGCGCGGAGGACGTCTCCTCCACCCTGGAGGAGCTGGCGGAGAGCCTGCGGACGGGCCGCTCCCCGGAGGAGCGGCGAGAGAAGGCGCTGCACACCATGGCCTGCAAGGCCGCCATCAAGGGCGGCTGGACCAGTGACCCGGCGGAGCTGCGGGCGCTGGTGGAGAAGGTGCAGAGCGGTGAGGTGAAGTACTGCCCCCACGGCCGCCCTGTGGCGGTGAAGCTCACCAAATATGACCTGGAGAAGATGTTCAAGCGGGCATAGCAGGGAGCAGCTTCCCCTGCTCCCAAACCAGCCGCCCCACTCAGACAGGAGGTGCCCCCATGGCGAAAAAGGACCACCGCTTTCTCGAACAATACAGCCAGAGCACATTTGCCACAGAGACCAAGATCCTGGTGGACCGGCAGACCGGGGTGAACTACCTCTTCCACCACGCCGGTTACGCCGGGGGCCTGACGCCCCTGCTGGACCGGGAGGGAAAGCCCGTCGTCACCACGGTGCTGGACGAGGACTGATATGAAATTTTTTATCTCGGCCGCCCTGCCGCCGCGTGGCCCCCGGCCCGGAGGTTCTGACCATGGGCGGTAAGATTGTCTGCGTCGTGGGCCCCACCGCCTGCGGCAAGACCACCCTTGGGGTGGCGCTGGCGAAGCAGTACCATGGCGAGGTGGTCTCCGCCGACTCCATGCAGATCTACAGGGGGCTCACCATCGGCACCGCCGCCCCCACCGAGGCGGAGATGGACGGCGTTCCCCACCACATGGTGGCCGTGGCGGACGTGGAGGAGCGGTGGTCCGCCGCCCGGTACGCCCAGGCCGCCATTCCCGTCGTCGACGGCATCCTGGCCCGGGGGAGGCTCCCCATCCTGGTGGGGGGCACCGGGCTGTGGCTGGACGCCGTGGTCCGGGGCCACGGCTTTGCCGCCGGCAGCGCCGGGGGCGCCGTCCGGCGGCAGCTCCAGGCCCGGCTGGAGCAGGAGGGCATCGCCCCCCTGCTGGAGGAGCTGCGGCGGGTGGACCCGGCGGCGGCGGAGCGGCTGCACCCGTCGGACGAGAAGCGCGTCCTCCGGGCGCTGGAGGTCTATCTGGAGACGGGGAGGACCATCACCGCCCACAACGAGGCCACCCGCGCCCTGCCCCCCCGGTACGACGCCGTGTGGATCGGCCTCCAGTTCGCCGATCGGGAGGACATGCGGGCCCTCATCGACCGCCGGGTGGACGCCATGGCGGAGGCGGGCCTTCTGGAGGAGGCCCGGACCCTGCTGGAGCGCCGCCTCCCCCGGGACGCCACCTGTATGCAGGCCATCGGCTACAAGGAGTTCCTGGGAGTGCTGGAGGGCACGCGCACGGAGGCGGAGGCCGTGGAGGAGATCAAGCTCCGCTCCCGGCAGTACGCCAAGCGGCAGCTGACGTGGCTCAGGCGGAATCCGGACATCCACTGGATCTACTGGGAAAAAAAGCGGGATTTTGCGAAAGCCCTACAGATTTCGACGGAAATCCTGTCCGCCGCCGGCGTATGCTAACGGCAGGCGGACGTACATAACACCCTGTCCGCCACAAAGAAAAAAGGAGCGGACAGTATGCAGACAAAAGCCAATTTACAGGACCTCTTCCTCCTCAGGGCCAGACGGGACAAGCTCCCGGTCACCATGTTCTTGATGAACGGCTTCCAGATGCGGGGCGTCATCACGGGCTTCGACGCCTTCGTGGTGGTCCTGGACAGCGACGGCAGGCAGCAGGTCATCTACAAGCACGCCATCTCCACCATCGCCCCCGCCAGGCCCGTGGACCTGGCGGAGACAGAACTCTGACGACGGCGCCCCGCGGGATGCCATCCCCGCGGGGCGGAGACAGAACACAAGGAGACCCCCTATGAAGAGCACCTCTTTCACCACCAGGATTCTGATGCTCCTGGTCTGCCTGGGTGTGGCGGTCTATTTCGGCTACCAGTCCCTGCGCTATCTGGACGACCCCCTGACCACCACCGTGGCCTACGGATACACGGTGGACGAGACCGTGGACGCCTCCGGCTACGTGGTCCGCAGCGAGCGGGTGCTGGAGGACGACGCCAGCGGCCTGCTGCGGCTGAGCCGCTCAGAGGGGGAGCGGGTCAGCGCGGGGGGCACGGTGGCGGCGGTCTACGCCGACCAGGCCTCCCTGGACCGGCAGAACGAGATCGACGCCCTGGAGGCCAGAATCGAACAGCTGGAATACGTCCAGAGTGCCTCCCTCAGCTACGAGGCCTCCGCCAAGCTGGACAGCCAGATCACCCAGGACCTGCTGGCGGTGCGCGCCGCCCTGGCGGCGGGGCGGCTGGACACGGTGGAAAGCCGGGGCGGCGAGCTGCGGGCCCTGGTGATGAAGCGGGACTACACCTACTCCGGCGAGGACCTGGACGGGCAGCTGGAGTCCCTGCGCCAGGAGCTCCAGGACCTGCGCCGCCAGACGGCGGGCTCCACCCGGCGGATCACCGCTCCGGTGTCCGGGCTCTACTCCGCCGTGGTGGACGGCTATGAGTCCGTGCTGACGCCGGAGAGCATCCTGGAGATGTCCCCCTCCCAGCTCAGCGCCGTCCAGCCGGACAGCGCCGCCTCCTCCCACGTGGGCAAGCTGATCCTGGGGGACAGCTGGTACTACGCCGCCTCCCTGCGCTCCGGCGAGATCCGGGACATCCGGGAGGCCGGCAGCGTCTCCCTGCGGTTTTCCAAGGATGTGGCCCGGGACCTGGACGTGACCGTCCAGTCTGTGGGCTGGGAGGAGAACGGCCGCTCCGTGGTGGTCTTTCAGGGGAAGTACGACCTGGCCCAGCTGACGCTGCTGCGCCAGCAGAGCGCGGAGATCATCCTGAACACCATGACCGGCATCCGGGTGCCCCAGGAGGCCCTGCGGGTGGTGCCCCAGACCGTCACCGGCGAGGACGAGGTCCAGCGGGAGGTTCAAACCACCGGCGTGTTCTGCGTGGTGGGGGTGAAGGCCGTCTTCAAGCCTGTGAAGGTGCTGTACAGCGGGGAGGGCTTCGTGCTGGTCCAGCCCGCCTCCACGGAGCGAAAGCACGTCTTCCGCGCCGGGGACGAGGTCATCGTCACGGCCAGGGATCTCTACGACGGAAAGGTCGTGGGATGAGCGCCCCGCTTCCCGCGGACCCTGCGGTCCGCCGGGAAGCACGTCGGTTATATCATAGAGAGAGGATGGAACAGCCTATGTCCATTGCGGAGAACATCGCCCGGGTGCGGGCGGAGCTGGCGGACGCCGCCAGAGAGGCCGGCCGCCGGCCGGAGGAGATCCTCCTGGTGGGGGCCAGCAAGATGAACGACGCCGCGGCCTGCCGGGAGGCCATCGCCGCCGGCGTCGACGCCCTGGGGGAGAACCGGGTGCAGGAGATGGTGCAAAAGCTCTCGGAGCACGCCTACGACGGCGCGCCCCTGCACTTCATCGGCCATCTCCAGCGCAACAAGGTCAACAAGGTGGTGGGAGCGGCCGCCCTGATCCAGTCCGTGGGGTCCCTCGCCCTGCTGGACGAGATCGAGAAGACCGCCGCCCGGCTGGACCTCCGGCAGGACATCCTGCTGGAGGTGAACATCGGCGGCGAGGCGGCCAAGAGCGGCTTTGCCCCCGGGGACCTCTCCGCCGCGGCGGAGGCCGCCCTCTCCCGGGACCACGTGCGGGTGCGGGGCCTCATGACCATCCCCCCGGCGGACGCGGACCAGGCGGCCAATATGCGGTATTTTCAGGAAGTTCATACACTTTATGTTGACATCAACGAAAAGTTGTTCCATAATGAACTAAAGTATCTCTCCATGGGCATGAGCGGCGACTACGCCGACGCCGTCCGCGCCGGCGCCACCATGGTCCGGGTGGGCACCGCCATCTTCGGCGCCCGGAACTATGCCCTTTGACCGCGCTCCCCCGGCGCAGAGCCGCCCCGGAGCGGGCTTTGATGCCAGAACTTGTTAAAAGGGTTAAAAAACTTTTTAACTTTTTTATAGCGCCGAAGGCGCGGCAAGTTCTTATGAGACACATTTTGCGCCGTTTTCGGCGCACTGAGGAGGCTTTGCCATGAGCATTATCGACGAGCTGAAAAAATGGACCCATCCCTACGAGGACGAGGACGACGACTTTGAGGACTTCGAGGAGCCCGCCCGCCGGGACGAGTTTGAGGACCGCCGCGGCAAGTACGACGACCGCCGGGGCAAGGTGGTGAACATCCACGCCACCACCCAGCTGAAGGTGGTGCTGGTGAAGCCGGAGCGGTTTGAGAACGCCTCCGAGATCGCCGACCATCTGAAGGACAAGCGCACGGTGGTGCTGAACCTGGAGTCCACCAACAAGGACATCGCCCGCCGCCTGATCGACTTTCTCTCGGGCGTGGCCTACGCCGGAGAGGGCAAGATCAAGAAGGTGGCCGCCAATACATACATCATCACGCCCTACCACGTGGACATCGAGGGCGATCTCATCGACGAGCTGGAGAACAACGGACTGTATTTCTAAGGAAACAGAGCAGCACTGACAGGGGGTATTGCTGGAATGCTGACACCGCAGGAAGTCTCCTCCCACGCCTTTACCAAGGGGCTCATGGGCGGGTACAACATGGCCATGGTGGATGAGTTTTTGGACGAGCTCACCGACGACTACACGGCGCTGTACAAGGAAAACGCGGCGCTGAAAGCCAAGCTGAAGGTTCTGGTGGAGAAGGTGGAGGACTACCGCGCCACGGAGGACTCCATGCGCGCCACCCTCCTCACCGCTCAGAAGATGGCGGACTCCATCGTCCGGGAGGCCGAGGCCCGGCGGGACAACCTCCTGGCCCAGGCGGAGGCGGACGCCCGGGACCGCATCGCCCAGATCCAGCGGGAGGTGGAGACGGCGGAGGAGCGCCTGCGCCAGGGGCAGCGGGAGCTGGCCCAGTTCATCTCCTCCGTCCAGAGCGTGTGCAGCCAGGAGTTGAAATTCCTGGAGGAGCTGCCCCAGCTGCCGGCGGACATCCCCGTGCCGGCCCAGGAGATCAGAGAGACGGTGACGGCCTCCTTCGCCGAGCCCCCGGCCTCCCCGGTGCCGGAGACGGCGCCGCCCCCGGCCGCGGAGGTCTCCCCCCCGGCGGAGCCCGCC
The DNA here is from genome assembly GCA_946551795.1 of uncultured Oscillibacter sp. GTDB lineage: Bacteria > Bacillota > Clostridia > Oscillospirales > Oscillospiraceae > Oscillibacter. The sequence goes on from CAMNRF010000010.1 coordinate 39,571, forward strand.
CCGGAGGAGGACCCCTATCCCGAGGGGGACCCCTTCGCCAAAGAGCCGGAGGAGCCCCTGGAGGCCACCCGCCGCATCCGGTTCGACAAGCTGGACGACCTGAAATTCGGCCCCAACTACACCAGCGGAAATTAAAAATGTCTCGGTTTTCAAAACGCACAGCGTTTTGAAAACCTGCCGCTTCGCGGCGCGAACGCCCGCTGCGCGGGCATCCGCAGACATTCGATCTGGTTCGAGGCGGGCACCGCCCCCTCGAGCTCCCCCGCTTTACTGGAGGTCTGTTTTTTTCTATACGTCAAGTGTGCAACATTACACGATCTCAAAAAGCGGCTCAAAAGAGCCGCTTTTTTCAGAGGGAGGGACGGCCATGGCAAAGGAGCGGCCCATCATCGCGTTTCTCTACGACTTTGACAAGACGCTGTGCACCACCGACATGCAGGACTACGCCTTCATCCCAAGCCTTGGCATGACCCCGGCGGAGTTCTGGGCGGAGGCCAACGGCTTCGGCCGCCGCAACCGCATCGACGGGATTCTCGCCTATATGTACACCATGCTCCGGGAGGCGGAGCGGAAGCATCTGCCCTTCACCCGGGCGGACCTGGTGGACAAGGGGCGGGACATCGTGTTCTTCCCCGGCGTGGAGGGCTGGTTTGACCGGATCAACCGCTACGGCGAGCAGCTGGGGGTCCAGGTGGAGCACTACATCATCTCCTCCGGCCTGCGGGAGATCATCGAGGGCTCCTCCATCAGCGCCGCGTTCAAGGAGATCTACGCCAGCGAGTTCTACTACGACGAAAACGGCGTGCCGGTGTGGCCCAAGCTGGCGGTGAACTTCACCGCCAAGACCCAGTTCGTCTACCGGATCAACAAGGGCGTGCTGGACGTGTCCGACGACAAGACCCTCAACGACTCCATGCCCGACGACAGCAAGCGGGTGCCCTTCCCCAACATGGTCTACATGGGGGACGGCCTCTCGGACGTGCCCTGCATGAAGATGATGCGGGCCTACGGCGGCCAGGCCATCGCCGTGTACCAGGAGGGGAACCGCCAGGGGGTGGAGGACCTGCTGGCCAAGGGCCGGGTGGACTTCATCTTCCCGGCGGACTACAGCGAGGGCACGGCCCTGGACACCACGGTGAAGCACATCATCCAGAAGATGGCCATCGCGGACCTGCTGTGGGAGGAGAACGCCCAGCAGCTGCGCTTCATCGGCGGGGACGTGCTCCCCAACCAGGTGGGCCTGTTCTGAGACGAACCCAAAGGCGGGCGTGAAACGCCCGCCTTTTTTCTCTTTACAAACCGTAACCCTTTTGGTAAACTATACCCTGCGTATAGAAAAGATTCCCCCAAAGGAGAGAGAACTATGGCTTCTGAATTTTCACGGACGCTGTCCCTGCTGCGGCAGGAGCGGGGCGTCTCCCAGCGTACCGCCGCCGGGGACCTGGGCATCTCCCAGGCCCTGCTGAGCCACTACGAAAACGGCATCCGGGAGCCGGGCCTTCTGTTTGTGGTGAAGGCCTGCGACTACTACCACGTCTCCGCCGACTTCATCCTGGGCCGCACGCTGTCCCGGGAGGGCAGCATGCTGACCTCCGAGGAGATCCTGAACACCGCCGACGAGGGCAACGTGCTCCAGGGCAGCATCCTGGCCACCCTCCAGAGCAAGCTCCTCTCCGGCGCCCTGGGCGTGCTGTTCGGCCTTCTGGGCAAGCTGGGGGACAAGGCCGCCATCAACGCGGCGTCGGACTACCTCTCCAGCGCCCTCTACCAGCTCTACCGCCACCTCTACCGCGCCGCCGGGGCCAACGAGGCCTACTTCTCCCTGGACCCCGCCGCCTGCGCCATAGGACTGGCCGGGGCGGACATGAAGCTCTCCGAGGCCCGGTACGCCCGGGCCCTCCGGGGCCAGGCGGCCCAGAGGGCGGAGTTCCCGGACCTCAGCGGCCAGGCCATTGCCGACGCCTACCCCGGCCGCTGCCAGAGCCTGACCCAGGTCCTCAGCGCCGCCGACGCCCGGCTCAGCGCCCTGTCCCAGAGCAAGTCATGAGCTTTCAGTCCCTGGAGTTTCTGGTGTTTCTGGCGGCGGCGGTAGTCCTCTGCCGCCTCCTGACCCGCCGGGGCGGCTCCCCCCGGGCCGTCACGGTCTGCCTGGCGCTGTTCAGCCTGCTGTTCTACTGGCGGGGCTGCGGCTCCCTGATGCTTCTGACCCCCATTCTGCTGTCCCTCTGCGTGACCTGGTGTGCCGCGCAGTCCCTCCGGCCCGGCCAGCGGGGGCGGAGGCTGACCTTTGCCCTGGCGGCCGCCTGGCACATCGCCCTTCTGACGGCCTATAAATACGCCGCCTTCTTCACCGGCGGCCGGGTCTCCACCGGACCCGCGCCCCTGGGCCTCAGCTTCTTCACCTTCCAGCAGCTGTGGCTTTTGAAGGAGGTCTACGACGGCTCCTTCTCCCTGGGGCGGGGCGGGGGGACAGGCTATGTGCTGTACTCCCTGTTCTTCCCCACCGTCTCCTCCGGACCCATCCTAATGCCCCGGAGCTTCTTCCCCCAGCTGCGGGAAAAGGCCCCCCGGGCGGACGGGGAGGACCTCGCCGCGGGCCTCTACGCTGTCTCCTTAGGCATGGCGAAAAAGGTGCTCCTGGCGGACCCCCTGGGCACGGTGGTCTCCAACGGCTGGGCCCTGGGAGAGGATCTGACGGCCCCCGCCGCCTGGATCGTGATCCTGGGGTACAGCCTGCGGCTGTACCTGGACTTCTCCGGCTACTGCGACATCGCCTCCGGCTGTGCCCGGCTTCTGGGCATCCGGGTCCCCGTGAACTTCGACGCCCCCTACCGCGCCCTCAGCGTGGGGGAGTTCTGGAAACGGTGGCACATCACCCTCACCAGCTTCCTCCGGGAGTGTGTCTACATCCCCCTGGGGGGGAGCCGCTATGGCACGGCCCGGACCTGCGCCAACATCCTGATCGTGTACCTCATCAGCGGCCTCTGGCACGGGGCCGGGTGGACCTTCCTGGCCTGGGGCCTCCTCCACGGCCTGGCGCAGGTCTTGGAGCGCCTCTGGCCCGGCCGGGAGCGGCTGCCCAAGGCCCTCCGGTGGGCCATGACGTTCCTCTTCGTCAACCTGGCCTGGGTGTTCTTCCAGGCCCCCTCCCTGGCGGCGGCGGGAACGCTGCTGCGCGCCGCTGTTTTTGGCGGCGGTGGTCTGCCTCTGGAGCTCCTGGCGGCGGGCGCCCTGGACAGCGAGGCCACGGCCCTGCGGACCCTTCTCCCCTTTGCCGCCAAAGCGGTGCCGGGGCTGGTGCTGGCGGCCTTGTTCGTGACGGGCCTGGCGGTGTCCCTCCGGCGGCGGAGCGTCATCCGCCGGATGGAGGACTTCCGCCCCACGGTCCGCGGCGCGGCGGTGTGCGGCGTTCTGCTGGCCTGGGCGGTGCTGTCCTTCTCCAGCACCGCTACGTTCATCTACTCTAATTTTTAGGAGGCGGCCATGAGAGACGGAAAACCACGCTGGGCCGCCCTGCTCCTGGCGGTGACGGCCCTGCTGCTGGCGGCCTGCGCCGCGGCGGTGTATCTGGTGGACCCCTTCTTCCACTACCACGCCCCGGACCCGGAGGGGGAGGTCTGGTTCGACCAGCGGGCCCAAGGGGCGGGGCTGCTGCGGAGCCAGGAGTACGAGACCATCCTCCTGGGCTCCTCCCTGGCGGCCAACTACCGCCCCTTCTGGTTCGACGTGTTCTACGAGACCACCACGGTGAAGATCACCTTCCCCAACGGCGGCTTCGGGGAGTTCGGCCAAGCCCTGGACTACGCCAGCACCCGGCAGGACGTGAAGCGGGTGATCTTCGGCCTGGACCCCAACCTCCTCTCCCGGAGTCCGGCGGAGGCGCCGGACCAGCTGCCGGGGTATCTCTACGATGATAACCCCTGGAACGACGGGCAGTACCTCCTGAACAAGGACGCCCTGATGCGCGCGGCCTACACGGTATTGAAAAAGGCCCGGGGGGAAACCCAGGCCCTTCAGGACGCCTTCGTGTGGGACGGGAACGTGTCCTTCAACCGGGAGGAGGCCCTGGGGGGCTACGACCGTCCGGATCATCGGGAGCCTCCCAAGCCGGCGGACTGCTTCCGGGAGAACTATCTGGCCAACCTCCGCCAGGTCACCGGCTGGCTGGAGAGGTACCCCGACACGGAGTTCATCTTCTATTTCTCCCCCTACAGTATTCTCTTCTGGGACAAGATGGACCTCCTGGGGGAGACGGAGGCGGTGTTCGCCATGCTGGACGAGGTGACGGAGGTCCTGCTGGGCTATGACAACGCGGAGCTGCAGTTCTTCATGGATGATCTGGAGGTCATCACCAATCTGGACAATTACGCGGACCACATCCATGTGGCGGGGCGGGTGACATATCAGATGTCCAAGGCCATGAACACGGGGGTGTACCGCATGACGGCGGAAAACCGCCGGGAGAGGCTGGACGCCCTGCGGGAGTTTGTGGTAAACTATGATTATGCGGGCATCTTCGCCCCTGGCGAGGCGGGGTAAGTGCCCGCCCTGCGGGCGGTACGGGGTTTTTCCTGCCCTAACGGGCGGGGGAGATTTCAGCCATGAAGATGGCTGGGCTTTGCACCCCCCATTTCTCTTTTCTCTGTCTTGCCAGAGAAAAGAGAAACGGGCCGTGCACGGTCCAAAGAGAAAAGAGAGGCGCGGGGCGAGAATTTGACAGTCGTCAAATTTCGCCCAAGATACGGGGGCTGGCCTG
>CAMNRF010000011.1 GCA_946551795.1 uncultured Oscillibacter sp.
GGCGGCGGCAGAAGGCAAAGTGCTGCAGGCCCGACAGCTGGAGCCAGTCCTCCTCTTTATATGCCATCCAGAATCTCCGGCTCCAGTCCCTCCAGAGGCTCCAGCGTAATCCGGTAATCCTCCGCACAGGAAGGAAGGGCGTCAGAGGCGATCAGTTCGGCCCGGACCGAGCGGTGGACTTTGGCAGAGGAGTACTGCCCATCCTTGCAATTGTGGTGGAACCAATAGAGCTTGACCACCTCCATGGAGCCCTCCGGCCGGGCGGAGGAGGCGTCGTTGACAAAGAGGGTGCGCAGGCATTCCTTCAGTACTTCGGCATCCTCTGCTGTAAAGCCGGTTTTTTCCGCCAGCTGGACATTGATGGAACCCTTGATCTTATAGAGGCCGAAACGGACAAAGTGCTTCATACCCATGGTATCGGAGGAACGGCCCTTGTCACTGTTTTCTCCGTTTACGCTCTTGGTAATCTGCATATCCTCCATTTGCACCGGAGAGAGGCTGACTCCCTGATGGATAGAGACCGGGCCCCGCACACCGATGGACATACCCTTTGTGTCCTTAAATGCAAATACCTGACCGAAGGAACGCACATCCAGCCAGGTCTCACAGGCCTTTTGCGCATAGGTGTCAGAATCCTTGAATTCCTTTGCTTTTCCAAGGACAGTAGCGGCCCGTTCACTGAGGCTGCCGCACCCGTCATCACACCGATCGGAGGACTGGACAAACACAGCCTGCCCCAGGTCCTGCATCCGGTTGCGCAGCTTGCGCTTGATGCACACGTCGCTCATCTCCCCCAGACCGGCATAGTCGGTACGGGGGCTGTTGCCGTTGAGGGGATCGCCGTTGGGGTTTGCCATAGCGACGGCGGCAAAAGCCACAAAGTCAATTTTGTTCTGCAAGATGCCCATTTTTATGCTCCTCCTTATTCCTCTGTCTCCTGGTTATCTGATTTTTCGGCGCGGTAGGACCGCTGATGGGAATAGCCCAATAAGTAGACATCATCCAGCTTCTGGTTTAGCGTAGTGTCGAAGGGGGAAAACCGGTTCAGAATGTCGTCAACCATGCCGTGGTAATATCTGTAAAGCCCCGGCTTGGACTGTGCCAGACGTTTGTTATAGGGCCTTAGCTTATCCCATAGGGCTGACCATGTTGTCATTGGGCGCAGCGTAAAGGCTTTCTGCATCCGTACGGCGTTGGTTTCCCGCCGGTCCTCATCCGTATAGGTGCTGTTTTCGATTGCGTCCGCAATGGCCAGCAGGCGGCCAAACAGGTAGCTCCGGTCGGAACAGTTTTTGTCTAAAGCCATATCCCACTCCTCCTTTAAATGATCACAGTGATATTTCCGGATTGCCGCACAGGCTGTGAACAACAGCTTTTGCCGGTTTTCTCCCTCATAGAGCAGAAGGTGGGAAGCTTTTTCTACTAACGCCCGTTCTATGTCCAGAGGGAACGGTACTTTGTCCACCCGGCAGGCCACAAGGCGCTGCATCTGCTGGCTCAGGATGCGGTCGTCCGTCTCCGCCTTGCCGTTTCGGGGCGTTCCAAAGGCCCAGTTGACGATTTGGTACAGGGAGGGCGACTGAATCCCATAGGGACCGTTCTCCCAGCAGCAGGTGGCCTCCCAGTCGTGAAGACGGTCCAGAAAGTCAGAGGCCAGCAGCTCGTTGTAGTAGGTAACGGCCAGACGACCTGTGGTGGCTGCGTCGAAGGCGGCAATGACTACGCCAGCCGACTGGGGAAGGTTTTCTTTCCAGCCGGAGAGGGCCTCCCGCAGCTGTTTTTGATACTGGCTGGGATTAGCCGCCCGTTGGGCGGTTCCGGTTTTGCGGCCCATAGGGCCTGTTACCTTAGGTACTTGGATGCCTTGAGGATTCCAGCACAAAAAGGTCCGACCGCCAGAGGGGGCACTTTGGTTGGCTACCAGCCACCGCAGGGCACTGTGTGCCTTTTGAGAGGCGATATAGCCCACCGTTGCAGCCTGCGCCGCATCATCGAACCGGCCCCGGTAGGTGAAGCCACTGGAGTCATTGGCGGAAATCAGCTTGGCATTCCCGTTGATAGGGACAATTCCCTTAGGGTGTTGTCCGGCGGGAGAGTCTATTGAGCCTGTGATCATGCACAAGGAGGGCGGCGCGTCTCCCTGTTTAGCGGCGCTGTAGTGAACAAAAGCGTCCATAAGTGCCCGGTCCTCCCAACAGGGGCCGTTCAGCTTTTCACCCAAGCCGTTGACTACCCAGCAAACCATGAGCTTTTCGTCCGAGGGACCGCCTTCCGGGGTCAGCGCAATCAGCGATGCTCCCGACAGATCGGATAAAATGGTACCGCCGCGCACATAGGTCAAAATAGATTGTAATTTAGGGTGTGTATACTCTGAATTGGCCCAGCCCGACAATGAATCCACATAGAGAGTATGCTTCTTTTCGTCATATGGGGACACATACCCCAACTGGTCGCACAGCGGGTGGGCGCAGGGTGCGCTGGTTCTGCCCGCCGACTCCTCTGTTACCGGGATGATGATTTTAGGTGCTTCCTTGTCCACCGCCCGGGCAGAGACAAATCTCCCGTCCTGGTCCAGGGTGATTTCAATCTGTGCCCGCGCCATGATGTGGGAGATGGGAGCCAGTGGTTCGTTTTCCCCCTCAAATACTTGTCCGGCCCGGTGAGCCATTGCATCATAGGTTTCTACGGCTTTTTGCAAAAGCCCCATCATTCCACCTCCCCAAATTCCCGCAGGCCGGAAAAGTTCTCCAGATGCTCTCCAAAGGGCTTCATCTCCATCTCACGCAGGGGCTTGGTGAGTGTGCAGTCCTCCGGGCGGGGGAAGGTGATGATTCCCCGTTTCATCACCGGATACCAGAACCGGGCGGTCATTTTTCTCTGTGTTTCGGGAGAGTAGGCCTCGTCGGCATAGGTGATGCCGTGATACATCAGCCCGAAGCCCAGCTCCGGCAGTGCGTCATAGGCGCCTGGGCCCTCTTCAAAAGTGCAGGGCTCCACATATCCCTGGCACTCCCTGGTGCCCAGAAAAACATCCCGGCGGCCGCCCTTTTCAATCATCCGCCTGGCAATGTTGTGGTGCTTGTTCTCATTGCGGTCCTGAACGAGTTCCGGGCGGTTCTCATTCCACTCAAAGTGAGCCCGTACCTGATAGCGGCAATTCTTCAAATAGGTGTAGTAGGAAAGATCGTTTCTGTCATCTTGGTAGTGGATGGGGCGTATGCCCTTTACCTCGGTCTGGATCTGATTCATGACCCGGACCGCATCGATATACCAGATTAAAGTGGGCTTCCAGTACACAGAGGATAGGATGCCTTTTAACGCCTCATAGGTAGGCACTTGATAGCTGCACTTTTCCCCGCCCACACGCATGATCGGGTCGGAGAAGAGGGCATACTCCCCTGTGACCTGAAACTCCACAATGTTTGGGTGCTGCATCATATCACCTCCACAAAAATTCAAGATCGGATTCGCCAATAGAAAAGCCGGTCTCCGCGTGATAGTGTCCGCTGAGCCCCAATGCTCCGCCCTGAAGGGGGATCAGGCTGTGCTCCTCATTCAGGCGGTCAATTTGATATTGGTACAGCGAGACGGTATAGGGCTTTGCCGCCTCCAGAAGCGAGCGCAGATAGACCGGGTCCCGTTTCGCTTTTTCACTGCACAGATCCTGAATCAGCTTCTCACCCTGGCCATATGGGACGACCACATCTGTGGTGTTCTCTTCAAAGACCTGGAACAGCAATCCGGCCAAACGGAACGCCTGACGGAAGAAATAGGGCGGTTTCTCCGTGCAGTATCCGTTCAGCGACAGGAGAGAAAACAGAGACGGGCGGTCTTTCAGGTAGTAGTCATGATGTTCCCTCGGTTCCCTGCGGTACAGGGCACGGTAATAGTACCCGACCGCCTCGTCAGAGTCCAGAGTGTTGTGATACCGCTCCGGATGTGCCGAAAATTCTGTGATCAGTTCCTGGGTTGCCCACTGCCCCCTCTGAATGTCCGGAAGCTTGGTGAGGGATTCGTTTTGACACTGTACCAGATAAACCGGGGCCAAGACACCCGGGCCGGCTTCGCCGCTGCGGTTACATCGTCCCGCCGCCTGAATTACGCTGTCCATCCCGGCGGAGAGGCGGATCACGCAGGCAAAGGAAATATCCACCCCGGCTTCTATGACCTGGGTAGAGATGCAGGCCGTTTTTTGGCCGTTTTGTTTCAGCGCGTTTCGCAGCTTGTCCAGTGTATCCCTGCGATGGGCCACACACATGGCTGCGGAGAGGGCAAAGAGAGCAAAGTCTCCATCTTTTTTCAGCAGACTGTATAGATGTTCCGCCTGACTCTTCTTATTGCAGACAATCAGCAGGCTGTTCGCAGAATCTAACGTTTTCAGGGCAAATTCAGAAACCTGTTCCAGCGACATGGTTCCAATGCTTTGTATATCCGTCCGTCGAAAGACTTCCCAGATGGCAGGATCATAGGGAACAATCTCAGAGATTGGGCTATGTATGGGGTGTTCAATCTGTTCTGTACAGGGCTGGGTGGCAGAACAGAGGACGATCGTAGCTCCGCAGATCTCCGACAAAAAATTAACCGCCAAAGAAAACAGAGACAGCATTTTGCTGGGAACAGTCTGGACCTCATCGATGACGATGACACTGCTGCACAGGGCGTGAAACCGTCGGATGGCCGTGGTTTTGCCGGAGAACAGGGTATTCAGCAGCTGGACCAGGGTGGTGATAATAATAGGAGATTCCCAGGTTTCGGCCAGGAGCTCCTGTTCATCCAGCTGCTGGTTGTTTCCTTCTGTTTTTACCAGGTTGGAATGGTGTTCCAGGATGAGGCTGTCGTCTTGAATATAGTCCCGGATCACCGCTGCGTTTTGTTCCAGAATGCTGAGCAGAGGAGATGTGAAGATGATGCGCTGCTTCCGATGCCGGCGGGCGTGAGCCAGAGCGAACCTCAGGCTGGACAGAGTCTTGCCGCCGCCGGTTGGCACATTGAGACGGAACACACCGCCGGGCTGTTCCACAGCCCGCCTGCACTGGTCGGAAATTGCCCGTCTTGCCCGGTCGATGGGAGAATCCTGGGGCAGCTGGTCCAGATGATCTTCCATCTGCCTTAAGTGCGTGCTCCACAGCTGGTCCAGGATCTCATCGCTGGGGGGCGCGGGGAACTGTGTGCCGTTCATAAATTCCGCTGTGTCCCGCCGGTCCCCCTCAATAACCGCGGAGAGTAGCAGCCGGGAGAGCAGGCCGGAATAAAAGGATGTCTCCTGCTCATAACGTTCATCGCTGGCTTCATTGCCAGTCATGGAGCAGATATGCTCTAGAACAGGAGTCAGCTCTTCCAATGCGGTGTGAAACCAATGATCCAGTTCTTCCGGGCTGGCACAGACACGGAAAAAAGTATCTGCCGCTTCGTCATAGCCGATATCCGCTTTGGTCAGCCGGTATTGGAATCCGTTTTTCTGCCGCTCATCCACACAGTCGAAGAGCCCGTGGTGTTCGCCGGACGCCAAGGCCAGAAGCTCAGTGGCTACACTGGAAAAATCCCCGGCATCTGTGCTGAAATAGCGTTCCAACAGAAGGCGCACACCGGTAAATGTGTGATTTACACTGCCCTTTTGGCCAATCTGGTTAATCAGGTAATTTTGGAAACTGGCAGTGCACTTTCCGGCGTCATGAACTAACCCCGCAAGATATCCGCCGGCGGAGAGATGCACTGGTTTCAGGGCCTGTGCGGCATACTTCGCAGTGCTATGGCAGTGCTGGCTGACGGTTTGAACCGCAATGGGTTGTCCGGATAAATCTTTTCTGATATGGGCCAGAAAATCCGCCATTTGCAGTCTCCTTTTCGGTTTGTTAATGCAGGAATAAAGTTGTTACCATTATACACTGTCCTAAGAAGTGATTCAAGCTGGCTGTCTTTTATTTATACAATATATTTAACTACGGCCTTTCTGCTTTTAACAGGATAGAGACAGAGTTTATCTTTGTAGACACAGGTGCAATCGATAAGGGCGTACCGGAAAAGAACTTTTGCCGGTACGCCCGAAAGTGCTTGTATAAGATTCAGCAATAGGGTAAAATGAATATCCGATACATCTGCTGAGAGTGGAAGGGTGTGCCTTGGCAGTACCGACCAACATTAAGACCTTGCTTGCCGGCAGCGCCGTTGAGTGGGCCAGGATCGAATTCAAGGAGACCTGGGATGCCGAGGCATCACTCAAAGCCATCTGTGCCTTTGCCAACGATATTGACAACTGGGGCGGCGGTTACCTCGTCATCGGCGTTGAGGAGAAGGACGGCAGGCCGGTTCATCCCCTCAAAGGCGTCCCCGTAGACAAGGTAGATGGTTATCTGAAGGATATGCTCAACAAGTGCAAGCGCATCCAGCCGGAATATCTGCCCATCGTTGAGGTGGTAGACTACCAGGACAAGAAATTCATTGTAGTATGGGCTCCCGGCGGGTACCTGCGCCCGTATTCTTCTCCCAAGTCGATGGCCGAGGGAGAGAAAGAGCGTGTCAGCTACATCCGGAAAATGTCCAGCACCATTATACCCTCCGAGGAGGAGAAACGGGATCTCTATAATCTTGCCAACAATGTCCCCTTTGATGACCGTGTCAACCACGAGGCGGACATTGCGGATCTGAACCTCACGCTGATTCAGGCGTATCTCAAAGGGGTGGAGAGTTCCTTGTACGAGGAATCCAGGCATATGGATTTCCTTGATCTGTGCCGGAGCATGAATATCGTGAACACCCTGCCGGAGTACACCAAGCCAAAGAATGTGGGACTGATGTTCTTCAGTCTGGAACCGGATCGTTTCTTTCCCTATGCCCAAATCGATGTGGTCCAGTTTCCGGAGGACCTGGGCGGAGATCAGATTATCGAAAAGACGTTCAAGGGACCGCTTCACCAGCAGCTGCGGGAGGCGCTTCAATATATTCGGAACAGCGTAATCCAGGAGCGGATAATTAAGTTCCCGGACAGGGCAGAGGCGGAACGATTCTTTAATTATCCTTATGCGGCAATCGAGGAGAGTCTTTGCAACGCAGAGTATCACAAGGGGTATGACGTACGGGAACCCATTGAAGTTCGCATCCTCCCTGACCGTATTGAGATCGTCAGTCATCCGGGAGCAGATCGGTCCATTTCCGAGGAGGGCCTGCGGACCTACCGGGTATTCAACCGGAGATACCGCAACCGCCGTATCGGGGATTTTCTGAAGGAGATGCACCTGACAGAGGGGCGGAATACGGGATTCCGAAAGATCCTCAATGCGCTGGAGCGCAATGGGTCCCCGGAGCCGCTCTTTGAGACGGACCCTGAGCGTCTGTCTTTCTGCACAACGATCTTCATTCACCATCAGTTTCTGCCCTCACATGAAGGCAGAAATGAAGGTAGAAATGGGACTAAAAAAGAGAAAGGAAACACCCCCTCCTCCACTCGGACTGAGCGGATACTTTCCGCTATCTCGGAAAATCCGCATATTACAATGCGCGCATTGGCCGAAGAATTAGATATTCCCAGATCTTCGGTAGAGCGAATCCTGAAAAATCTCAGAGAAGCTGGTGTTGTCCGGCATGAGGGTGCCACCAAAAAGGGCCGCTGGGTCATGCTATGAATCTGACCACACAACCAGCCACAGATGCCGCTGGAAACAGCGGAAAATCAGCACTTAGAAAGTGCCGGAAAACAAATGCTACGGAGCAGAAGCGAATAAAAACAACCAAAAAATATTGCAAAAAATTGCATTTTGCCGTTGACGTGCAGGGGGTCACAGGTCCGAGCCCTGTATCGTCCACCACGAAGACCGCCCTCCGGGAAGCCTTGTCCCGGAGGGCGGCCGTATTCTATTCAACCTGTTTTTGTCCGGGCTCGCAGAGCGGCCAGTCCGGGGGTTGGGGGGACCCAATAAGCGAGCGGCGAAATCCGATAGAAATTTGCTCATAGGTGGAGAGTGGGCTTTTCAGAAAATGCGAGGAGTTTGCACGCATCCTCTCAATCATTGCGATTTTAATTCCAATCATTCATAATAATAATGCCTGCCCTGTAATTCTTGACATTACAGGGAAAATGTACTATTGTAAATAGAGAAAAATTATACGGAATTCCGGTATATTTCGGGGGTAATCCGGAAAATAAGCCGCAGTCAGGGGAAACGGGAAATGGTGAACTTTGTCATTGCCTTGGAGTGTTTTGGAATATGTCTGATCTTCGTTGCCCTGATTCTCCTGCTCAACGGAGACGGGGCGCGGGAGCAGAAGCTTCTGATCTTCATCATGTGCGGCTCGCTGGTGCAGAACGTGGGCTACCTGCTGGAGCTGACAGCGCCCGCCCTGGAAGTGGCTGTGGCCGCGGTGACCGTGGAAAATGTGGGCTCGATCTTCGCCCCGCTGTGTTACTGCTGGTTTATTTATACATACTGCTATGCGCATCCCCCGAAGAAGCTGCTGTTTGCCCTCGGCGCCATCAATTTTCTGGTTCTGCCCTCGGTGTTTTTCAACTGGTACGGGATCTTCTACCAGAATTTCCAGTGGCTGTCCACGGTGGACGGGTTCCACTATGTCAGCATCACCTACGGCCCCCTGTACACCCTGTCCCTGGCCACCCGCATCATCATTCCGTATATCCTGTCCATACACACCCTGGCCCGGGCCATTCGCATGCGCTCGGACCAGCAGGTCAGCCGCCAGTATCAGACGATCCTCGCCATCACCACCCTGCCCGTGATCCTGCTGGTGGCCTATATATTCAAAATTATCGTGGTCTTTGACCTCACGCCGGTGACCTTCGCCATCTCCATGGCCATGGTCGTGATTGTCGTGTGGGGCCGCCGGAACTATGATTTCCGCCATCTGGCGGCGGAGAAGGTGCTGGAGAGCCTGGGCGACGGCGTCATCGCCCTGGACGACCACGACAGGCTCGTCAGCTACAACCGGGCCGCCGCCCGCATCTTCACCAGCCTGCCCGAGCACAAGCTGGGGGAAAACATCCGGGTGGTGGAGGATTTCCGGGAGGAGATGCTCAACGAGAACATCCCCTGGAGCTTCTCCATCAACGGGCAGAACTACGAGTGCCACAGCAAGCAGATCATAGACGAGAGCGGCCGCCGGCAGGGCTGCGTCATCCTGGTGCTGGACATGACCGACATCAAGGCCTATATCAACGAGATCAAGCGGGTGCGCCAGCAGGCCGAGAAGGCGAACATCGCAAAGAGCGAGTTCCTGGCCAATATGTCCCACGAGATCCGCACCCCCATGAACGCCATCATCGGGATGAACGACATCATCATGGAGGAGTGCAGGGACCCCGCTATCCGCGGCTACGCCAAGGACGTGCAGGCGGCCGCCAAGAACCTGCTGGCCATCATCAACGACATCCTGGACCTGTCCAAGGTGGAGGCGGGCAAGATGGAGCTGGTGCCCACGGACTACTATTTGAAGACCATTGTGGGCGAGATCGTGGGCCTGATGGACATGGCGGCCTCCAAGCGCGGCCTCATCATGAAATACGAGTGCGACGAGACCATCCCCTGCCGCTACAACGGTGACGACGGGCGGATTAAGCAGGTCCTCATCAATATCCTCAACAACGCCATCAAATTTACCAAGGAGGGTTATGTGCGGGTCTCTGTCACCGGCAGGCCCGGCGAGCGCGGGGACGAGGAGATTCTCACCTTCCGGGTGGAGGATACCGGCTGCGGCATCCGGCAGGAGGACCTGGGCAAGATCTTTGAGGATTTCCGCCAGGTGGACTCCAAGCGTAACCGGAGTGTGGAGGGCACCGGCCTGGGGCTGGCCATCGTTAAGCACCTGGTGGAGCTGATGGGCGGCACCATTCACGTGGACAGCGTCTACGGGGAGGGCACCGCCTTTACCATCTCCATTCCTCAGAGGATTGTGGACCGGCGGTCCATCGCCGAGATGCCGGACATCTCCCAGGCGGAGGCGGAGCGCATAGAGACCTTTACCGCCCCCGGCGTCAAGGTGCTGATCGTGGATGACAATGTGGTCAACCGCAAGGTGGCCAGAAACTTCCTCAAGAGCTACGCCTTTGACCTGGACGAGGCGGAGAGCGGGCCCCAGGCCATTGAGATGGCGCGGCAGAACCGGTATGACATCATCTTTATGGATCATATGATGCCTATGATGGACGGCATTGAGGCGGCGGAGATCATCCGCCGGGACTGCGGCGAAAACGGGGCCGCGGCCATCATGATCGCCCTGACGGCCAATGCCATGGAGGGGATGCGGCAGCGGTTTTTGGATAAGGGCTTCCAGGACTTTATCGCCAAGCCCCTGGACCGAAAGGAGCTGGGACAGCTCCTGATGCGCTGGATTCCGGAGGAGCGGCGGCAGGCTGCGGACGGGGGAGAGGCCTGCGGGCCCATGAACCCGGACGCCTTCCGGATCGAGGGGATCGACATGAGCGCCGCCATGCGCTACTACTCCGGCGACGAGGCGGGCTTTGCGGAGCTGCTGGAGCTCTATTATATGGACGGCCAGCGCAAGATCGGCCTTTTGCGGGAGCTTGCCGCCTCCAGTCTCCCGGACTACCAGACGGAGGTCCACGCGCTCAAAAGCGCCTCGGCCAACATCGGCGCGGTGAGCGTCTCCGAGATGGCCCGCGCCCAGGAGAAGGCCGCGGCGGAGGGCGACCGGCAGCTGATCGACCAGCAGCTTCCCCGGCTGCTGGAGGACTATGGGGCGCTGCTGGAGAGAATCGGATGGGTTTTGGAACAGCGGCGGAGCCAGGTACCCCAGGAGGAGAAGCTCCCCGCCCTGCCGGTGCGGGAGCTGAGGGAACAGGTGGGCAGGGCCCTGGAGGAGTTGGAGGATTTCCGGTCACGGGAGTGTGCCGCCATTGTGGAGGAGATTCTCCGCCACGAGTTGCCCCGGGATTGCCTGGACAGTCTCAGGGAGATTCAGGGGCAGCTGAAACTGTATGAGGATGACAACGCGGAAATGCTGTTAACGCAGCTGTTGAGCAGTCTTGAAGAGCGGGAGGAGCAGGAATGATGGGTGCGGGATATGGCAGAAAGCGCATTTTAGCGGTGGATGACGCGGCGTTTACGCTGTCGAGAATCACGGACGCGCTGGGAAAGCACTATGAGATGATTACGGTGAACTCCGGAACGCGAGCTTTGAAGTACCTGGATAAGAATAAGCCGGACCTGATCCTCCTGGATATTCGCATGCCGGTTAAGGATGGGTTTGAGATTCTGCGGGAGATCCGGAGCATGGAGGACCGGGCGGACATTCCGATCATCATGCTGACGGCCATGGAAGACAAGCAGTCCGTTATGAGGGGGATCGAGCTGGGGATCTGTGACTATGTCCTAAAGCCCTTTGTGCCGGAGGACCTGCTTGAGCGCGTCCAGCGGATTTTGAAGTCCGGAATCAGCGTTCAGGCGGGCGGCGGCGGACACGAGGGTGAAAGCGGCCGGGCAGGCGATGGGGGACACGGCAGTCAAAGTTTTCAGGGAGAGATCGCTGAAAGCGAACCGGGATCTGTTGCGGGGGGGTGACTTATGAATACCGTGCTCACAAAAGAGCAGCTGGAACAGATACTGGACCAGGCGCTTCAAAACGTGACGGAGCAGACCGCCGGCGTGCGCCTGAACCAGGGCGATCAGCCCCTGGGAGAGGATCTGTGCACGGTTCACATTACCTTTGACAGGGGATTCAGCACCAGTCTCACGCTCTGCGCCGATACCAGCCTGCTCACCCGCATGGCCTGCAATTCCTTCCATGAGGACGAGGTGGACTCCGAGGATCTGGAGGACTTTACCAAGGAATATTTCAACGTGCTGTGCGGCAAAATTGCGGGGTCGATGTTCCAGGCCACGCAGGTCGCGGCCCATTTCGGCCCGCCTGTGTTCTACCATGGGCGCTACGAGCCGGAGGGACAGGAGGTGCAGTTTGTGCTCACCTATTCTGACGATCGGCGTGAGGGCGCGCAGCTGATTCACCATGTGCCCCGTTCCCATGCGGACGGAGCCGTTTCGGATCAGGCATAATGGAAAGGGGTATATCAGATGAGCAAGCGACTTATGGTAGTGGATGATTCCAGGCTGGTCAGAGCGCAGCTGGAGGATGTCCTGGCGGGTACGGATTACCAGATCGCGGCGTATTGCCGCAGCGGTGAGGACGCCATCAAGCAGTACGCGGAGGTAGCGCCCGATCTGGTGACGATGGATATTATTATGCAGGGGATGGACGGGCTGGACGCCGCGGAGATCATTCTGAAAGAGCACCCGGATGCCAGAATCGTGATGGTCTCGTCCCTGGCATACGGCGATACCTTTGAAAGGGCGAAGTCGATTGGCACCAGGGGATTTGTAGATAAGCCGTTCCACCAGGAGCAGCTGCTGCGGGTGTTCGGGCAGGCGCTCTCATAACTCCACCCGGCCGCGGGCCGGGTTTGGCGGCGGGGGAAACCTCAGATCGTCCGGCTTTATATAAACAGCTTTTAAGCGCCGCGGCGGGTCCGCGGCGCTTTTTCCGGCGATTCAGCCAGATTCACCCCCGGTAGAACCAGGGGTGAATAAAAAAGCCCTGGCAGATAAAACCCTGTTGATACAATCGTGACGGCTTGGCGGCCGCGTCACGGGAGAGTATCGAGGGGGATTAGGCCCTGTTTGAAAAATGTCAAAACGCCCAATCGGCGAATCTTTTTCCGCCACGCTGCGTTAAATTTTCTTGCCGGGCGTCAGCCCGCCTGCAAAAATCTGCCTTGATTGGCGAAAAAATCTCTCGCCGCTGTGCATTTCGCCATTTATCAAACAGGGCCTAAGCAAAATGGAGAACGAAGTTCCACACAACGCCGTTCGGCGCGGTACCAAAGGGTCTATGTGGCCGAAGCCCCAATGGGCGATTCCGGTACTCGGGCTGTTTGCCTTTTCCGTTTGCCTCCGCCGAGGAGACAGCTGTAAGCACCGTCGACAGCGCCGAACAGATGCGGCGAAGGCTTGGGCAGGGCCGTTAAAGGGCACAATCCGGCGATTTGCTCCCGGGACAGATGATGCCGTGGGTTGGGGGGAATGATTTATGTACCAGAAACCGACCGGCCTTTTCTTTTTCAAATCCCGCTATGGCCGTATGCCTCCCAACCGCATGCTTTTGCCCGGTTCGCCGGACCCGGTTCATCCTCTCCGTAATCCGGCGGTTTTCTGACAAGCTGGACCGCCAGCCGGGGGATTCGGCGCCATGGGTCCGGGGCCCCGGTTCCGGCTGCCCCGGGATGGGCACAATCTTCGGGCTGGCCGCCATGGGCAAAGCCCGCCGCCAGACGCGCAGACGTGATTTGCGCTGATTTTGCTCAGACATTCCAGCAGGCGATTTTATGGCCGCTTTCCCGCTCCTCCAGCGGGGGACATTGGTCCCGGCAGCGGGCTGTCCGCAGGACGCATCGCTGATGATAGGGACACCCTTCGCCGGACTCCCACGCCGGCGGAGGGAGGGGGTCCCCCGCGGTCTCCGCCGCATCATGAGCGGCAAGAAGGCGGCGGGCATAGGGATGACAGAGCCTTGAAAAATCCTCAATACGCGCGAGCTGCTCCACAATGACTCCGCCGTACATGACCATGAGCGCGTCGGCCAAGTAGTAGATGGCTTCCAGATCATGGGAGACCAGGATGCAGGTCAGATCCAGAGCCGATTTCAGATCCGCCAGCAGATTCAGGATCTGTGCCTGCACCGATACGTCCAGACTGCTCAGAGGTTCGTCCAGAAGGAGCAGCTTCGGCCTTGCCGCCAGCGCCCGCGCGATGCAGACACGCTGAAGCTGTCCGCCGCTGAACTGCTGGGGATATTTATCCATATCCCCGGGGGAGATTCCCACCATCTCCAGCAGGCGGGACACTTCCCTGCGGGAGACCTCGCCTCTCATGTGAAACAGGTTTTCCAGGGGCTCGGAGATGATATGAAATATGTCCATATGGAGGTTGACGGAGTCCAGGCTGTTCTGAAATACCATCTGAATACCGCCCCGCACACGGCCGGGCGTCAGCGGCGCGCCCCTGTAAAGGACACCGCCCGCGGTTGGCTGCTCCAGTCCGGCCAGTATCCGGCACAGGGTGCTCTTTCCGCAGCCGCTCTCTCCCACCAGCCCCAGACACGTTCCGTATGAAAGAGAGAACGACACGTCCCGGACCGCCTCCGCGCGGCCGCTCCGGCCGCGGTGATAGGTTTTACGCAGTCCCTGTGCTTCCAGCAGGAAATCCAAACGACTCACCTCCCAGCGGGCAGCGGCTCCAATGCCCGGGTTCCAACTCCCGCAGGGGCTGCGGTACGGATACGCAGCGATCCAGCGCGGAAGAACAGCGCGGCGCGAACGGGCAGCCCGCGCCTGCGGCTTCCCCCAGCCGGGGCGGATAGCCCTCCATCACCTCCAGCCGCTGCTTGGAAAAGGCCAGCCGTGCCTGGAGAAGACCCCGGGTATAGGGGTGCAGCGGGTGGTGGAGCACAGCGTCTTTTGCGCCGTGCTCCACCACCTGACCGCCGTACATCACATAGATATCATCCGCCATACCGGAGATGACCTTCAAATCGTGGGACACCAGAAGAATTGCGATCCCCTCCTGGGACTGGAGCTGACGCAGGAGATGGAGGATCTCCGACTGTGTCGTGCAGTCCAGCGCCGTGGTGGGCTCGTCCGCGATCAGGAGCTCCGGGCGGGGGGTGATGGCCATGGCGATCAGGACCCGCTGGAGCATTCCGCCGCTGAGCTGGAACGGATAGCTCCGCAGGACCTCCTCCGGGTCCCGGATGTACATCCGCCCCAGCATCTCCGCGGCCTCCCCCAGGCAGACGCCCCATTCACGCCGGCGGCGTCCCTCACAGAAATGGGCCCCGATGGTCAGACGCGTGTCAAAGGCCGACATGGGATTTTGCAGGATCAGGGCCATTCTCCGGCCCCGAAAGGCGTCCATCGCGGCGTCATCCTGAATGGGCACGGGCGCTCCACGCAGAGAGACCCGGCCCTCCACCTTCCACTTTTTGCGTTCCAACAGCCCCAGGACCGCCTGACAGGTCAGGGATTTGCCGCAGCCGCTCTCTCCGATGACGCCGGTGCAGCCGCCCCTTTTCACCGTCAGCGCCACATCGCGGACGGCGGGGATCATGGACCTTCCGGCCCGCAGCCACACCGACAGCCCCTCTGTATCCAACACCTTCTCGTCCATCATGTGCGGTTCTCCTCCAACGCGTCCCGGAGACAGTCCCCCAGCAGATTGACGGCGATCACCACCAGGAGCACACAGAGGCCGGGCCAGAACATCATACCGGGATGCTCCATGTAATTGCGGCCGTCGTTGATCATGGCGCCCCACTCCGGCAGCGGCGCCAGGATGCCCAGGCCGAGGAAGGAGTATCCGGAGATGGCCAGCAGCGTGCTGCCGAAGTCGATCGCCAGCACTGCCAGCATCTGCGGCAGGATGGCGGGCAGGATATGGCGGACCAGCAGCTTCGGCCGCCGGCTCCCGGCCAGGCGGCTGGCCATGATGGAGGTGCGGGTCAGCTCCGCCCGGGTCAGGCTGCGGGCCACCCGCGCGTACCAGATCCAGCGGGTGATGAGCATGGCCAGACAGACGCTCCGGATTCCGATTCCAAGCGCGCTGACAATGATGAGCACCAGAACGATGCTGGGAAAGGCCCGGAGCACGTCGCTTGCCTTTGTAACCGCCTCGTCGGTCCAGCCGCCGATCCAGCCGGACAGCATTCCGGCCCCGGTGCCGAGCAGCGCCGAGAAGATCGTGACCAGGAGGGCATAGCCCATGGTATTCCGCCCGCCCCAGAGCACCCGGGACAGAATGTCCCGCCCGAGATAGTCCGTGCCCAGCGGGTGAGCGGGGGAGGGAGGCGCGAATTTCAGGGAGAGGTCCATTGCGGCCGGATCAAAGGGGGCCAGGACCGGCGCCAGCAGACAGGCCGCCGTCTGAAGGCCCAGCAGGGCGAGACAGACGATCACGGCGGGGCGGCGGAAAAACCGCCCGGGTATTCCGTTTGTTGGTCTCATCAGGCTCCCCCCAGTCTGAGGCGCGGGTTCAGCATGGCGCACACCAGGTCGGCGGCGAGATTTGCCAGAATGAAGAGCGCGGACATCAGCAGGATGTACCCCTGGATCATGGGATAGTTCCTGGCGTTCACCGCCGAGATGCACATCCGCCCCAGTCCGGGCCACGCGAAGACATTCTCCACGATGACGGCCCCGGACATCATGCTGCCCAGATGGAGCCCGAGGCTGGTGAGTACGGGGATCAGGGCGTTGGGGATCACATGGCGCAGGGTGACCGCCCGCCGGGAGAAGCCGCGGGCCCTGGCATAGCGGACAAAGCCCTGGTTCTGGAGCTCCAGAATGCTGCCGCGCAGGAGCTTGGTATAGGTGGCGATGTACGAGCAGGCCAGGGTGAAGGACGGGAGGATCAGATGCCTCCAGCTGGTGGCGCCCTGGACCGGCAGCAGGTTCCACCGCAGGGAGAAGACCGCCACCAGGAGGAACCCCAGCCAGAATTTCGGGATAGAGGCGCCCAGAAACGTAAAGGCGCGGATCAAGCCGTCCACCGGGCCGTTCGGGTGCCTGGCGGACAGAGTGCCCAGAGTGAGGCTGAGGAGGAGGACCCAGCCCAGGGCGGCCAGGGCCAGCTGTCCGGTGTACCTCAGATCCTCCGCCAGCTCCTCCGTGACGGGACGCTTTGTCTGATAGGAGTACCCCAGGTCCCCCCGCAGCACCTGCCGCAGCCACCTGCCGTACTGCACCGGAAGGGGCCGGTCCAGGCCCAGCTCGGCCCGGACCGCCGCCAGGGCCTCCTCGGTCAGCGGGGCGTTGACGGAGTTCAGATAGGCGGTGGCGGCGTCCTCCGGAAGCCTTCGGACCAGGACGAAGGACAGGACGGACACCAGGAGCAGAAGCGGAAACAGCCACAGGACCTGTTTTCCAATATAGCGGAGCACGATTTCCTCCTTCCCACGCGGCGTCCCGCCTGCGGCGGCAGGGATGCCGGCGCCGCCATTTTGGCGGTGTCCCGTCAGCAGAGCTGACGGAATTAAAATCATGAATGATTTTAGGTCTTGTTTGATAAATGGCGAAATGCCAAACGGTGAGAGATTTTTTCGCCAATCAAGGCGATTTGACGCAGCCATACTTTGTGTATGGCAAGGAAAATCAACGCAGAGTGGTGGAAAAAGATCCGCCGTTTGGCCGTTTTGACATTTTTCAAACAAGGCCTAATTGGTGAATAGTATCAGCCGGCCCAGGCCATGTGGCTGACGCCCATTCCGCTGCGGCTGGGAATCAGCTCCAGCCCGGTGAGCTCGCTGCGGTAGATGGCCAGGGTGCTGGTGATGGTGAGCGGCACGTATACGGCCTCGTCATGGAAGCTCTTCGTGATATAGTTGAAATTCTCCTGGAGCTTGTCCGGGTCCGTCTGGCTCAGGCAGTCAGTCATGACGGCGTCCAGCTCCGCCTTGTTGCGCATGCCCTTTTGCACGGTGTTGAATTTATCGCCGTCGCTGGCCATGGCGGCCAGAGTGGCGTAGGGCTCATAGGAGCCGCCCCAGGAGTTGTAGATGAGCACGCCGAACTCCCCGTCCGTCCAGTTCCTGCGGTAGACCTGGCTGTCCTGGGGGACGATGTTGAGCTGAATGCCCACCTCGGCGTATTGGGCCTGGAGGATGAGACCGATGTCCCGGTCATTGGTGACCGAGGCGTCATAGATCAGATCCAGCTCCAGCCTGCGTCCGTCCTTGGACCGGACCGTGTCCCCGCCGGCATAGATCCAGCCCGCGTCCTCCAGAATCTGATTGGCCCTCTCCGGGTCATAGGGGTACGGCTCGATCCCGGTGCCGGCATAGGGCACCTCGTCGGAGAAATAGGCGTCGGCAGGCTCCTGGAGCCCTCCGAATATGCCCTGGGAGATGGCGGTGTTATCCGTGGCGTACTCCATCGCCAGGCGGACGTTCAAATCTCCGGTGATAGGGCCGGCGGTGTTGATGTTCAGGTTGGAGACGCTGGTGGAGGGGGCCATCTCGATCTTGAAGCCGGCCGCGGACATCTCCTGGTACAGATCGGCGGTGATCTGCGTGGAGTCCACCATCACGTCGATCTCGCCGGCCCTCAGGGCGTTGGCGGCGGTGTTCACGTCGGGGATCACGACGGCCTTCAGGTATTGGAAGCTGGGCTTCTCCCCCCAGTACGCCTCGTTGCGCTCAAAGAGCGCGTACTGGTCGGCCACATATTCCCTCAGCACCCACATGCCGGTGCCGATGGGGGCGGTGACGCCGTTGTCATAGGGGTCGCCCTCGGCGGGGAAGCCGGCCTCCCCCAGCATGGTCAGCGGGCGCCGGAAGGTGAAATCGTTCAGCAGGGAGTTGCAGGGCTGGCTCAGACGGAGGACCAGGGTGAGATCGTCCGGTGTGTCAATCCCTGTGATGGAGGTCAGGGACTGGAGGAAGGAATAGCCGTCGGCGTGCCGCTGGACGGCCTCGATGTTGCGCTTTGCCACGGCGGAGGTGAAATCGCTGCCATCGCTGAATTTCACTCCCTCACGCAGGTGAAAGGTGTAGGCGCAGCCGTCCGGCGAAATCTCCCAGCTCTCGGCGAGAACGGGGACGATCTGATCGTTCTCCAGGGCCACCAGACTCTCGTAGACCCAGTCCTGGGCGTACATCTGGCTCTTCATCGTGTGGGGGTTCAGATCGCCGATGTCCTTGTGGGCCCGGACCACCAGGGTGTCCTTTTCCTCACTTTGCGAGGGGGCGGCGGGCTCCTGCCGGGGCGCGGTCCCGGGGTCCGTCTGCGGCGATCCGCCGCCGCAGGCCGCCAGTGTCAGACACAGCGCGGCGGCCAGGAATCCGGCAATCAATTTTTTCATTTTCATCGTACTTCCTCCTGAAAAAATGGATTATGGAGCATCGGGCCCCAGGCCCGTTTCCATTCAGACAGGCCTCCTGCCGCGGCAAAAAAGAGGAGGGGCGGAATTCCGCGCCTCCTCTTTGCAAACGACCAGAAAACGACCTCCCCCAGCAAAGCGGAAGCCGCGTTCTCTGTTGATTCGCCTATCACAGGAAGCGAATAACTGACTGCTAATCAAGCAGGTTTCCTGGCTGGCGGTTCACCGCGCCCCCGCGCCTTCTCATGCTCTCGCACAATGGCATCCCGCAGGGGAGCTGGCCGCTTACAGTGACCGGATCGCTTGGGATTCTCACCCAATTCCCTCTTCACCGGCATATGCCGGCACTTGATCAGGATTCAATTTTGACAGATTTCGATAACGGGGCCCATTATATTCGATGGACAGGGCTTTGTCAACCGTGAATGGGGAGAAATAAAATTTTTGTGCAGAAAGCACTTGGAGAAATGCCACGCCGCCTACCCTTTGCGCTGTGCGCGGCCCTCCATAAAACGCGCGGCGGGCCGCTCCCGAAAAGCGCCTGTTGACAGCCCGGCGTCCGTGGGCTAAGATAAAAAGGCATCATTTTCCGAGAGATTGACAAAAGTGAGGTTTTTTCATGAGACGTATGTGCTGTGCTGTGCTTTTGCTGGCCCTGCTGCTGTCCGGCTGTTCCGGAACCCCTGCCGCGCCCTCCGGCAGCCCCGGCCCCGCCCCTTCCGCCGAGGCCGCGCCCTCCGAACAGCCCGGCCGGAGCGAGGAGACGGTGTCCTTCACCGACGACCTGGGCCGGGAACTGGAGATTGCCCGTCCCCGGAGGGCTGCCGCCCTCATCGGCAGCTTTGCCGACATCTGGTGTCTGGCCGGGGGAAAGGACACGCTGGCGGCCGCCGCCAGCGACACCTGGACCAATTTCGACCTGGGCTTGGACGACACGGTGGTGAACCTGGGCTCCGTGAAGGACCCCAGCCTGGAGACCCTGCTGGCCGCCGAGCCGGACCTGATCCTGGCCAGCTGCAACACCACGGCGGATGTGGAGCTGCTGGAGACCTTTGAGAGCGCGGAGATCCCGGCGGCCTATTTTGAGGTGGACAATTTTGACGACTACCTGCGGATGCTGGACATCTGCACCCAATTGACGGGGAGCCCTGAGAATTATGAGACCTATGGGACCCAGGTGCGGGAGCAGGTGGAGCGGGCCGCCGCCCGGCAGGACGGCTCCGCGCCCAAGGTGCTGTATATCCGGGCCGCCGCCTCGGTCATCAAGGTGAAGGGCAGCGAGGGCAGCGTGCTGGGGGAGATGCTGGCTGATCTGGGATGCGTCAATGTGGCGGACAGCGACCACTCCCTGCTGGAAAATCTGAGTATGGAGGGCATCATCGCCGCCGACCCGGACTATATCTTCACGGTCTACCAGGGCTCCGACAAGGAGAAGGCCCAGGCCGCGCTGGAGGAGTCCCTCCTGAGCAATCCGGCCTGGAACGGCCTGCGGGCGGTGCGGGAGGACCGGTTCTACGTCCTGGACCACACGCTGTACAATGTGAAGCCCAACGCGCGCTGGGGGGAGGCCTATGAGAAGCTGGCGGACATCCTCTACCCGGCGGAGTAACGGCCGCCGGCTGGCGGCACTGTGCGCCCTGGTGCTGCTGTCCGCCCTGCTGAGCATGTGCCTGGGGGCGGTGGCCGTGGCTCCGGGGGACATCCTCCCCGCCCTGCTGGGAAGGAGCGGGGGTGCGGCGGCCCAGATCGTCCGCTACGCCCGCCTGCCCCGGACCTGCGGGTGCCTGCTGGCCGGGGCGGCGCTGGCGGTCTCCGGCGCCCTGATCCAGAGCGTGCTGG
The DNA here is from genome assembly GCA_946551795.1 of uncultured Oscillibacter sp. GTDB lineage: Bacteria > Bacillota > Clostridia > Oscillospirales > Oscillospiraceae > Oscillibacter. The sequence goes on from CAMNRF010000011.1 coordinate 20,727, forward strand.
GGAACCCCCTGGCCGCGCCCAATATCATCGGCGTCAGCTCCGGCGCGGGACTGGCGGCGGCGCTGTGCGGGGCGCTGGCGCCCTCCGCGGCCCTGGCGCTGCCCATCGCCTCCTTCGCCGGGGCGCTGGCCGGGGTGCTGCTGGTGCTGTTCATCGCGGAGAAGACCGGGGCGTCCAAACTCACCCTGGTGCTGGCGGGCGTGGCGGTGTCCGGCATGTTCAGCGCGGGGATCGACGCGGTGGTCACGTTTGTCCCGGACGCCCTGGCGGGCTACTCCGATTTCCGCATCGGCGGGCTGGCGAATCTGGCCATGAGCCGGATCGTCCCCGCCTTCTGGGTCATTGTCATCGCCCTGGCGCTGATCCTCTCCTTGGCCGGGGAGCTGGACGTGCTGATGCTGGGCGCGGAGACCGCCCAGAGCCTGGGCCTGCGGACGAAGCCCCTGCGGCTCATCCTGCTCATCCTGGCCGCCGCCCTGGCCGGGGCCGCCGTCAGCTTCTCCGGGCTCATCGGCTTTGTGGGCCTCATCGTGCCCCACATCATGCGCCGCCTCCTGGGGGAGGACAGCCTTCCCCTGCTGGCCGGGTGCGCCCTGGGGGGCGCGGTCTGTCTGACGCTGTGCGACCTGCTGGGTCGCCTGCTGTTCGCCCCCTACGAGCTGCCGGTGGGCATCGTGCTGAGCCTGGCGGGAGGGCCCTTCTTCATCTGGCTGCTCATCCGGCAGAGGGGAGGGCGGGTCCATGATTGAGCTGAAAAACCTGTCCGCCGGATACGGCGGGCGGGACGTGGTGCACGGCGTGTCCCTGGCCTTTTCCCCGGGGCGGGTGCTGGCCCTGCTGGGCCCCAACGGCTGCGGCAAGAGCACGCTGCTGCGCACCGCCCTGGGCCTGAACCCGAAGAGCGGCGGGGAGGTGCTGATGGACGGGACCCCGATGGAGTCCCTCACCCCCCGGGAGCGGGCGCTGAAAGCGGCCTATCTCTCCCAGTCCCGGTCCGTCCCCAACATCACCGCCTACAAAATGGTGCTCCACGGGCGGTTTCCCCACCTGTCCTACCCCCGACGCTACCGAAAAGAGGACTACGAGGCGGTGGACCGGGCGCTGGAGCGGGCGGACGCCGCCGACGTGGCCCGCCGCTCCATGGGGGAGCTGAGCGGAGGCCAGCGGCAGAAGGTGTATCTCGCCATGGCCCTGGCCCAGGAGACCCCCACCCTGCTGATGGACGAGCCCACCACCTTCCTGGACGTGGGCCACCAGCTGGAGGTGATGGCGGCGGCCCGCCGTCTGGCGGAGGAGGGGCGGGCGGTGGTGATGGTGCTCCACGATCTGCCCCTGGCCATGCGGGGGGCGGACGACGTGGCACTGCTGTCGGACGGGCGGCTGGCCGCCTATGGCACGGCGGAGGAGGTCTACCGCTCCGGGGCGCTGGATCAGGTGTTCGGCGTGGCCCTGTGCCGGGTGGAGACGGCCTCCGGCTGGCAGTACTATTACGGTTATAGTCAAAACACTTGAAAATCGGTATCCCGATTTTCAAGGCGGGCAGCGCCCGCTGGCACATAGAATGTGCCATGTTTTGCCGTCCACCGCCAGGCTGTTTCACGGCTCCTGGGACGCATATGCGTCCCAGGGGCGAAAAGAAGCAATCGCGTCTTTTCCACTGTGGTGACGATAGGAGGGACCTCTATGGCTTATTTTCCCTTTTTCATCGACGTCTCCGGCGGCGAGGGGCTCATCGTCGGCGGCGGGCGGGTGGCCCTGCGCAAGATCGAAAAGCTGCTTCCCTATGAGCCCCGGCTCACGGTGTGCGCCAGGACCTTCCTCCCGGAGATCGAGGCCGTCCCCGGTCTGACGCTCCTGCGGGAGCCCTTCCGGCCGTCTATGGCGGAGGAAAAGCTGTTTGTCATCGCCGCCACGGACGATCCGGAGCTGAACGGGGAGATCGCCGTCCTGTGCCGCGAGCGCCGCGTTCCCGTCAACGTGGTGGACGACCGGGAGCGGTGTACGTTCCTGTTTCCGGCGCTGGTGAAGCGGGGGCCGCTGTCCGTCGGCATCTCCACCGGCGGGGCCAGCCCCAGCGGGGCGGTCCACTGGAAGCGGGAGATCGACCGGCTGATCCCCCGGGACGCCGGGGAGCTGCTGGACTATCTGGACGGCCTGCGGGAGACGGTCAAGAGGGCCGTCCCCGGCGAGGAGCGCAGGGCGGCGGTCTTTGCCGCGCTGTTTGACACCTGCCGGTCGGACGGCTGGCCGCTGGAGGAGGAGAGACTGGAGCGTCTGCTGGGCGGAGGGGAGGAGTTATCATGAGCGGAACCGTCTATCTGGTGGGCGCGGGCTGCGGCCGGGCCGACCTCATCACCGTCCGCGGGCTGCGGCTGCTGGAGCGGTGTGACGCGGTGGTGTACGACGACCTCATCGACCCGGCGCTGCTGGACGCGGCCCCGGCGCGGGCCCTGCGCCTTTACATGGGAAAACGGGAGGGACAGCACTCCGCCTCCCAGGAGGCCATCTGCGCCAGGCTGGTGGAGCTGGCCCGGGAGGGCAGGCAGGTTGTCCGCCTGAAGGGGGGAGACCCCTTTGTGTTCGGCCGGGGCGGGGAGGAGGCGCTGGCCCTGATGGCGGCGGGGGTGCCCTTTGAGGTGGTCCCCGGCGTCACCTCTCCCATCGCCATCCCCGCGCTGGCCGGAATCCCGGTGACCCACCGGGGGCTGAGCCAGAGCCTCCACATCGTCACCGCCCACACGGCGGACACGGAGGACGGGCTGCCCGCGTACTTCGACCAGTTGGCCGCCCTGCCGGGGACGCTGGTGTTCCTCATGGGTCTTTCCCGGCTGGAGCGGATCACCCGGCGGCTGATGGCTGCGGGGAAGCCGGCGGAGACCCCCGCCGCCGTTTTGTCCGGCGGGAACGCCCCGCACCCGGCCGCCGTCCGGGGGACGCTGAAGGACATCGCCGCGAAGGCCCGGGCGGCGGGGGTGCAGGCCCCGGCGGTCATCGTGGTGGGGGATGTGGCGGCTCTGGAGCTCCAGGGCAACAGCATTTAAGATTTCTGGAACGCAAAATCCGGCGATCACCGTTTGTAGGGGCGGATATGATCCGCCCGTCCTCCGGGAAATCCGGTGTTTGAATCGGACGGGCGGCTGATAGCCGCCCCTACACACCGTCATTGTGAGATTTTCCCATTCCGGAATTTTCAAATGCTGCCGCCTTGTCTGGAACTCATTTCATGATTGACAGGGCTGTTCTCCCAGTGTATGATTGAAAGCGGCAAGCCCATACAATTGGATAGCTTGACGTGTCAGCATTCCGCGCCTTTGGCGCGGAGAGGAAACTGGTTGGAACCCAGTACAGCTCCCGCTGCTGTAATTGCAGGAGCCCGCTGTCAGAGCAGGAGGCGGCCATTCGGAACACCCGGAGAAGGCAGGACAGCGGGCGCAGGTACACTGTACCCCAATGCATAAGTCAGAAGACAGGCGGCACATCGGGCAGGGCATCCGGCGCATTTGGGGCGCCGGGCATCTCACGTAAAAAACGGGGCGTGGAGGACGATCTGTCCGCCGCGCCCTTTTGGTTTCCCCGCCGGCGGGGAGCAGTTCAAAACGCGTTCTTTGCGCCGGACGCGCGCCTCCGCGGCACGGGGGCCGGCGTCCTGGCAGAATTGAGACAACAGGATAAAAACAGGGGGTTGTGGAGTGATGAGACGGGGGATCTTGGCGGCCAGCTTCGGCACCACGCATTTGGACACGATGGAGAAGACCATTCAGGCGGTGGAGGACGATCTGTCCGCCGCGTTTCCCGGCACCAAGGTGTACCGGGCCTTTACCAGCGGAAAGGTCCGGGCGGGGCTGAGGGAGCGGTACGGCGTCCATGTGGACAGCGTGGGCGAGGCCCTGGAGCGGATGCGGGGAGAGGGCGTGGACCAGGCCCTGGTGCAGACCACCCTGCTGCTGCCCGGCGTGGAGTACGACCTGCTGCGGCGGGAGGTGCTGACGGGTGCCGGCGGGATGCGGGCGGCACTGGGCCTGCCCCTGCTGTGGGACGACGGGGACCTGGCCGCTGTGGCGGACATCCTGGCCGGCGCCTACCCGGTGGAGGAGGATCAGGTCCTGCTGCTGATGGGCCACGGGAGCAGCCACATGGCCAACGACCTGTATCTCCGGCTGATCCGGCACATGGAGTCCCGGGGCGGGCAGATGGCGCTGTGCACGGTGGAGGGCACCCCCGATTTTGAGGCGGCCGTCGAGGGCCTCAGGACCCAGCCCCGGCGGCGGGTGAGGCTCGCCCCGCTGCTGCTGGTGGCGGGGGACCACGCCAAAAACGATATGGCCGGGGACGGGCCGGGCAGCCTGCGCCGCCGTCTGGAGGCGGCCGGGTTTCAGGTGTCCTGCGACGTGCGGGGCCTGGGAGAGCTCCCCGCGATCCGGGAGCGCCTGGTCCGCCGGGCCAAATCGGCTTGGGAGGCGGCCTCATGAGAGAGCCATAGACTGTTCAGGAAGACACAAGACAATTCTAGGCCATGTTTGAAAAATGTCGAAACACCCAATCGGCGGATCTTTTCCCGCTGTGCTGCGTTAAAAATTCTTGAAATACACAAAGTATTCCTGCGAATTTTTGCCTTGCCCAACGGGAAAATCTCTCGCCTCTGGGCATTTCGCCATTTATCAAACAAGGCCTAACCATAGAACCTCAACGGTTCCAAATTTTTTGCATTCTGGTGAAGGCGGGGCTCGTAGAACCTGGATTCCTCCCTGCCGGGCCTGGGCGTTGGAAACGGCGAGGCCGGAATCCGCTTGACCGGCGGCAAAGCCCTGAATCAGCTTCTCCATGCGGAAGGCGCCCGGCAGCGGCCCTGCCGCTGTATGAAAATCGGTATTTACCGATTTTCAAGTGTGCCGACTATATCAGATGCTGATGGATGGCGGCGTCTGACCTGCCCGGGACATTCAGCCCGGCCGGTACCGCGGCAAAGTGTAAACCGCTGAGGGAATCCCATGACGGCGGGGAGTCACCCCATGACTTTTTCCAGCAGGGACTGGAAGCTGTCCACCACGTCGTAGACCACATTTTCACCTGAGATCGCCTTGAAATGCTGTCTTGCGCAGTGAATCTTTGCCTGCTCAATCAGGCGCAGCTGCATGGAACGCGTAGAGCCCTTTGTCTCCGCCACAAAGCAGATGTGTTTGATGCCCTCCTCATGGAAGGCAATCGCCCAGTCCGGGGTGTACCTGCCAACGGGTGTTGAGATGGAAAAACCGCCCGGCAGTTTGACATAGACCGCCACCTCCGTGCTGGCGTCCAGCTCGGAGGCAAACTCGCGCTCTCCGGCCGAGTCGTAAACGACGTGGTCGTAGAGGTGCTTTTTCGTCTTCATCGCGTTTACGCCCAGCCTGCCTCTGATGGTGGGATCTGTGAAAATATCCGTCCCATAGTGCTCATCCAGGACATGGTAGGTGATGTGTTCGATGACTGCCATCGCCTTTTCATCGTTGATAAGAGCGGCGGCCCTGGAGATAAACTCCTCCGGATTATCCTTGAATTGATTGAACACAGCGGGCTGTATGCCCGTCAGAATAGCGGCCAGCGCCTTGCGGGTGAGGCCTGTTTCGTCCACCAGCTTTCCGATCAGATCGTACTTCACATTGGGATTCGCGGTCATGCTCACGCTGTAATTCCCGGATTCCTCTTTTACGAAGGACGAGCCCGAGAGGAGCTCCGCTTTGGAACGGATATTCTCCATCGCGCCGCGCTCAACCTGGAAGTGAATTTTTGAAACACGCAGTTTGCTGTCCAAAGCGTGAATGGCTTTTTCAATCAGTTCCTCCGCATTGAAATCCACCACATAGACAGATTTGGCGTTGATCCTTGACCACAGTGCCTGGAATTCCGGCATGGCCAGTTTATCCCCGTCCACCTGGAGCTCCACGTTGCTGCCGCGGGCATTTTCCGGCTGCATGCTGCGCACGTCATAGATGGAGTCTACAATCGCGAGCACAGAGGCGGCGGAGTCCGCGACCTCTTCCGCCACCTTGACCGTCCCGGCCGCCCGATCCGCGTAATACTTGTCCGTCAGAGCGCCCCTGCGGTCGATATAACCGTTTACAATCAAATCGTAGTGGATGGCGGCGGCCGTATCGCGGTCGATGACCTGTTCACTGCCCTGTCCGTCTTTGATGACCCTGCCGGCGAAAAGTTCGGCCGTAACAGCGTGGGGACGGTCGGCAATCGCCTCGGCCAGCTCGGATTGCAGGCCCTTGGCAAAGGCGTCGTAGCTCTCACTGGCAATAACCGTAAGGATATTGATGTTATGCACATCATTTCCCAGGATATTCGTGTCCATCCGCTCCCCGTCCTGATTGACACAAAGACGCAGTCCCCGCCCGACTTCCTGGCGCTTGCGGACATCACTGCCGCTCTGCTTCAAGGTGCAGATCTGGAACACGTTGGGGTTGTCCCAGCCCTCCCGCAGGGCGGAGTGGGAGAAGATAAAACGCACCGGGGAGCGGGCTGGGTCACGGTCCAGCAGCAGCTCCTTGTTTTTCATGATCAGCTCATAGGCGCTCACATCGTCAGACGTCGTCTCCCTGCGGCCCACCCTGGAGTTGACCATTTTCCCCCTGCCGTCCACCGAGAAATAGCCGGCGTGTGTTTTTTCCGCGGGAATTGCCCGCAGGTAGCGGATATATTCATCGGCTCCGGCCATATTGCCGACAATATCCTGGTATTCCTCCTCGAACATGACGGCATACCTGCCGTTTGCCGGCCGGCCCGCCGCGTCGTACTCCCGGTAGTTGGCCACTTCATCGATGAAGAACAGGGAGAGGACCTTGATGCCCTTGTAAAACAGCTGCCGCTCCCGCTGGATATGGGAGAGGATGGTCTCCCGTATCTGGATACGGCGCAGCTGGTCCTCGTCCACCGCGCCGGTCACGTCTCCGGCAAAGATCTTGACGCCGTTCAGGAACTCCACGGAGTTGTCCCGTCCGTCGATCTGCTTGACAATAAACCTGTTTTTGTACTCCTCCAATCCGCCGGAGCAGTCGTACAGGTTGTCACCGTGCTTGACAATACGGCTCTTTTTCCGTACTCCTCCGCAAAATGCTCCTGGGTCATCTCAAAAGACTTGTACACGCCCTCCCGGATGGCCACACTGGGGACCACGACAATGAACTTGCTCCAGCCGTAGTGCTTGTTCAGCTCGAACATGGTCTTGATATAGGTGTAGGTCTTGCCGACGCCGGTCTCCATCTCGACGGTGAGATTGTAGCCGCCATCCCGGCCCTCCAGCCTGTCCGAGGGCTTGATCTGGTTGGCGCGCTGGACCCGGTTCAGCTGCTCCAGAATCCGCTGGTCGGAGAGCTCCGGCACGAGCTTCTGATTGCCGAAGCCGGTAAAGTCCAGCTCCTCCTCCACACCGATCTGGTAGGCCCCGGTTCCCCGGTCCATCAGGTAGGAGGGGGTCAGACAGGGCTGTCCGGCGAACACATCCACAATGGCCCTGGCGGCGTCGGCCTGGAATTTCTGATGTTTGAATTGGAGTTTCATGTTTCGCTCACTTTCTCTTTCGGGACAGTTTTCCGGTATTGCCGATGGACGGCTTCAAGAGTAAACCCGGTGGGAAGCGGCACGAAAAGCCGCATAGAGAGGCTTCGCCTGAAAAGCCGGGGAGAGGTTGACCATCACAGCACCTTCACCCTGGTGTCCGGAGCCAGGGTCTTGAAAATCTCTCCCGCGTTGATCTTGTCGGGGCTGCCGGCAAAGCTGCTGTCCCGGAACACGGCCCGGAGGGGCTGGCGCCTGGCGATCTCCCGGATCACGGCATCGGGGATGGTCTCGTCAAAGCAGGCGATCAGGTCGCCGCCGTTGTAGGTGTGGACGGTGCAGCCCTCCATATTCTCGGAGGTGTACGGCATGGACAGAGGCAGCCCCCACTCCAGCAGACAGCCGAACAGCAGATCCAGGTCGGTGCGGCCGGGCTTGATGTTGTTCTCCAGCCGGGACAGGAGGTCCTGGGTATATTCTCCGGCGGAGTAGTACACGTCCGTCATGTTGGTGTCGTCCAGCTTGAAGACGCGGAAGCCGCCGTCAAAGGGCCTGCCGGGATTTTCTTCGGCAATCCTTTCCGCGGCCCGGCGGATGCGCTCTTTGCCGATCTCGCAAATGGTATGGGCCTTATCGATACGATCCAGAAAACGGATCGTTTTTTTGATGGAATCTTTTGTCTTGGCGTCAGAGGCCCGTTCCAGGGATTCGTCCAGGTTTTCCGGCAGCTGCACCATGATGTATTTTCGGTGCCCGCCATCATCCTTGTTCATTTCCATCACCGCGTGGGCGGTCGTACCGCTTCCGGAAAAGAAGTCCAGAATGACGGCGTTTTTGTCCTCCTTTGTCACGGCCCGGATACAGTCAAGAACGGCGTACAGACTTTTCGGAAATGTAAAGGAAGCCCCTCCAAACAGGTTGTCCAACAGTTTTGTGCCGTATTCGCTGGAGTCATATCGGGCGTTCGACCAGACGCTTCGCATGGTTCCCTCGTTTTTGTTGAAGATGATCTGCATGTTCTTTCGTCCCATTTTGGGCTCGAGATTTTCAGCGATTGCCTCGACGCTCTGCCTGGCATATCTCCATTTTTTTTCGTCTCCGTCGTCCGTCATGGGCCATACCTCGATGGTTCCGTCCTCCATCACAATATTTGCCGCGGAGGGATGGAAAGCGTTGTCCGGGACGTCCCCGATACGGACGATCCGGTTCTCCTTTACATAGAACGGGTAGAAACACATTCTCGCGTCCGTTCGGTCCGATTCCGTTCCGCTGTCCCGGAGCGTTCTGGCGTCAGTCTCGTCCTTTGGAAAATCAGCCAGATATTTTTTCCCGTTGTTCGGATACACAAAGATCAGGTATTCGTTCACATAGGAGAAATTCAGCCCCTGCTGGCCTCTCGGATTGTGGACGATGGAGACATAGGAGTGCGCGTAGCTGGACTCACCGAAGATCTCTTTGATCATGATCGCCAGAGCGGCGAATTCATTTTCGTCGATTGCCACCACCATGACACCGTCCGGAGACAGGACGTTTTTGGCAACGAGCAGTCTCTGATACATCATGGTCATCCATGTCGAGTGGAATCTGGCCGCGCCCATCGGATTCGCCGCCAGCCGGGCGCCCTCGCTGTCGATCAGGCCGGCCTCACTTTCGTACTCGGTGCTGCTGACGGAAAAATCGTTTCGATAGATGTAATTTTTGCCGGTGTTGTAGGGCGGGTCGATATAAATCATCTTCACCCTGCCCAGATAGCTCTCCTGCAGGAGCTTCAGCACCTCCAGATTGTCGCCCTCGATGTAGAGGTTTTCGGTGGTGTCCCATTCCACGCTCTCCTCCGGACAGGGGCGCAGCGTCTTGCGGATGGGCCTGTTTGCCTCCACGACAGCGGCTTTCTTGCCCACCCAGGTGAATTCGTAGGCCTCGTCGCCCTCCAGAACCACGTCGGACAGCATCTGCCGCAGCAGTTCAAAATTGACGGCCCTTTTCAGCCTGCCGTCCTCGCCCCGGGCCTCGGTCACGCAGGCCGGAAAGAGGGCGGCGAGTTTTTCGATGTTGGCCTGAGCTAAGTCAGGAGTCTCCATTTTCAGCTTGTCCATCTTGCTGTTCCTCCACTTGTACTGGATTTCGGCCGGCAGTTTTACCGGGATTCCTTTACCCGCCGCTGTTTTATTCGAGCATGGGGGCTTTTCTGGTCCGTGCCCGCGGCTCCGGGTGCTCTTTACCAGCAGACATCATAAAAATCGCGTACGGGCTGTATGTCAAACTGCGGACAGAACCGTTTCCGGTCCAAAAACTCGCACCGCGGATTGGTACAGCACATCTCCGATCCCTTTCCCCGGCAGCCGTATACATATTCATACTCCTCCGTGATTTTCTGGTATCCGCGGTTTCCCGTCCCGCTGCTGACGCAGAAATACCGGCAGTGCGGCAGCACCGCGCAGAAATGGGAGCGTGTCCCATGGTGCGGCGCCTTGATGACGGCGTACCGCTCCCGCAGCCCGGGCGCTCCGTACGTGCCGTCCGCGAGACGCCTCATGACCGCCTTCGGAGCGTCTCCTGTCATCAGAACCCCGCCGTCTGTGCTGCCCGTGTCATTTTCCGCCTCCAGCTCCTGGAACACCAGGCTCACCCGATTCCAGTCCCGGCTCAGCTGCTCCGCGTAGTGGCGGACCTTGTCCCGAAATTCCCCCTCGTCCCGCGCCACGTCGGCGGCCAGGGTCTCCGCCATCCGCTGCGCGCGGGCGTACACCTCCTCATAGGACCGCTGCTCGGCCCGGATGGCCGTGGAGACCGGGCGGTCTATCGAAGCCGCGAAGTCCCGGAGCAGGATGTTGGCCATCGCCTCCATGGTATCCCGCAGTCCGCCTCCGGCCTCCGCTGTCTTCAGCTTGGCCTCCGTCCGCTCCAGAAAACTCAGCAGGCCCCGGGTCCGCGTTCCGACGGCGTCCGCCTGATTCAGACGGGGCCACAATACCTCACAGCGCCGGCCGCCCATTGAGAATTCGTCTCCCCGGCTCAGAAAGACGATCTGTTTCCCGTGCAGTCCCGGCAGCACCTCGCGCATCAGATCCGCCAGGGTGAACCGGGGCCTTTTTTGCAGGAGCACCGCCTCCAGAAAATCTCCCAGCAGGCTCCGCACGATCACATCCAGACTCGTGTAGAACCGCATGCCAAAAATATCCGGCAGATAGAGGTGCCGGATGGGCGGCAGGGGATGCCCCGCCGGCTGATTGTGCAGTCCGGACCAGTGGTCCCGGTGAAAATGGGTCAGCATCAGGGAGAACTGGCTGCCCGCGGACTCCGTCCGGACCGAGTCCCGCACCGGATCGAAGCAAAACCCGCTCTCTATGCTGCCCAGATCCACCAGAAGGTTCTCGCCCTCTCCATACAGGAGGAACGCGTCGCCAAATTCGACGTTGTACATTCGCAGTTTACCACCCATGCGCGCACTCTCTTTCTGTGTGTGTTCATCAAGCGGCTCCGGCGCGGGAGGCGCCGGCCGTCTCGCTGTTTTTTCGTTCCGCCTGCAGAGGGGAGAAAGCCTAAAAAGTATATCATATTTTGCTGAAATTGACAATAGCGCACATAGGCAGGGCATGTCCTGCCGCGCATTTTATCGTGCCGGTTTTTGACCGCAGAGGGTTCTGAGAGCAAGGCTCTGTCAGCCGGAGGCCCCGATATGCCATGGGCCATGGCGGAGCCCTCCCCCTGCGTCAGGCGGGGGAGGGCTCCGCCTGGAGGCCAGACTGCTGGTCTGACTCTATAAAAAAGAATGGATCTGGTCATTTACACAAGGCCAGGAGCGGCGTATCCTCTTGGTATCGTCATACAGGAGGTAACAGATATGAGACGGACATGGACCACACAGAGGATCGTATACACCGCCGTGCTGGCGGCGCTGGTGTGCGCGGTGACCTTTTTTCGCTTTCCGCTCCTGGGTTCCAAGATCCACTTTGCCAACGCCATGTGCCTGTTGAGCGGCCTGCTGATGGGGCCTGTGACCGGCGGCCTGGCGGCGGGCCTGGGCTCGACGCTGTATGACGCTCTGTTTGGCGGATACGACCTGCTCAACTGCGCCGTCACCTTTGTGACAAAGTTTCTCATGGCCTGGATCTGCGCCAAGATCGCCTTTGCCGGCGGCGCGGAGGCCGGGAGCCACGGCCGGAACATTGCCGCCTGCGTCGCGGGAGCTCTGTCGTATGTGGCGATGTATATGCTCAAGACCTTCGTATTTCAGCTGTTCGTCTACGGCTATCCCGTGGAGACCGCCGTTGTCACCATGGGCAGCAAGCTGCCCGCGTCTCTCCTCAACGCGGCGGCGGCCATGGCCGCCGCGCCGGTGCTGTACACCGCGCTCCTCCCGGCCCTGCGGCGGACGGGACAGCTGGAGAAGATGCGCGGCTGATACTATGGCAATTATCAGAATTCCTGACAAACGGGTCGGCCGGGGGGCCGACCCCTACAGGGATTTGCAGGGCCGCCGTCCTCGGCGGCCCTCGCTTTTTTTGAAAAATCCCTTGACTTGGAGCCTGCTCCAGGTGATATGATTTCCCAAAAGAGGCGGAACAGACCGTTCCGCCGGCCCGCCGAAGGGCGGAAAGGAGCTTGACGATGAGAAAAAGACTGGTAGCCTATTTCTCCGCCAGCGGCGTGACCGCCCGGGCGGCGAAGACCCTGGCGGAGGCGGCGGGGGCCGGCCTCTATGAGATTCGGCCCCAGACCCCCTACACCTCCGCGGACCTGGACTGGACCGATCAACGCTCCCGCAGCAGCGTGGAGATGAATGACCGGAGCTTCCGCCCGCCTCTGGCGGACCACGACGCCCCGGTATCGGACTGCGAGGTCATCTTCCTGGGCTTTCCCATCTGGTGGTACACGGCGCCCACCATCATCAACACGTTTTTGGAGAGCTATGACTTCTCCGGCAGGACCATCGTCCTGTTCGCCACCTCCGGCGGCAGCGGCCTGGGGCGGACCGCGGAGAATCTGCGTCCCAGCGCCGGCGGCGCGGTCATCCGGGAGGGGAAGCTGCTGAACGGCAGGCAGACGGCGGAGGGCCTCAGGGCCTGGATGGACAGCCTGGGCCTGTGACCCCGCGGCGGTGCGGCTTTGGGCCGCCGTCGGCCCCTGATTGAATAGCGCCCCCGTTTCCCGGCACCAGGACAGAGAAGGACCCCCGGACGGCAATCCGTCCGGGGGTCCTTTCAGGTATGAGGATTTTTCACGGCCCGCAGGGCCATGACCGCCGCCTGGGCCCTGGTGCAGAGGGCGCCGGGCCGGGTGCCGTCGGTGATGCCCAGCCGCGTTGCCTCCTCCAGCTCCGGGGTCAGGGCGGCGCTGACGGGCGTTTCGCCCGCCGCTTTTTGCAGCCTGGCCAGCAGCTGCCGGATCTGTTCGTCTGTCAGCCTGGAGATGTCCATATTGTCCTCCCGATTGTGATCTCTGGCGTCCGCCAGCCAGTAGTTTCGGACCTCTCTCCGAAATGTGTCCGGGTCGCTGTTGGTTCTGTTGTCCGCGGAGCTGGCCGGGTCCAGGATGCGGACCCTCTCGTCCCAGTCCCACACCAGCACAAAGTGCCCGCCGGACGTCCACGTCCCCGGCCCCATCAGGGCGATGGCCCACCAGCCCTCCCGCAGGTGCGCCCGGACCTGTTCGTGAACCGGGTGGCCCGGCTGGTTCAGAAGGCGGTCTCCCAGCAGCTGCCGGCAACCGATGCCGTAGGCCGCCAGCTGGGGCTGGAAGTAGCTGTAACAGGTGCCCTGACCCAGGGCCTTGTACCCGTGGCGCACGCTCCAGGCGCAGGTGTCCTCCGGCGTCACGGATCTGTCCGCCAGGGAGGCGATGACCATGGCGGCGCAGACGGGGCCGCACCCGGCGCTGGCGATGGTGGAGGTCTCCCCAGGGACCCGGTAGGGCTTCGCGCCCCACCGGGGGTCCCCCTGGCGGTAGCAGACCGGCTTTTTATTCATCGGGGGTCCCGGCGGCTTCCCGGCTGGCCCGGGAGGCCCTCACCGCATAGCCCAGCTCGTCGTAGCGGACCTCGAAGTCTCCGGCCCGGGTGTGCTGCCGCACGGTCCGGCCCGCCAGGTCGGCGCGGCGGCGCATATCCGGTGTCCTGGGGACCTTCCGTACCGCGGGCGCCTCCTCTTCGGCGGGTTCCCGCAGCGTGTCGCCGAACACCTCGTAAACCCTGCCGCAGATGATGACATAGGCGGCCATGTTCGTGCCGCCGTCAGGCTGGACCTGGTTGACAGGATGCTCCAGGCGGCCGCCGGTGACCACCACCTTCTCCATGGAGCCGGTGCCCGTGTCCAGGAGGCCGTACCCGCTGGCCTGCCCGGGGTAATACCCCACCACGGTCTGCCTCCGGTCGTCGTCGGTGAGCTCGTTTCTCCCCGGCTCCAGATGGAAGCCCGCCCCCGCCGCGCTCAGCGCCGCGTTGGTGTCCTTCAGCGTCTCCCCGCCGGCGGTGTAGCGGCACAGGATGTCATGAATGTCCATACCGTCTCTCCTCTCAGTCTCTTCCGGGGGTATCCCCGGCGATCTTTTCCGCGGCGCCGTCCACAGCGTCCCGGCTGGCCGCCAGAAGCCTGAGCAGCCAGCCCGGCACCGGCGCGCCCATGGCCACGGCGTGCTCCGCCAGGCTTCCCAGCTCCCCGATGACGTACCACACGATCACCAGGGGGCCCAGCAGGACGCCGTAGGTGAAGGGCAGCTCCACCAGGGGCAGATTTCCCAGCAGTGTGCCGATGAGCCAGTCCGCCGACAGGGCCACACATACGGTCACCGCCATGCCCCCCTTGTGCCACGCGCCCTCCCGGGCTCTGGTGCTGCTCCACCTGCCGTCCCTGGCCGCGGAGGCGGAGCCGACGAGCCAGTCCGCCAGCATGAGGGCGGCCCACAGGACCACCAGCCACCCGAACCAGCCCCACAGGGCCGTCAGCAGGCCCAGGGCGGCGGTGAGGGTGGTCTTGATGTGCAGCAGGGGATTTTCACTTTTCATACGCTTGACTCCTCTCTTTATGAATTGACCGCGGGTCGTTCGCCCGCCGGGAACGGACCCGCCGGCACATCCTCCAGCAGGGCCTCCGCCGCGAGGCCGTTTTCTTTTTTTGACGGCCCGGGTCCGCTCCGGGGCCTGCCGGCGGCGTTCCGCCGCCCGGACAGCGCCCAATCAGGGGAGGCCCGGAGATGGTTTTTGCACGGGGATGTGCAACGGAGGCGAGAAAAATTTTTTTCGTACCGCCGCATAACTGCGAGATGAACAGAAATCATTGACAAAAAACGGGTTCAGCCCATATAATAGGAAATAGCACTGGGAGCGCAGTTCCGTTATAAAAAAATTGAGGTGCAGAGAGATGAAGAGTATCCGCAAGAAGATCACAGTATGCCTGATGGCCACCGTCCTGATTGCCCTGGCGGCGGTGGGCGCGTCCAGCATCGCGCTGAATTACCGGAGCACCATCGCCACGGTGGACGCCATGATGAGCGAGACCGCGGTGCTGGCGGCGGAGCGGGTGGAGCAGGAGCTCACCGCCTACAAAAACGTGGCCATGGACACGGGCCGGATCACCCAGCTGTCCAACGCCATGATGTCCCTGGAGGAAAAGCGGGCCGTGATTGACGAGCGCGTCAGCCTGCACGGCTTCCAGCGGGGGAACATCATCGGCACGGACGGCATCAGCATCTTTGACGGCAAGGACTACTCCGACCGGGAGTATGTCCGGCAGGCCATGCAGGGGAACGTCTATGTCTCCGAGCCCCTGATCAGCAAGATCACGGGGGAGCTCTCCATCATGGTGGCCGCGCCGCTGTACTCCGAGCGGGGGCAGGTCGCGGGCGTGGTCTACTTTGTGCCGCCGGAGACCTTCCTGAATGACATTGTCTCCTCCATTAAGATCAGTGAGCACTCCCGGGCCTATATGATCAACAACAGCGGCGACACCATCGCCGACGTCACCCTGGACACCATCACCACCCAGAACGTGGAGCGGGAGGCCCAGAGCGACTCCTCCTTGAAGCGTCTGGCCGCCATCCACGCGGAGATGCGCCAGGGGAAGAACGGCTTTGGCAGCTTCTCCGACGGGACGGGGCCCTGGTTCGCGGCCTACGCCCCCGTGGGCGGCACCGACGGCTGGAGCATCGCCGTCACCGCCATGAAAAAGGACTACCTGGCCGATACATACTTCGGCATGCTCATCAACGTGCTGGTGATCGCGGCCTCCATCCTGGCCTCCATCGCCGTGGCGCTGAAGCTCTCCAAGAGCATCAGCGACCCCATGCAGGCCTGCGCCAAGCGGATGAAGCAGCTGGTGGAGGGCGACCTGGACTCCCCGGTCCCCCAGACCAGCGGTCAGGATGAGACCGCGGAGCTGACCCGCTCCACGGCGGAGATGGTGACAGGGCTGAATACCATCATCAACGACATCGGCTATCTGCTGACACAGATGGCCAACAAGAATTTCGACATCCAGTCCCCCCACCGGGACGCCTATGTGGGCGACTTCCAGAGCATCCTGCTGTCCATGCGGAACCTGAAGGTGGAGCTGAGCAATACCATGCGGCAGATCGACGCCTCCGCCACTCAGGTGTCCGCCGCCAGCGATCAGGTCTCCACCGGAGCACAGACCCTGAGCCAGGGCTCCATGATGCAGGCCAGCTCCGTGGAGGAGCTGGCGGCCACCATCAACGACATCTCCGACAGCGCCAAGAAGACCGCCGCCGCCGCGGAGGAGGCGGGCCGCTTCGTGGGCCAGGCCGGCGGCCATCTGGGTACCAGCGTGGAGCACGTGAAGGAGCTGAACGAGGCCATGGAGAAGATCTCCGGCTCCTCGCAGGAGATCTCCAAGATCATCGCCACCATTGAGAACATCGCCTTCCAGACCAACATTCTGGCCCTGAACGCCGCCGTGGAGGCCGCCCGGGCCGGCAGCGCCGGCAAGGGCTTCGCCGTGGTTGCGGACGAGGTCCGCAACCTGGCCAACCGGTCCGACGAGGCCGCCAAGGCCACCAAGGAGCTGATCGAGGGCTCCATCGCGGCCGTGGCAGAGGGAGGTCAGGCGGTGGCCAAGGTCACCGAGGCCCTGGAGCGGACCAGTGAGTCCGCCGGTCAGGTCACCACCCAGATGGACATTGTGGTGGAGGCCGTGGAGAACCAGACCACCGCCATCGCCCAGGTCACCGAGGGGGTGGACCAGATTTCCTCCGTGGTGCAGACCAACAGCGCCACGGCGGAGGAGAGCGCGGCGGCCAGCCAGGAGCTCTCCGCCGAGGCCGCCAGCCTCAAGCAGCTGGTGGACCAGTTCACCCTGGCCAGGAATTGAGGTCCCGCGGACCGGCCCATTCAACAGGAGGCTCCCGCCCACCGGGCGGGAGCCTCTCTTTTTTCCGGAGGATTCCCATTGGAATTCTTAGTCATGCGGGGCGGGCCTGTGTCCGCCCCGGACAGCACTGGAGGCGGAAGAGCGGCGCTGTCTCACAGTTCCATGGCCAGATACACCATGTCCACCAGCTGCCGTCCCGCCTCATAGATGGGGTGGTCGTAGTGGTCCGTGAAGAAGTTCTTCACCCGGTGGCTCTTCCGGAAGCCCAGGTGCTCGTAGAAGGGGATGGTCAGGGGACTGTCCCCGGTGCCCACCAGCAGCCGCGTCCCTTGGCCCCGGCAGGATCTGACGATGTGTTCCACCATGGCCCGGCCATAGCCCCGGCGCTGGCAGTCCGGCTCCGTGGCCAGGTTTTTCAGCTCAAGGACACCGCCGCCCTCGTCGGTGACCACCGCCGCGGTACACAGGCGGCCGCCGTCGTACAGGGCCAGCAGGGTCCCCCGGTCCAGATAGCGGTCGATCATGTCCTCCTGCTCGTCCGCCAGCAGCAGCAGGGGGAGGAAGTCCCGTTTGTTCTCCGTGATCTGACGGATTTCCATAAAAAAGCACCTCCCGGCCACATGGCCGTTTTCCTCTCCGGGCAGACTAGGCCCGGAGGTGAATGTAAATGGATGAATTTCCCAGTTATCTCTGCCTGACGGACCTGCTGGACCAGGACCTGTCCTCCTACGAGTATTTCCAGACCCTGGCGCCGGAGGTCCAGACCGCCCTGCGGCGGGAGGACGGCGGCGTGGGGACGCTGGAGGAGCTCCAGGCCCGGGCGGCGCGCCTGGGGGAAATTGAGGAATCAAAGAGGGCGTTCTGACAGCGGCGGCGCCCCGGGGAGGACCCGGGGCGCCGTTTTTGCGCCCCTCCGTCATTTTGCCATGGGCGGGGAGAAATTGCAAGAGAGGTTCGGAATTTTCCGCCGGCCTGTCGGAAATCGTTGAAAAACGCGGATGGGGATGGTAAGATGGAGAGCAAAGCCATACGCGGCAGTATGTGAAAGGAGGAAGAGCCCTTGATTATCGCGGTTTGTGTCGACGGGCGGGGCGGCATGCTGTTCAACCGCCGGCGGCAGAGCCAGGACCGGGGACAGCGGGAGGATCTGCTGAACTTCTGCGCCGGGCGGCGGCTGTGGATCGCCCCCTACTCCGCGCCGCTGTTCGGAGAGCGGGAGGGGATTGCGGTGGACGAGGAATTTTTGGAGAAGGCGGAGGCCGGGGAGGTCTGCTTTGTGGAGGACCGTCCCATCGCGCCCGCCGCGGAGCGGATCGAGGCCATGGTCCTGTATGACTGGGACCGGGCCTATCCGGCGGACGTCCATCTGGACTTCGATCCGGCGGAGGCGGGATTCACCCTGGCGGAGGAGCGGGAGCTTGCCGGCACCTCCCATGAGCGGATCATCCGGAGAATCTATGTGCGGGAGGCGGACCATGGCCGGGAGGCGGAGTAAGCAGAAGTGGACGCCGGGGCGCGTCGTCCTGGTGCTCCTGGTCTGCGCGGCGGGGCTGGCGCTGCGGTATCTGGAATCCCAGATGTATGAGGACCAGTCCTCCGCGGCCATTCTGGAGGAGATCCCCGCGTACAGCGGCAGCCCCTACGCGGAGGTCAGCGGAAACGTTCCGGACTTCACGGAGGAGGACCTGACCCTGGAGCCCTTTGAGTATTACAGCGGCCTGGACGGCCTGGGCCGCTGCGGCGCGGCCTATGCCAACATCTGCCTGGAGCTGATGCCCACTGAGAAGCGGGAGGACATCGGGCGGATCAGACCCACGGGCTGGCAGTCGGCGCGGTACGACAGCGTGGACGGAAAGAGCCTCTACAACCGCTGCCACCTGATCGGCTTCCAGCTGGCGGGGGAGAACGCCAACGAGAAAAACCTCATCACCGGCACCCGGTATATGAATGTGGACGGGATGCTGCCCTTTGAGAACCTGGTGGCGGACTACGTGAAGGAGACCGGGAACCACGTGCTCTACCGGGTGACGCCGGTGTTCGTGGGCACGGAGCTGGTGGCCCGGGGCGTGCAGATGGAGGCCATGAGCGTGGAGGACGGCGGCGAGGGCGTGTACTTCAACGTCTACGCCTACAACGTCCAGCCCGGCATCGCCATCGACTACGCCACCGGGGACAGCTGGCCGGACGAACAGGGGGCCGCCTGATGGAGGAGCTCTGGGAACAGTTTGACCGCATCGTGGTCTTCGACACGGAGACCACCGGCATCGAGTTCGGCAGGGACCGGATCATCGAGCTGGGGGCCGTCAGCCTGGAGGCGGGGACGGAGGCCGGCAGCCTGGATGTGCTGATCCGCCTGCCGGAGGGGCGGACCCTGCCCCCCTTCATCGTGGACCTGACGGGGATCACCGACGCCCAGCTCCTGTCGGAGGGCGTGGACCAGGAGGAGGCCGCGGAGGACTTCTGCCGCCTCTTGGAGGGCTGCGAGCGGCCCCTGCTGGCGGCCTACAACGCCCAGTTTGACCTGAATTTTCTCTACCACTTTCTGCGGCCCTATGGCCGGGTTGGCGTGCTGGGCCCGCCCCGGTTTCTGGACGCCCTGACGGTGTACCGGGACCGGCGGGACTACCCCCACAAGCTCTGCGACGCCATCGAGGCCTACGGCCTGGGGGACACGGCGGTGAACAGCCACCGGGCGGTGGACGACGCCCGGGCAACCGTACAGCTGCTGGAGGCCATGGCGGCGGAGCGGAGCGACCTGGCCCAATACATCGACCTCTTCGGCGTCCACCCCAAGTACGGCCTCTCCGGCCGGAAGATCGCCTCGGTGACCTACCGCCCCCAGTCCTACCGGCGGGAGCGGCCCCTCTACGCGCTGGGGCAGGCGGGCAGTTTGTGAAAAAATTGTAAAGAATGGGGCGGCCCCCTTGAAATACGACAACCTGTCGGGTATGATACCTGACAGGTTGTCGTATTATTTTGGGGAGAGATGAAAAAACACTTGACCTTCCCCCTGGCGGAAGCTGTAAACTCTGGATTGATCTTCCGGCAGGTGAAGAAAACGGCGGCCCTGTCTCGTTATATGTTGTTTAGGAGGGAAGAGAGGCCATGCCCAGCAATACTTTTTTGAACCTGCCGGCGGATAAGCAGACCCGGCTGATGGACGCCGCCTCCCGGGAGTTTTCCGCCAAGCCCTACAACGAGGTCTCCATCAACAAGATCATCCAGGACGCGGGCATCCCCCGGGGCAGCTTCTACATGTATTTCCAGGACAAGGAGGAGCTGTTCCGCTACCTGGTCCACGGCTATGTGGAGCAGCTCCTGATGGTGCTGGAGGAGGCGCTGCTGCGGGAGGGCGGCGACGTGTTCGCGGCGCTGCGTGCCCTGTTCGACTATGTGTGGGAGAAGCGGGAGGAGCGGGCCTTAGGCGGCATGGGGGCCATGTCGGCCATCATCAGCCGCAACGGCGGAATGCAGCGGGGGGCCCTGCTGGACCTGCTGGACGCCGGCGAGGTGCTGGAGCGGCTGCGCCAGTCGGTGAACCCGGAGCTGCTGGACCTGCGGCGGGAGGAGGACCTGGACGATGTGCTGGCGGTGCTGCTGTCCGTCGCCGGGCCGCTGCTCTATGCCGGCATAGAGGCCGGAGATGCTCCCGGCTACCGGGAGCATCTGGATGGAATCCTGGACATTTTGCGGCGGGGCATGGCGAAGGACAAGGACCGGTGACCGGGCCGGGTGTTTGGAAGACAGTCCCAGAGTATCAGAAAGCGAGGAAAGAAGACCATGAAGACAAAGCAGATGGAAGAGGAAGCCCGGGGCACGGCCCCGGAGGATACCGCGCCTCAAACGGAGACCAAGAGGAGGGCGCGGCGCCTTCCCAGGCTGAAAAAGCCCCGCCGCCGCGGGCTGATC
Source organism: uncultured Oscillibacter sp. (assembly GCA_946551795.1). Taxonomy (GTDB): domain Bacteria; phylum Bacillota; class Clostridia; order Oscillospirales; family Oscillospiraceae; genus Oscillibacter. The sequence continues at coordinate 41,495 of CAMNRF010000011.1, forward strand.
GCCGGCGCGGCGGTGATTCTGGCGGCGGCGCTGGTGATCTCCCGCCTCCAGCAGGGCGGCACGGCCCAGGCGGGGGCCAACTACCAGCCCGTTCCCGTCACCCGGCAGGACATCGCCGTGACGGTCTCCGGCAGCGGCACCCTGGCCCCGGCGGACGCCTACAACGTCTCCACCCTGATCTCCGGGGCCATCGAGGAGGCCCCCTTTGAGGAGGACGACCTGGTGGAGAAGGGGACGCTCCTGTACACCCTGGACAGCGGCGACGCCCAAAGCTCTGTCCAGCGGGCCAACATCTCCGCGGCCCAGGCCCGATTGAGCCTGGAGCAGGCCCGGGAGGCGCTGCATCCCACGGCGCCCATCGGCGGCGTCATCAACGAGGTCTTCGTCCACAACGGCGACAGCGTCACCGCCGGAACGGCCCTGGCCAAGATCATGACCAGCCGGGACCTGTCCATCGACTTTCTGTTCCCCTACGTGGACCCCTCGGAGTTCTACGTGGGCCAGGCCGCCACGGTGTTTGTGGGGGACTTCGCGGACTCCGTCCCCGGCACTGTGGAGGCGGTGTCCGACTCCACCTCCGTCATGAGCAACGGCCAGGAGGGCAGCTCCGTCCGGGTGAAGATCACCAACCCCGGCGTGCTGTCGGACAGCTTCAAGGCCTCCGCCTGCGTCGGCAGCTATTCCAGCTACGGTTTGGCCACGGTGTCCATGGCCGGCGCCGCCACGGTGTACTCCGTGGGCAGCGGCACGGTGACGGGCTTCGACAAGCTGGCGGGCAGCAGCGTGGCCAAGGGCGAGGTGCTGTGCACCATCGAGTCCGAGACTAACCGGGCCCAGGCGGAAAACGCCCGGCTGAGCGCGGAGAGCGCCAGCCTCTCCGCCGGCAGCGCCGCCGACAACCTGGACGACTACCGGATCGAGTCCCCCATCTCCGGTACGGTGATCGAGAAGAAGTTCAAGGCCGGGGACAAGGTGGACGGCGCCTCCTCCGGTACCCTGGCCATCATCTACGACATGAGCTATCTCAAGGTGGAGATGGATGTGGGTGAGCTGGACATCGGCAAGGTGCGGGCCGGGCAGACTGTGGAGATCACCGCGGCGGCGCTGATGGGTCAGACCTTCCACGGCACCGTGGAGCGGGTGAGCGTCAACGGCACCACCACCAGCGGCTTTACCACCTACCCGGTGACCATTGTCGTTGAGGACTACGGCGACTTGAAGCCGGGCATGAACGTCTCCGCCACCATCCTGGGCGAGACGGTGGAGGACGCCCTCTGCGTGCCTGTGGGGGCGGTGAACCGGGGCAATACGGTGCTGGTTCCCGGCGAGGGGGCCATGACCGGGGACGGCGCCTCTGTGACGGACCCCTCCAAACTGGAGGAGCGGCCCGTGACCCTGGGGAAGAGCGACGATACATACATCCAGATCACCTCCGGCCTGGAGGAGGGCGAGACCGTGCTGATTCTGGACCAGACGGCGGTCATGGGAGGCTGAGACCGTGGAGCATCTCATTGAGCTGAAAAACGTCTACAAGATCTATCAGATGGGCTCCGAGGAGGTCCATGCCCTGGACGGGGTGGACCTCGCCATCGACCCGGGGGAGTTCGTGGCCATCGTGGGCCAGTCCGGCTCCGGCAAGTCCACGGCCATGAACATCATCGGCTGTCTGGACGTGCCCACCTCCGGCACCTACCACCTGGGGGGGACCGACGTCTCCACCATGGACGACGACCAGCAGGCGGAGATCCGCAACCGGATGCTGGGGTTCATCTTCCAGCAGTACAACCTGATCCCCAAGCTCACGGTGCAGGAGAACGTGGAGCTGCCGCTGCTGTACGCCGGCGTCTCCGCCGAGGAGCGCCGGGAGCGGGCGGTCCGGTCGCTGGAGCGGGTGGGGCTGGCTGACAAGGGCCGGAACCTGCCCAGCCAGCTCTCCGGCGGCCAGCAGCAGCGGGTGTCCATCGCCCGGGCCCTGGC
>CAMNRF010000012.1 GCA_946551795.1 uncultured Oscillibacter sp.
CTTCCTCTACGGCATGACCACCATGTCCAAGAGCCTGGAGAAGATGGCCGGCGGCAAGCTGGAGCGACTGCTCAAGCGCATGACCTCCAATCCCCTCAAGAGCCTTCTGCTGGGGGCGGGCATCACCATCGCCATCCAGTCCTCCTCCGCCATGACGGTGATGCTGGTGGGCCTGGTGAACTCCGGCGTCATGGAGATCGGCCAGACCATCGGCGTCATCATGGGCTCCAACATCGGCACCACGCTGACGGCGTGGATTCTCTCCCTGACGGGCATCGAGAGTGAGAACGTCCTCGTCAATATGCTCAAGCCGGAGAACTTCTCCCCCCTGCTGGCCCTGGCGGGCGTGGTGCTGATCATGGGTTCCAAAAAGCAGCGGCGGCGGGACATCGGCCGGATTCTGGTGGGCTTCTCCATTCTGATGTACGGCATGGAGCTGATGAAAAACTCCGTCAGCCCCCTGGCGGACATGCCGGAGTTCTCCCAGATCCTGACGGCCTTCCAGAATCCCCTGCTGGGCGTGCTGGTTGGCGCGGTGTTCACCGGCGTCATCCAGTCCTCCGCCGCGTCGGTGGGCATTCTGCAGGCCCTGGCCCTCACCGGCTCCATCACCTACGGCATGGCCATCCCCATCATCATGGGGCAGAACATCGGCACCTGCGTCACGGCCCTCATCAGCTCCATCGGCGTCAACCGCAACGCCAAGCGGGTGTCCGTGATCCACATCTCCTTCAACATTATCGGCACCGTCGTGGGACTGATTCTGTTCTTTGGGGGAGACCTGCTCTTCCACTACACGTTTATGGACCTGCCCGTGGGGGCCGTGGGCATCGCCTTCTGCCACACGGTGTTCAACGTCTTCACCACCGTATTGCTGCTGCCCTTCTCCCGCCAGCTGGAACGGCTGGCGCGGAGACTGGTCAGCGACGAGACCAAAGCCGAGGAGTTCGCCTTCCTGGACCCCCTGCTGCTGCGGACACCTGGCGTGGCCATCAGCGAGTGCGCCGCCATGACCAACCGCATGGGCGCCCTGGCCCGGGAGAACCTGCTGCTGGCCATCCGGCAGCTGTCGGACTTCTCCGATCCCCGTGAGAATCAGATTGTTGAAAATGAGGACAAGCTGGACATCTACGAGGACCGGCTGGGGGGCTACCTGGTGCAGATTTCCCAGCACGGCGTGTCCATGGACGACATCCGCACCGTCTCCCGCCTGCTCCACGCCATCGGCGACTTCGAGCGCATCGGCGACCACGCCCTGAACCTCCAGGACTCCGCCCGGGAGCTCCATGAGCGGGGTCTCTCCTTCTCCGGCCCCGCCGAGGCGGAGCTGCGGGTCCTGATCTCCGCCCTGGAGGATATTCTGGAATCGTCGCTGAACTGCTTTACCGCCGCCGACGCCGTGGCCGCCCAGTCCATCGAGCCCCTGGAGGAGACCATTGACCGGCTGGTGGAGGAGATCCGAAACCGGCACATCGCCCGCCTCCAGACCGGGGCCTGCACGATCCAGATGGGCTTCATCCTCAACGACCTGCTGGGCAATTTTGAGCGGGTCAGCGACCACTGCTCCAATATCGCCGTCAGCGTCATCGAGGAGAAGAGCGGGGACGTCAGCCGCCACGCCTACCTCCACGAGCTCACCTCTGAGGACGATTTCTCCTCCACCCTGCACTCCGACCTGGGCAAATACCGCCTGCCGGAGGAAACCGTCTGACGGACAGGCCCCACATCCCCGGAGACATTCTGTCTCCGGGGATGTTTTTTCACGCCGCGCATAAATCCGTCCCGGGGTGGAATCCTGTTTATAATTCCAAAACAGGAGGAACTTCCATGTCTGTGGACTTCAAAAGCAGCGAGACGCTGAAAAACCTGATGCGGGCCTTTGCCGGGGAGAGCCAGGCCCGGAACCGCTACACCTTCGCCGCCGGGCTGTGCCAGCAGCAGAAGCTCCAGGTGCTGGCGGATGTGTTCACCTTCACCGCCGGCCAGGAAAAGGAGCACGCCGAGATCTTCTACAACCACATGAAAGAACTGGCCGGGGAGACCGTCCACATCGACGGCGGCTACCCGGTGGACATCACCAACGACATTCTCCAGCTGCTGCGCCGGGCCCAGCACAACGAGTTCGAGGAGCACGACCCGGTGTACAGGGACTTTGCCGACACCGCCCAGAAGGAGGGCTTTCCCAAGGTGGCGGCCTCCTTCCGCCAGATCGCCGACATCGAGAAGACCCACGGAAACCGCTTCGGGTATCTGGCGGATCTGCTGGACCAGGGGCGGCTGTTCTCCAGCCAGGGCAAAACCGCCTGGATGTGCCTGAACTGCGGCTATATCTACGAGGGCACCGAGGCCCCCAAGCTCTGCCCGGTGTGCGAGCACGACCAGGGCTACTATATCCGTCTGGACATGGCCCCCTACGGCGGCGCCCAGGTCCTGGGAAAGTGAGGCCGGCATGACCACCATCAGTCCCAAGGTCCGCTCTCAGTTCGACTCCCTGTCCCCCGCCCTGCAAAACGCCATTCTGGCCAGAAACGTGAGCATCAACACCCTGTATGACCTGATTGGGGTGCTGGACGAGATCATCCGGGAGGCGGAGGCGGAATAGCAAAAATCCGGCATGGAGCTCCCATGCCGGATTTTGATTTCTGCTCTCTTTCTTCCCTCAGTAGCCGATAATGAGCCCCTTCTCCATGGCGTAGAAGCTGGTGAGGCCGCGGCAGGTGATAATATCCACGCTCTTCACCGGCAGGGCCTCCTGGATGGCCTGCTTCAATTTCAGCGCGCCGGGGAGGTTCTCGCAGTGGGAGATCACCACCCGGGCCCCGGTGCAGTCCTTGCTGGCCCCCATGAGGGCGGCAATGGCCCGGCAGGTCTTGGCCTCCCCCCGGGCCTTATCGGCCACGTGGATGGTGCCCTGGGGCGTGGCGTCGGCGATGACGTGAATACCCAGGGAGTGGAGGAGATTCCCCACCAGCGGCCGCATACGGCCGTTTTTGATGAGGTTGTCGAAATTCTCCAGGGTGAAGCAGGTCCGCAGGGCCGCCTGATACAGCCGCAGCTGGTCGCAAATGTCCTCAAAGGCGTCCTCTGCCGCGTCCTTCATCAGGGCGATGGCCCGGTGGATCAGCAGCGCCATGGCCCCGGCGGTGGCCTTGGAGTCGATGACACAGATCTTCTTCTCCGGGTGCTCCTCCAGCACCATGTCCCGGGCCATCACGGCGGCGTTGTAGGTGCCGGAGAGGTTGGCGGAGATGGTGAAGCACACCGTGCAGTCCCCGGCCTCAAAGGCCCTGGCAAAGGCCGCCGGAGAGGGGCATGCCGTGGAGGCCGCCGCCTTCTCCGCCGCCATGGCCGCCAGCAGATCCGGAATCACCAGCTCGTCGTTGTCGATGAACTCCCGCTCCCCCACCTGAATCCGCAGGGGAACGATCTCAAACCGGATGGGGCTGTCCTGGAGGGACGCCATTCGCAGATCGCAGCTGCTGTCACTCACAACGTTCCAAATCATAATACACTCCTTACAATATGGTTTTGCATACCACATTTTCTTCTATCATACCGCACAGACACCTGTTTGTCAATGGTTAAATGGCGGGGAGGCAAAGAAGCCCTTGACGGCGGCGAACGACAGTGGTATAGTTAAAACGGTTCTGATAAGAACTGTTTTTTTAGAAACGAATGGAGGTGTCCCTATGCCGGCTTCCACCACCCGGCTGCTGCTGTTCTCCAAACAGTTCCAGCGGTTCTATGAGCATCAGTTCGCGCCCATGCTGGAGCGGACCGGCCTCACCATACGGGAGATCCACGTGCTGCTGTTCCTGGCCAACAACCCGGGCTATGACACCGCCCGGGATGTGGCGGAGTACCGGGGGCTGGTGAAGTCCCAGGTCTCCCAGGCGGTGGATCTGCTGGCGGCCCGGGGACTTCTCCGCAGAGTGCCGGACACGGCGGACCGCCGTGTGGTGCACCTTTCCATCACGGAGGCGGGGGCTCCCCTGGCCCGGGAGGCCCAGGCCGTCCAGGCGTCCTGCGGGCGGCGGCTCCTGGCCCGCCTCTCGCCGGAGGAGGAGGCCCAGTTCCACCGGCTGCTGGAGACGGTGCTGGAAAACGGCGCGCATCTTATGGAGGAGGAACCAACGCCATGAACCAAAAGCAAGCGGACCTCGGCAGCGGCCGGGTGGGAAAGCTCCTGTTCTCCCTGGCCCTGCCCACCATCACATCCCAGATCGTCAACATGCTCTACAACCTGGTGGACCGGGTGTACATCGGCCACATGCAGCCGGCGGACACCGTGGGCAAACTGGCGCTCACCGGCGTGGGGGTGTGCCTGCCGGTGATCATGATTATCTCCGCCTTCGCCGCCCTGATGGCCATGGGCGGCGCGCCCCGGGCCTCCATCCAGGAGGGCAGGGGCAACGCGGCGGAGGCCGAACGGATCATGGGCGGATGCCTGACGCTGCTGGTAGTCACCTCCCTGGTGCTGACGGCGGTGTTCCAGCTCTTCGCGGAGCCGCTGCTGCTGACCTTCGGTGCCAGCGCCAACACCATCGGGTACGCCCTGGACTATATGCGCATCTACTCCATGGGCACGCTCTTCGTCCAGCTGACCCTGGGCATGAACGCCTACATCACCGCCCAGGGGTTCACCACCGTCAGCATGCGGACCGTGCTCATCGGCGCGATTCTGAACACTGTTCTGGACCCCATCTTTATCTTCGGGTTCGGTCTGGGGGTGCGGGGGGCGGCCCTGGCCACCATTCTCTCCCAGGCGGTGTCCGCGGCATGGGTGCTGCGGTTCCTCACCGGCGGCAGAACCAAGTGGCACATCCGGCGGGAGAACCTGCGGCCCCGGGCCGCCGTGGTGCTGCCCTGCCTGGCTTTGGGCCTCTCCCCCTTCATCATGCAGTCCACGGAGAGCCTTATCGCCATGTGCTTCAACTCCTCCCTGCTGAAATACGGCGACGACATTGCCGTGGGAGCCATGACGGTGCTCACCAGCATCATGCAGTTCGCCATGATGCCCCTCCAGGGCCTGACCCAGGGGGCCCAGCCCATCATCAGCTACAACTACGGCGCAAGGAACGCCCAGCGGGTGCGGGACGCCTTCCGGGTGTTGCTGCGCTCCTGCGTCATCTACTCCCTGACCATGTGGGCGCTGGTGCAGCTGTTCCCCCGGACCTTCGCCCTGATCTTCAACAACGACCCGGAGCTGGTGGAGTACACCGCCTGGGCCCTGCGGATCTACATGGCGGCCACGGGCATTTTCGGCGTCCAGATCGCCTGCCAGCAGACCTTTGTAGCCCTGGGGAATGCGAAGACATCGCTGTTTCTGGCGGTGCTGCGGAAGATCATCCTGCTGATCCCGCTGATCTATATCCTGCCCAATTTCTTCGCGGACAAGGTCTTCGCCGTGTTCCTGGCGGAGCCGGTGGCGGACGCCCTGGCGGTGACCACTACGGCCGTTATGTTCTCCGTGCAGTTTCGCTCCGCCATGGCGAAGCTGGAGACGGGGGAGTAGCGGCGCAGGGGGACCTTTCCCCCCTGCCTTGCGTACTGATAAATGGAAATTTAGTCGATGTGAAACGGAAACGGGGTCCACGCCCCTGTCCCTTTCGCGGATTTTCATGCAGGGGCGGCTGTCAGCCGCCCCTGCAGAGTTTTGGCAGCGGCCAACATGATGCCATGCGCGGCAGGACACTCCCCCCCGCGCCGCCTCCCGCTTGACAAAAACTCCCAAAAAAACTAAAATGGGAAATAGAAGGAAATTTTGCCGTACCGGCCGCAGAGGCGGAGAGGAGTGTGGGACATGGATCTGCTGCAGAGCGTCATGGAGGCCTCCTCCCAGGCCATGTTCACGCTGGACCGGGAGGGCATTATCACCCACATCAACCAGCGGACCAAGGACTACTTCGGCCTGTTCAACCGCAGCCGGCACTCCCATGGCCCCGGGCGGCTGGTGCCCGGGGACCTGGTCATCCTGGCTGACACCGCCATGGGCACCGACGACGGGAACCTCTCCCCCGCCGACCTGGAGCGGCTGAACATCCACGACCGGAAGCTCCGGACCGGGAACCGGCTGGCGGCGGTGGGCCGGTATGACACCCCGGACAGTACCCCGGTGTACAAGTTTCTGCCCGGCGGCGACTCGGCCACGCTGGAGCTGTCCACCGTCTGGCGGGACATTCCCATCCGGGTATCCATCAGCGGCAGGGAGACCTCCGTGACCGTGGGGGAGACCATCTACGCCATGGACTACTTCTGGTGCATCGGGCAGATGGTGGTGCTGGACGGCGGAACCGGGCAGGTGAAGTTCTGGGAGGAGAAGGGCTACTCCGCCCGGAAAGAGGGCATCGGAAGCCTCCTGCGGGGCGCGCCCTTCGCCGGCAAGAGCCCCGGCTCGGAGATCCAGGTGACGGGTTGCTGCTTCCGGGAGTTTTTCGAGGGGGCGCTGTTTGAGCGGTACCTGGACCAGGTGATGACCGGCCAGGTCCCGGAGTTCCGGGACATCCCCTGCGAGATCAACGGCTATGAGCTGGTGGCCTCCATCCTGCCCGTCACGGACAGCGGCGGGACCTTCAACGGCGTCATCGTGAAGTTCCGGAACCTCAAGGACATCCGGGTCACCATCCAGGAGCGGAATGACGCCATCAAGTCCGCCGAGCGGCAGTACCGGGAGCGGGAGCGGGCCGCCCGGCCGGAGGAGCGCGATTTCGCCGCCCTCTTCGGCGGCGGCGCCGCCACGGCGGAGGTGCGCCACCGGGCCTACAAGCTCTCCCAGCTGGACTGCAACGTACTGATCACCGGGGAGAGCGGCACCGGCAAGAGCTACATGGCCCGGGCTTTCGCCCAGGCCCAGCCCCGGAAGGGGGCCTTCGTCACCGTGGACTGCTCCACCATCGCCCCCTCCCTCTTTGAAAGCGAGATGTTCGGCTACGCCGGCGGCGCCTTCACCGGCGCGGACCCCAGGGGCCGTGCCGGCTTCTTCGAGGAGGCGGAGGGCGGCACCATCTTCCTGGACGAAATCGGTGAGATTCCCCTGGACATCCAGGCCAAGCTCCTGCGGGCCATTCAGGAGAAGGTGATCTGCCGGGTGGGCTCCACCCGGCTTGTGCCGGTGGATGTGCGCATCCTGGCCGCCACCAACTGCAATCTGCGGGAGAAGGTGGCCGCCGGACAGTTCCGGCAGGACCTGTACTACCGCCTCAGCGCCTTCTCCCTGGAGCTGCCCTCCCTGCGGGAGTGCCAGGAGGACGTCTATTTTCTCATTGACCACCTGATGGAGAAGATCCTCCAGAAGTACAAGATGCCCAAAAAGGTGCTCTCCGGGGAGGCGGTGAACAAGCTGCTCTCCTACGACTGGCCGGGGAACATCCGGGAGCTGGAGAACGTGCTGGAGAGCGCCGCAGCCCTCTCCGAGTCCGACATCATCTACGCCGAGCACATCCGCCTGGCACAGCCCTCCGTCCACATGACCCTGCGCCAGCGCCTGCGGCAGGAGGAGGAGAAGATCATCCGCCAGACCCTGGCCCAATGCGGCGGCAGCCGCGTGCGGGCCATGGAGGAGCTGGGCCTGTCCAAAACCGTGTTCTACGGCAAGCTGAAAGAGTACGGGATCGAATAGCGGTCCCTTCGGGAAAAGGTTCTGATTTCAGGAAACGGCGTCCTGAAATCAGAACCTTTTGTGCTTTGCTTTTTCCCTACGCCGTTTATATTCTGTGAAAAATTGGAAAAGCTCTGTTTGGTCCGTAAAATGTGGAGCCATGACTTTGTGGTATCCGACAATTTCTCCCCTTTTTCTCCCTTTGGCACGAATCTTGCTTTATATCTGTTTTGACATCCGGTTCCCAGGGCACGCCCGGCGGTATCCGGAAGGCCGCGGAAAGTCGGCCGCTCTCTGCGCGAGAGAACCCACAGACTCCCCCAGCATATCGAGATCCTCTTCCCCAACCTGGCGGCCCTCCCGCCGCCATGATCAACTCCGCCGGCGACGGAAAGGACTGGCTGAACAGGGCCATCACCTGGAAGAATGCCGGCTGAGGAGGCTTCAATACTAATTTTTGATAAAACTGTACAGTTTTATCAAGAATGGAAACGCACTCGTGCGTTTCCATTCTTGCGCCGAAAACGGCGCAAAATGCGTCTTATAAGAACTTGACGCGCCTTCGGCGCTATAAAAAGGTCAAAAAGTTTTTTAACCTTTTTAACAAGTTCTAGTATAAATCCGCCCCCTTTTCTCCCGGGCATGGGCGGGGCCGGGGTCCGGTTGAGCCCCGCTCCCCGTCCATCCCCTTCGACACAACAAAAGAGAAAGGAACCAGCCTTATGATCTGCCACAATATCACCACCGCCGCAAACGGCCATCTCCTCTTCGCCGGACAGGATACGGTGGAGCTGGCCAAAGAGTACGGCACCCCTCTGTATCTAATGGACGAGGACCGAATCCGGGAGAACTGCCGGACCTACACCGCCGCCTTCCGGAAACACTTCGGGGAGAGAGCCCGCCCCCTATACGCCAGCAAGGCCCTCTCCTGCAAGCGGATCTACGAGATCATGCGGGAGGAGAACATGGGCATCGACGTGGTGTCCTCCGGCGAAATCTACACCGCCCTCCAGGCGGGCTATGACCTGAGCCGGGCCTACTTCCACAGCAACAACAAGACCGATGAGGACATCCGTTACGGCATGGACCAGGGCATCGGCTGTTTTGTGGCCGACAACGTGGAGGAGATCAAGGTCATCGAGGCCGAGGCCGCCGCCCGGAATATCCGGCAGAGCGTCCTCCTGCGCCTCACCCCCGGCATCGACCCCCACACCTACGAGGCCATCGCCACCGGCAAGGTGGACTCCAAGTTCGGCAGCGCCATTGAGACCGGCCAGGCGGAGGAGATCACCGCCTTCACCCTGAAACAGCCCCACGTGGATCTGGCGGGCTTTCACTGCCACGTTGGCTCCCAGGTCTTCGCCGAGGACGTGTTCGAGCGGGCCGCCGTCATCATGCTGGAGTTCACGGCGGAGATGAAGGCGAAATACGGCTATATGGCCCGCCAGCTGGACCTGGGCGGCGGCTACGGCGTGCGCTATGTGGACAGCGACCCCTTCCTGGACGTGGACACCAAGGTGGGCGAGGTGGCGGCGGCCATCCGGGAGACCTGCGCAAGGCTCAACATCGAAACGCCGGAGATCCACATGGAGCCCGGCCGGAGCATCGTGGCCGACGCAGGGCTAACCCTCTACACCGCCGGCACCGTCAAGCGCATCCCCGGGTACAAGAACTACGTCTCCGTGGACGGCGGTATGCCGGACCACCCCCGTTTCGCCCTGTACGGCTCGCTGTACACCTGTCTTCTGGCCAACAAGATGAATGAGGCGGCGGACTTTGAGTGCTCTGTGGTGGGCCGCTGCTGCGAGAGCGGCGACATCATCCAGGAACATGTGAAGCTGCCCCGGAGCGTCGGCCGGGGGGACATCGTGGCGGTGTGCACCACCGGCGCGTACCACTACTCCATGTCCTCCAACTACAACCGCCTGCCCCGGCCCCCCATCGTCATGCTGCGGGGCGGCAAGGAGAGCTACGTGGCCGTCCGCCGGGAGTCCCTGGCGGACCTGTGCCGCAACGACCTGTGACCCCAGCCGCGCGCTCCCTCCAGCCTGTGCCGCCGCGGGCGGCGGAAAGAGGGCCCATATGGAGATTCAATACCGCGATACCCGTGAATTGAGCCGGGACGATCTGGAGGCTCTGTTTCTCTCAGTGGAGTGGTCCTCCGGCCACTATCCGGACAAGCTGCACGAGGCCATGAAGCACTTTGAAACGGTGTACACCGCCTGGGATGGGGATACCCTGGCCGGTCTGGTGTGCGCCATGGACGATGGCGTCATGACCGCGTACATCCACTACCTGCTGGTGCGGCCGGAGTACCAGCACACGGGGATTGGAACACATCTGGTCGAGCTGATGAAGGATCGTTACCGGAACTTTCTTCGCATCGTACTGGTGGCCTACAACAGAGAAGTGGGCTTCTACGAATCCTGCGGATTCCAAAAACCAGATGGGTACAGCCCCATGTTTATCACAGAGCTCTGGACCTGAATGGACCCCCCTGGCGCGGAGGCGAAACGCTCCGCGCCAGGGGGGGTAAATTTATGTCTGGATTGGAGGATCACGCCGTGATCAGCTGGGGGTGCTCCAGCAGGTACTGGAGGTCCCGGAAGACCTTTCCCGCCTCCAGGCCGTCCACCACCCGGTGGTCAAAGGTCAGATAGACCCACATCATATCCCGGGGGGCCAGGGTGCCGTCGGGGAGATACCCGGGAGCGCGGGTGGTGCGGCCGAAGCCGAATATCCCCACCTCCGGCGGGTTCAGGATGGGGGTGGACAGGTCAATGGGGAACATGCCCACGTTGGACACCGTGCAGGTGCCGCAGCCCTGCTCGCCGTTCCGGAGCCGTTTGTCCCGGGCCCTCTGGCCCAGGTCCTTGGCCGCCAGGCTCAGCTCCGCCAGGCTCAGGGTGTCCGCGTTTTTGATGACGGGCACCATGAGGCCGCTCTCCGTGGCCACCGCCAGGGACAGCTGGACGTGCTTATGGGAATACAAGGTCTGCCCGTCGAAGGTGGCGTTCACCGTGGGGTGCTTTTTCAGCACCTTGCAGACCGCCATGCACAAAAGGTCGTTCACCGTCACCCGGCAGCCCAGATACGCCTCCCCCTCCACGTACTTCCGCCGCAGGGCCAGCAGGTCCGTCACGTCCACCTGGCACATGGCGGTGCACTGGGCGGACTGCTGGAGGCTGGTCATCATGTTCCGGGCGATGGTCTTTCGGACGCCGGTCCAGGGGATGGCGGTGACCTCATCCTCCTCCGCCGCCGGGGCGGGGACCGCGGCAGGCACGGCTTTCCGGGCCTCCAGATAGGCCGTCACATCCCGGGCGGCGACACGCCGCCCGTCGGGGCCGCTGCCGGGGGGGACGTCCGCAAGGTCGATGCCCGCCTCCCGGGCCATCTTCCGGGCAAGGCCCGTGGCACGGACGCGGCGCTGCTCCCGGGGCGCGGGTGCCGCGGGAGCGGGGGCCGCCTGCTGAACAGGAGCCGCCGGGGCGGCGGGGGCGCTCTCCCCGGCAGGCGCCGCCGCCGGAGCGCCGCCGCCCATCAGGGCGTCGTACTCCTCCCTCGTCTCCGTGACCCAGGCGATGGGCCTGCCCACCTCCACGGTCTCCCCGGCGGGCTCCAGAATGTGGAGGTAGCCGCCGTGGACGCTCTCGTACTCAATGGTGTTCTTCTCGTTCTCATACTCCATGATGGCGTCGCCCTTTTGAACCAGAGCGCCCTCTGAGACCTTCCACTCGCTGATGGTGCCCTCCACCATGGTCAGGCCCGCCTTTGGCATGGGGATGTCAATACGCATCGGTTTTCCTCGCCGCCGGAATTCCCCGGACGGCTCCTCCTTTCCAATCATTCCTCCTCGCCATGGCGCTCACTTCATCATGGCCTGAATGGAGGCGCAGATGCGCTCCACGTCGGGGATGACGTACTTCTCCATGGGGATGTTGTAGGGCATGGGCACGTCCAGGGACGCGATGCGGACCACGGGGCCGTCCAGCTCGTCGTACTGCTCCTCCTGGAAGCGGGCGGCCAGCTCCGCGCCGATGCCGGCGGTCTTGCCGCTCTCCTCCACGATGGCGGCCCGGTGGGTCTTCTGAATGGACTTGTAGATGGTGTCCGTGTCCAGGGGTGCCAGGGTCCGGGGGTCGATGACCTCCACCTCGATGCCCTGGCTGGCGAGCTTCTCCGCCGCCTCCAGGGCCCGGGGCACCATCAGCCCCACGGCCACCAGCGTCACGTCCCTGCCCGGCCGCTTCACGTCCGCCACCCCCAGGGGGATGGTGTAATCGCTCTCGTACACGTCGTCGGCGATGTCCTGCTTCACCTGGTAGAGCTGCTTGGGCTCGCAGAAGAGCACCGGATTGTCCGACCGGATGGCGGATTTCAGCAGGCCCTTGGCGTCGTAGGCGCAGGAGGGGGTGACAATGGTCAGCCCCGGGGCGTGCATGAAGAGGCACTCCACCACGTTGGAGTGCTCGCTTCCCGCGCCGTTGGAGGCACCGGAGGCGCACCGGATCACCAGGGGCAGCTTGTACTCCGGTCCGTGCATATAGCGCCACTTGCTCACCACGTGGAAGATCTCCGTGAACGCCACCATGGTAAAGTCGGCGTACATCAGCTCCACGCAGGGCCGCAGGCCGGTCATGGCCGCGCCGGCGGCGGAGGCCACAATGGCGGTCTCCGCGATGGGGGTGTTCCGCACCCGCTTGGGGCCGAACTCCTCCAGGAGGCCCCGGGTCTCCCCGAAGATGCCGCCAAACTCCGCCACATCCTCGCCGTAGACCACGATTTTGCCGTCCCGGCGCATCTCCTCTTTCAGCGCGTCGTTGATGGCCTTTACATATGGAACCTTCATCTTCGTCTCCCCCCTCCTCAGGCGTACAGCCCGTCATAGATCTCGTCCGGCGTCATGGACGGCGCGGCCTCCGCCTGGGCAATGGCCGCCTCCATCTCCGCGTCAAAGGCGGCGCGGCGCGCCGCGGCCTCCTCCGGCGTCAGGATGCCCTGCTGGGACAGCTGCGCCTCCAGATTCTTCACGCAGTCCCGGTTCTCCATCCACTCCCTGGCAACGGCAGCGTCCCGGTAGGCGCACTGGTCGCCCTCGAAGTGGCCTCTCCAGCGGTAGTCCCTGCACTCCAGCACCGCGGGACCCTTTCGGCCGCGGACGTATTCGCTCATCTCCTTCGCCGCCTCGTACACCGCCAGCACGTCTGTGCCGTCGGCCACCCGGGCGGGCATGCCGTAGCCCGCGGCCCGGTCCGCCAGGGCGTTCTCCACGGGGATGCTGGTGGAGACGTGGGTGGAGATGGCGTACTGGTTGTTCTCGCAGATGAACAGCACCGGCAGCTTCCAGGCCGCCGCCAGGTTCATGGCCTCGTACACCGGCCCCCGGCTGGAGGTGCCGTCGCCCATGAACATATACACGATGTTGTCCCGGTCCTCCATGTCGATGGTCAGCGCCGCGCCCACGGCCACGCCGGCGTCGCAGCCCAGGGTGCCGGACATGCCCAGCACCCCGGTGCGCAGCTCGCCGATGTGCAGGCTGCCGCCCCGGCCGCCGGAGTTGCCGGTCTTCTTGGCCAGCAGCTCGCCGAAGAGCATCTCCAGCGGCGTGCCCAGCATCCGGGGCATGGCGGTGGGACGGTGGGTCAGCTTGAAGTAGTCCCCCGGCTTCCGGGTGGACAGCGTGCCCACGTAGGACGCCTCCTGGCCCACGCCGCTGTGGACGTGGCCCGGCACCCGGCCCTGGGCGTAGAGGTCCTTCATCTTCTCCTCCAGGAGACGGGTCTCCAGCAGGTTTTTGTAGATCTCCAGCAGAAATTCCTTGGAATATTGCATCAGCACAGCCTCCTTGTCTGTTCCATTCTCAGGGGATCAGCAGCATCTTCCCCGGCGCGCCGCCCCGAATGGCCGCCAGGGCGTCCTCAAAGCCGTCCAGGGGATACCGCCCGCCCATCACCGGCTCCAGGGAGAAACCGGGGGTCCGCAAAATCTCCATGCAGTCGTCCCAGGTGGCGAACATCTGCCGCCCGGAGACGCCGGTGTACTGGATCTCCCGGTAGATGATGTCCTCGGTGAGATTGATGGGAATCTCCCCGTTGGGCAGGCCCACAGAGACCATCCGCCCCCCCCTCCGCAGGGCCCGCAGGCCCGCCACAATGGCCTTCCCGTTCCCGGTGATGTCGATGGCGGCGTCGGCCCCGGCGCCGCCCGTCTCCCGCCGGACGGCCTGGACGATGTCCGTCTCCGCGCTGTTGACGGTGACGTCGGCCCCCATGGCCTCCGCCAGCCTCAGCTTCTCCGGCAGGATGTCGCAGGCGATGACCCGCTTTGCCCCGTGGGCCTTACAGGCCCCCGTGACCATCAGTCCGATGGGGCCGCAGCCGCTGACCAGCACCGTCTTGCCCCGGACCTCCGCCTTCTCCACGCCGTGGACACCGGCCCCCATGGCCTCCAGCATGGCCCCCATCTCATAGGTGATGCCATCACTTAAGGGGACGGCACACTCCGCGGGCACCGGGGCATACTCGGCGAAGGCTCCCGGCTCCGTGACGCCGAAGAGCTTCATATTCTCGCAGATGTGCCGCCGGTCATGCTCGCACTGGAAGCAGTGGCCGCAGGGGATGTGGGTCTCCACGGAGATCCGGTCCCCCACCCGAAAGCCGGTGACATTTTTTCCGATCTCCACAATCTCCCCGGCGGTCTCGTGGCCGAAGACGATGGGGAGATTTTTCATCCGGTTGGCCGCCCACTCGTTCCAGCCGTAGATGTGCAGGTCCGTGCCGCAGATGGCGGAGGCGCGGACCTTCATCAGCACCTCGTCGTCTCCGATCTGCGGAATGGGGAGGTCCGTCCGGTACGCCGCGCCCTTGCCCGGCGCCATTTTACAGATGCCGCGCATGGTTCCCTCCATGGCGAAGCACTCCTTTCGTTTTTATGAAAGAGCCCCGAAGGTATCGCTATCTTCGGGGCTCTTCGCTGTTCTGACGGGCTTCTCAGCCGCTTACTTGTTGGAGGTGTGAATGGCCCGCTTCTCCGCCTGGAGAGCGGCCTCCCGCATGGTCTCGGTGACCGTGGGGTGGGAGTGGATGGTGGCGATGATCTCGTCCAGGGTCATCTCCTCGCCGATGGCAAGAGCCCCCTCGGCGATGAGGTCCGTGGCCCGGGGCCCGATGATGTGCATACCCAGGATCTCGCCGTACTCCTTGCCGGCGATGATCTTCACCAAGCCCTCGCCGCCGTTGAGGATCAGGGCCTTGCCGTTGGCGCTCATGGGGAACTTGCCCACCTTGTACTCCAGGCCTTTGGCCTTGCACTGCTCCTCCGTGAGGCCCACGGAGGCGGCCTCCGGCTCGATGTAGACGCAGGTGGGGTTGGTCTTCTCGTCGTAGGCGGCGGGGATGCCCATGATGGTCTCCGCGGCCACCTCACCCATGGCGCTGGCGGTGTGGGCCAGCTGGGCATGGCCCAGGACGCAGTCGCCGATGGCGTACACGCCGGGCACGTTGGTGCGCATCTGGTCGTCCACGATGATCCGGCCCCGGTCGTTGGCGATCTTTCCGGCCTCCAGGTTGAGGCTTGCGGTGTTGGCCTTGCGGCCGATGGCCACCAGCACCTTCTCCGCCTCAAAGCTGACGGTCTCGCCGGCCTTGTTTTTGCACACGACCTTGGCGCCCACGGGGGAGGGTTCCACGGACTGCACGGGGCACTCCAGGTTGAACTCCATGCCCATCTTCTTCATGTGGGCCACGCCGATCTTGGTGAGGTCGCCGTCCAGCATGGGCAGCATGTGGTCCATGGCCTCGACGACCGTGATTTTAGTGCCGAAGGCCGCGTAAGCGCAGGCCAGCTCCAGCCCGATGACGCCGCCGCCGATGACCACCATGGTCTTGGGCAGGGCCTCCAGGCTCAGAGCGCCAGTGGAGTCGATGCAGTTTGGATTCTCCTTAATGCCGGGGATGGGGGGCACGGCGTTGACGGAGCCGGTGGCCACGATGATGGCGTCTGCCGTCATCTCCTCCACACTGCCGTCGGCCTTCTTCACGGAGAGCTTTTTCTCCCCCACAAAGCTGGCCTCGCCGTCCACCTTCTTCACCTTGTTCATCTTCAAGAGGCCCGCCACACCGGAGGTGAGCTTCTTGGAGATCTCGTTCTTGTGGGCGATGACCTGGGGGAAGTTGACCTTGACGCCCTCCACCTCCACGCCGATGTCCTTCCCCTGGTTCTTGATGTCCTCCACCAGCTCGGCGCTGTGGAGCAGGCACTTGGTGGGGATGCAGCCCACGTTCAGGCAGGTGCCGCCCAGGTACTGCTTCTCGATGACCGTCACCTTGGCGCCCAGCTGGGCCGCCCGGATGGCGGCCACATACCCGCCGGGGCCGCCGCCGATGACGATAACGCTAGTGTCACCGGCGGGCTTTGCAGGCGCCGCAGGCGCGGCAGTTGCCGCGGCAGACGCGGGGGCGGACGCCAAAGGGGCTCCGCCTCCCACGGCCTCTCCCGGCTGGCCGATCCAGGCCAGGGTGCCCTTCACGGGCACGTCCTCGCCCTCCTGGGCCACGATCTTCAAGAGGGTGCCCTCGGCCTCGCTGGCCACCTCGTTGGTCAGCTTGTCGGTGGTGATCTCCAGGATCACGTCGCCCACCTTGACGGCGTCGCCCTCGTGCTTGATCCACTTGGAGACGGTGCCCTCCTCCATGGTCAGCCCCAGCTGGGGCATTTTCACTTCAAAAGCCATTGGTCGTTCCTCCAATCACAGCAGGATGCTCATGGGCTTCTCCAGCAGATCCCGCAGGTCCATCTGGAACTTCGCCAACACGGCGCCGTCGATCAGGCGGTGGTCCAGCGTCACGGACAGGCGCATGACCTGCTTCTTGAAGAGCTTGCCCTCCTCGTCCATGTCCAGCTCGTCCTGGATGGCGCACACGCCCACGATGGCGGCGTCCGGCTGGTTGATGATGGGGGTGAAGGTCTCGATGCCGAACATGCCCAGATTGGACACGGTGATGGTGGAGCCCTTGTACTCGTCGGGCAGGAGCTTGTTCTCCTTGGCCCGGGTGGCCAGATCCTTGGCGGTCCGGGCCAACTCGCTGAGGCTCATCTTGTCGGCGTCCCGGATCACGGGGACGATGAGGCCCGTGTCCAGGGCCACGGCCATGCCGATGTTCACATGGGCGCGGTGGATGACCTGGTCCCCGTCGTAGCTGACCAGGATCTCGGGATGGGTCTTCAGGCACTTGGCCACGGCCTTCAGGACCAGGTCGTTGACGGAGTACTTCTCGCCGGTCTCGGCCAGGAGCGTCTTGCGGAACTTCATCAGCGCGGTGACGTCCACCTTGATGTTCTGGGTCACCGGGGGGATCTCCGTGTGGGACTGGAGCATCCGCTGGGCGACGACCTTGCGCATACCGGTGAGCTTCTCCACCGTGTCGCCCTCCATCAGCTCCAGGCCGCCGGCCTTGGCGGCGGGGGCGGGGGCGGAAGCAGGAGCGGCAGCCGCGGGGGCGGGGGCGTTCTTCTGGGCCTCGGCGGCGGCCAGAATGTCCTTGAGGACAATGCGGCCGGAGGGGCCGGTACCGGCGATGCCGGCGTAGTTCACACCCAGCTTGGCCGCGGTCTTCCGGGCCAGGGGGGAGATGCGGACCCGGGCGCCGTTCGCGGCGGCCACAGGGGCGGCCGCCGCGGCGGGGGCAGCCGCGGGAGCGGCCTCAGCCGCAGGGGCCGCGGGAGCGGCGGCGGGGGCGGACGCGCTGCCCACGGCCTCTCCGGGCTGGCCGATGTAGGCCAGAAGGCCCTTGACGGGGACGTCCTCCCCCTCCTGGGCCACAATCTTCAACAGCACGCCGTCGTGCTCGCTGGCCACCTCGTTGGTGAGCTTGTCGGTGGTGATCTCCAGAATCACGTCGCCGGCCTTGACCGTATCGCCCTCGTGCTTGATCCACTGGGAGACGGTGCCCTCCTCCATGGTCAGGCCCAGCTGGGGCATCAGTACTTCAAAAGCCATGATTCACCCTCCTCACTTGTTCAGCACGCGCTTGACGGCCTTGACGATGTCATCGGGATGGGGGAAGTTCTGATCCTCCAGCACGGGGCTGAACGGGGAGACGATGTTCAATCCGCACAGGCGCTCCACGGGGGCGTCCAGCTCGTCGAACAGCTCTTCGGAGATCTCGGCAGAGACCTCGCTGGCGTAGCTGCCCCGCTTGACCTCCTCGGAGACAATCAGGACGTTGTGGGTCTTGGACACGGACGCCTTGATGGCCTCCCAGTCGATGGGGACCAACGTCCGCAGGTCCAGCACCTCCACGTCGATGCCCTCCCCGGCCAGCTTCTCGGCGGCCTCCATGGAAAAGTTCACCTCGCGGCTCCAGGTGATGATCGTCAGGTCCCTGCCCTCCTTCTTCACGCTGGCCTTGCCGATGGGCACCAGGTAGTCCTCGTCCTCGGGGATCTCCTCCTTGCGGGCGTAGAGCAGCTTGTGCTCAAATACCACCACGGGGTCCGGGTCCCGGATGGCGGACTTGATAAGGCCCTTGGCGTCGGCGGCGGAGCAGGGGGCCACGACCTTCAGGCCCGGGAAGTGGCAGATCATGCCCTCCAGGGACTGGGAGTGCTGGCCGGCGTTGCGGCGGCCGGAGCCCATGGGCATCCGCAGCACCAGGGGGATGGAGCACTGGCCGCCGGACATGTACTTGAGCTTGGCGGCCTGGTTCAGCAGGGGGTCGGCGCACTCGGTCACAAAGTCGTCGTACATCAGCTCCACCACGGGGTGCATGCCCCGCATGGCGGCGCCCACGGCCATGCCCATGAAGCCCTCCTCGGAAATGGGGGTGTCGATGACACGGTTGGGACCGAACTCCTCCAAAAAGCCGGTGGTGATGGCGAACACGTTGCCCATGACGGCCATGTCCTCGCCCATGATGAACATCTTGTCATCCCGGCGCATCTCTTCCAGCAGGCCCTCGCGAATGGCCTTGCTCACACTGATCTTCTTCATCTCGCCACACACCTTTCGTTGTCCGCAGTATACATGTCGTCGGTGACTTCCGCAGGATCGGGATACGGGGACTCGTCGGCGAACTTCACGGCCTCGTCCATCTCCTGCTGAGCGGCCTGCTTGATCTCCTCCAGCTCCGCGTCGGTGACGCCCAGGGCGCTCAGACGCTTACCCATCTTCTCGATGCAGTCGTTTGCCAGGGCATTCTCCATGTACTCCTTGGGGCGGTAGACGGCGGGGTCGCCGCAGTAGTGGCCCTGATAGCGGTACACCTTGGCCTCCACCACGTAGGGGCCCTTGCCGCTGCGGGCATGGTCCAGGGCGGTCTTCATGGCCTCGTAGACGGCGGTGGCGTCGGAGCCGTCCACCACGGCGAAGGGCACGTCATAGGCGGCGGCCCGGGTGGCCAGGTCCGGAGTGTTGGTGACCCGGTGAATCTCGGTGGATACGCCGTAGCAGTTGTTCTCAATGAACCAAACCACCGGCAGCTTCCAGGTGGCGGCCATGTTCAGGGACTCGTGGAAGGAGCCCTCGTTGGTGGAGCTGTCGCCAAAGCACCCCACAGTGACGCTCTTGTCCCCCATGATCTTGGAGGCCAGGGCGCTGCCGGCGGAGATCAGCTGGCCCGCGCCCACGATGCCATTGGCGCCCAGGTGGTTGGCCTTCTTCATGTCGGCGATGTGCATGGAGCCGCCCTTGCCCTTGCAGTAGCCGGTCTTCTTGCCGAAGAGCTCCGCCATGCAGAGCTTGGGGTCCATGCCCCGGGCGACGGCATGGCCGTGGCCCCGGTGGGTGGAGGTGAAGTAGTCCTCCGGCTGAATGGCGGCAAAGGCGCCGGCCGCGGCCGCCTCCTGGCCGATGCTCAGGTGGATGTTGCCCGCCAGCATGCCCTTGGTGAAGCACTCGGCGGCGTGTTCCTCAAATGCCCGGACCCGTACCATGGTGCGGTAGAGGTCCATCAGCATCTCCTTGGAGTATTTCTCTCCAGCATTCTTTTTCATTGCCAATGTTTTCACGCCTTTCCTAAAATATATCTTGTCCCCGGGCCGCTCCGGGGCGGGGCAGTCCATGGGGCGGGATGTCATATTAACCGCTTACAGCTGCTGGGGGGAGAGCAGGGGCACCTCCAGCTCCGGGTCCATCTTCCGGCGCATATCCACGCCCTCGATCTCCGCGATCACCGCGTCGGTGGTCAGCAGCACCTTGGTGCCCTCCACCAGATGGCCGCCGTAGGCCTTGCCGTCCTGGTCGGCCAGGTCCACATGAACGTGGAGGTTCGTGGCGCCGCTGTCGTCATGGCAGATGATGCCGCTGGCGCTGGTGAGCTCGATGGGTCCCTCCAGCTGGAGGGGGTCGCCGTAGCCGTACCTGGCCCGCTTCTCCGCGATCTCGATGGGGTCGCAGAACCGCACATGGGCCAGGCTGCCGATGGCGCTGATGATCACGCCGTTGTTGATGCCCGCCTGCTCGCAGGCCGCCTGCAAACCCAGCAGGACGTCCGTGCCAGGCTTCAGCCGCAGTACCACGACCCGTCCGAGCTTGCCCTCAGCCATCTGAATATTATTGTATTTATTGTCCATATTTTGCCCTCCATTTTTGTTTTAACTGCACAAATTCTCGGGAAATTTGGGCATGAGGAAAGCACGCGGCGCTTTGCCGCCACGTGCTTTCTCTCTAACGCAACCTTAAAACGAGTCGTTTGTCAGGGGGAACGCACTCCGGTGGGAGCGTCATTCTCAAATTCGAAATCCCCTTAAATTATTTCGTGAACGCGTCGATCAGGTCCTGGCCGATCATCTCGACGAACTTGGGATCGGTGTAGATGCCGGCGGCGGCCTGACGGAACTCCTCGGCGGCCTCGGGGGTCAGCTCGGTGACGGTGACGCCCGCGTCCTTCCAGGCGGCCAGCACTTCCTGGTCGCCCTGGCGCTCCAGAACACGCTGATTCTGGGCAGCCTTCAGGCCGCACTCGTCAACGATCTTCTGCAGCTCGGGGTCCAGAGAGTCGTACAGCTCGCCGTTCATGGTGAAGAAGATGCAGTCGTACACGCCGGTCCAGTAGGTGACGTACTTCTGAACCTCCTGGATGGAGGCGCCGTTGGCGGTGGGCAGGGGGTTCTCCTGGCCGTCGTAGGTGCCGGTCTGCAGGCCGGTGTAGACCTCGGACCAGTTGGCGTTGGTGTAGTTGGCGCCCCAGGCGGCGTACTCGGCGTTCAGCAGCTCAGAACCGGCCACGCGGAGCTTCAGGCCCTGCATATCCTTCACGGACTCGATGGGCTTGACGCTGTTGGTGGGATGACGGAAGCCGTTCTCGGCAATGCCCAGCAGGTGCAGGCCCATGCTCTCCACGACGTCGCCCACGGCCTTGCCGGCGTCGCCGTCCAGCTTGGCGTCAACGTCGTCGAAGGAGTCAAACAGGAAGGGCAGGGAGACCACGTTCAGGCGGGAGTCAAAGTTGGAGTAGATGATGTTGGAGTGGGCGGAGAGCTCGATGGTGCCGTCCATGACGCCCTGGATGCCCTCGGTCTGGTTGCCGGAGGTCAGCTGGTCGGCGGCATAGACCTCCACGGTGACGGCGCCGCCGGTGGCGTCGCTGACCATCTGGCCGAAGTCGCGGCCCATGTCGGCCCAGCAGGTGTTCTCCGTGGCGGAGCAGGTGTACTTCCAGGTCTGCTTCTCAAACTGAGGAGCGGCGTCGCCGCCGTCGGTGGAGGCGGGCGGGGTGTCGTTGTTGGCGGGGGCGCTGGCGCCGCCGTCATTGCCGCCGCAGGCGGCCAGGGACAGGCACATGGCAAGCGTCATGAGCAGTGCAAGAAACTTTTTCATTGGTTTTCCTCCTTAAAAATTACAGTTGCGTTTATCTGATGTCACTTCCGTGACGGCAGATCATTATGCGCCCTTCAGGAACACGGTGGAGAAGAAGGGGATGTAGGTCACCAGCAGCAGCGCCACGACGCAGGCGATGATCATGGGCCACACGGCCTTGGACATGGTCTCGATGGTGACCCTCGTCTTGTCCTTGAGATTCTGGAGCTTGTCGCTGACGCCGATGGCCACGAACAGGTTCACGCCCACAGGCGGGGTCACCTGGCCGATGGCCAGGTTCACGGTGGCGATGACGCCGAAGTGGACCAGGTCAATGCCCAGCTGCTGGGCCACGGGGTACATGATGGGAATGAAGATGTACATGGCGGAGTTGGCGTCCACGAAGCAGCCGGCGATCAGGAAGATGATGTTGATGATGATCAGGAAGACGTACTTGTTGCCGGCCACCGTCAGCAGCAGGCCCTGGGCGGCCTTGGAGATGCCGTGGACGGTGCAGATGTAGGAGAACAGCGAGGCGGCGCCGATGATCAGCATGATGCCGCCGGTGGTCTTGCTGGAGTCCACCAGCAGGTCAAAGAGGTCCTTGACCTTGACCTCGCGGTAGATGAACAGGCCCACAATCAGGCCGTACACCACGGAGACGGCGGCGGCCTCGGTGGGGGTGAAAATGCCGCCGTAGATGCCGCCCAGGATGATGACGGGCATCAAGAAGCCCCAGAAGGCGGTGCGGAAGGACTTCCACCGCTCGCCCCAGGTGGCCTTCTCCCGGGAGGCGGGCAGGCCCTTGCGCCGGACCTCGATCATGATGATGATGACCAGGGCCAGGCCCATCATGATGCCGGGAAGGATGCCGCCCATGAACATGTCGCCCACAGACACGCCGGTGATGGAGGCGTAGACCACGAAGGCAATGGAGGGCGGAATGACGATGGCGATGGACGAGGCCGTTGCCATCATGGCCGAGGAGAAGGCGGCGGAGAAGCCGCCGCGGTTGATCATGGCGGGGATCAGGATGATGCCCAGAGCCGCCACCGTGGCGGGACCGGAGCCGGAGATGGCGCCGAAGAAGCAGGCCACCACCACGCAGACGATGGCGATACCGCCCCGCCGGTGGCCGATGCAGTCGTCAATGAACTGGACCAGCCGGGTGGAGATGCCGGCCTTTGCCATGATGTTGCCGGACAGCACGAAGAACGGGATGGCCAGCAGCAGGAATTTCGCCATGCTGCTGTACACGTTGGTGGGCACGATGGACAGCTTGTCGCCGGAGAAGAGCATGGCGAAGATGGAGCTCATGCCCAGGCTCACGCAGATGGGGATGTTCAAAAACAGCATCACGAAGAAGCTGCCGAACAGGATCAGGTTAATCATCCTGTGCCTCCTCTCCCGCGGTCAGCCCGCCGCCGAACACGTTGTCGATAAAGAACTCAATGGTGTGCAGCACCAGAAAGATGGCGCCGATGGGCAGGAAAATGGTGAACACCCACTCCGGCCACTGCAGGGAGGAGGTGTGCTTGCCGGTGCCCATCTGATTGATGACCTTGTCAAATCCGGTCTTGATCAGCACGCCCCAGAAGACCAGATTGAATACGGTGATGATGGTGACAAAGACTTTCTTCGCGCCGATATGCAGCCGGTCATAGATCAGAGACAGGCTGATGAGGCTGCCCTCCTGGGCGGCCAGGGCGCAGCCCAGCATGATCAGCAGGACGAACAGGTTGATAACCAGCTCCTCCGACCAGGCGAACTGACTGCTGGTCAGCTTGCGGACCACCACGTTGGCGAAGGTGATCACCGTCACGAGCACCAGCACCGCGCTGAGAACAACCTTCTCAACGGCGGCAATGACGCTCATGATCTTTTTGTAGAGTTTCATTGAACCATTCCCTTCCTTTATACTGCGGTCAGCGCCGCCGCGCTCCGGGTCCTACACCTCCCGCCCGCTTCCCGCGGGACCGCTCCACAGAAACAGATGTCTCCGCTTGTGGACTTCTCTCTTCGGGGGCCTCCCCCCTGGTGGCTTTTCACAGACGCGGCAGCCGCCGCCCCGTGATTTTCTCCGCTTCCGACGAAAATGCGCGCTTCCGCGATCCTGCCATTTTCCTTTTCGGAAAACCATACTATAATGATCCCATTCCCCCGGCCTCCGGCCCCGCCGGACGCCGCTGAAACGGAGGCTCTCTATGTCTTGCTGTCAAGTGACTCTCAGCGCCAACGCCGGCGTGGCCCTGTCCTTCGGAGGGCTCCGCATCTGGGTGGACGCCCTCCATGACGAGAAGGTCCCGGGCTTTTCCACCGTCACGCCGGCGCTCTGGGCCGCCATGCGGGCCCATCCGGCCTTTGCCGCGCCGGACCTGCTGTTCTTCACCCACTGCCATCCGGACCATTTCTCCCGGAGGCTGGCCCGGGAGGCGCTGGACCTCTGGCCCCAGGCCAGGATCGTCCTGCCGGAGGACCGCTTTCCGGGGCAGGCCCTGCTCTCCGGCCGGCGGGAGCGGGTGCGGCTGCCGGGTCTGACGCTGGATTTCATCCGCCTCACCCACGAGGGGCCCCGCTACGCGGACAAGCCCCACTACGGCTGTATCCTGGAGTCCCGGGGCTTCCGGGTCCTCGTCACCGGGGACTGCAGGCTCTGCGCCCCGGAGCTGGCGGAATTCCTGCGGGAGGACGGCCCCGTGGATCTGGCCATTCTGGACTTCCCCTGGCTGACGCTGCCCCGGGGGCGGGACTTCGTCCAGGAGCACATCCGGCCCAGGACACTGCTGG
Organism: uncultured Oscillibacter sp.; assembly: GCA_946551795.1. Lineage (GTDB taxonomy): Bacteria > Bacillota > Clostridia > Oscillospirales > Oscillospiraceae > Oscillibacter. Next base: position 24,183 of record CAMNRF010000012.1, read on the forward strand.
TGTGCCATCTCCCCTTTTCGGAGGATGACATCTACGGCTACCGGGCCGCCGCCCTCAAGTCCGCGCCGCTGCTGGAGGGCGTGGACGTCCGGCTCCTGTCGGAGCCCCTTCAGCAGGAGGTCCTGGAGGACGCATAAAATGCGTCCTCCCTCTTTTTGCCTGTACGGCAAAAAGCTGCCCTATTCAGCTCACATAAAACATGGTCTCCAGGATCTCCTCCCGGGTGATGCCGCCGAACAGCTCCCCCAGCGGGAACTTGCCCAGCACCTCCGCCACGGCCTCCCGGCGGAACTCACAGCCCTCCAGCGCGGCGGTGAGGCCGTCCAGAGGGGAGACCGACAGGAAGTCTCCGTAGAACACGATGCCGGTGATCCGGCCCTCCTTCACCTGGACCCGGACCTCCAGCCCGCCGCCCTCAAAGCGGCGGCGGTTGGTCAGATCGTACTGGGGAGAGCGGCCGTAATTCCACTGCCAGGTGTCGTACTTTGTCCGTTTCAACTCCTCCACGGCGGCCAGCTCCTCCGCCGTCAGGCGGCCTGTCACCATGCCGCCCCCGGAGAGGGACTTCTTCAAATACTCCCAGAACTCCCCCAGCTCCATATCCCGGGCCAGGGAGGGACGGATATTCCCGATGCGGCTGCGGACGGACTTGGCGCTCTTGGACTGGAACTTGCCGGGGTCCACCTGGAGGGCCCCCGCCACCATGGAGGGATTCGCGTCAAAGAGCATGGTCCCGTGGTACAGGATGCGTCCCTTCACCAGCCGCTGGGCAGTGCCGGAGACCTTCCTCCCGTCCACCAGAATGTCGTTGCGCCCCGAGGCCTCCGCCTGGAGCCCCAGGCCCCGCAGGGCCTCCACCACGGGCCGGGTAAACCGCTCCATGGTCAGCCGCTCCGCGTCGCCCGTATCGGCGATAAAAGAGTAGTTGAGATTCCCCAGATCGTGGTACACCGCGCCGCCGCCGGTGGTCCTCCGAACCACGTTGATGTGGTGGGCCTCCACAAACTCCCGGTTGATCTCCGCCTCGGTGTTCTGGTTCTGCCCCACCACGATGGTGTTGTCGTTCTGCCACAGGAGCAGGTACTCCCCCTCCAGCCGGTGCGTCAGCACGAACTCCTCAAAGGCCAGATTATAACAGGGGTTTTGTGACCCGGTCTCCAGATATGTCACGGACATAGGATGTCTCCTCTTGCAACAAACGCCGGGGCGGTATGGCGGTCTGTTGGTCATACCATCCAACCGATACCCTTACAATAGCAGTTTTTGCCCCATTCGTCAAGCGTATTGGAAAAGTCTTAACGCCAAAAAAACCGGCAGATTCCCAACAGTTTGCACAAACACAGCCGGGCGGGCGCCCCGCCATTTTCAGGCCGGGCCTAGTGGTCCGGATACTTCCGGGCGAAGTCCTCCACGATCTTCAAATGCAGGTCCATCTCCCGCTTGGCCCGCTCCTCGTCCCGGTCCCGCACCGCCTCATAGATGGCAATATGGGACTCCTGGCTGCGCCGCTGGTAGTCCGGCCGGCCGAAGAAGCGGACGCGGATGTCGGCGATCATGCTGTTGACCAGATGGATGGTGGCGGCCAGCATCATATTGTGGCTGGCGATGGCCAGGGCGTCGTGGAACCGCAGATCGTTCATATAGTCGTCCGGGTTGCTCTCCAGCATCCGGACCGCCTCCGCCAGCGCCGCCAGGTCCTCCTCCGTGGCCCGCTGGCTGGCCAGCCCCGCGATGGCCACCTCGTTGATCCGGCGGAACTCGCCGAAGTCCTCCTGAATGTCGGGCTTGTTGGACACCCGGACAAAGGAGATGGACCTCTGAATATAGTCCGCGTCCCGGATCACCACCTTCCGGTTGCCCCGGTTCTCAATGGCCCCCAGAAATTCCAGGATGGCAAGGCACTCCCGCAGAGACCCCCGGCCCACGCCCAGCATCTCCGCCAGGTCCCGCTCGGAGGGGAGCTCCTGGCCCACTTTGACGTCTCCCCGGTCAATGGCGGCGATCAGCGTCTGCATCACAAGCTCCGGTATTTTAGGCAGTGCGTGTTGAATTTTTTCCAGCTGCATATCCTCTCCCCCCTTTTGGTAAGGCCATCTTACCATCAAACCGATTGGGTGTCAATGAGAGAAATGACATAAAAGCGTCCCGGAGGCCAAAGCCCCCGGGACGCCGGTCCGTCATATCTCCGTCCGCCTCTTCACGGGTCCGTCATCTCTGCCGCACGACACAGGCCGCGGGGACAATCAGCGCCGCCCCGCCGCAGACCGCGGCGACCCAGGGGACCCCCGCCATGGTGCCGGCGATGGCCAGCAGCCCCGCCGCCAGCCAGGCGCCGCCGGTGAGGTGGTGGACGCCGTCCCAGTCCGCCCCGGGCCGCCCCGCCAGGGCAAAGCCCAGGGAGACGCGGGAGTCCCGGGGGCAGTCCCACATATGGGAGCCCAGGAGCAGCAGAAGAAGGCCCAGGACGCAGGGGGCCACGAAGGACAGGTCCCAGGCCCGCCCGGCAGACTGGAGCATCATGCCGCCGCAGAACAGCACGGAGATAATGGGGAACCCCCAGCGGCCCACCAGGCGGACGTAGGGCTTGGGTACGGTCATGCGACGCTGGTTCACCAGCAGCTGGTAGTGGGCCAGAAGGTCCAGCACACACATCAGCCCCGGCAGGGCGAACACCACCGCCGCCCGGGGCAGGGAGTCGTCCTTTCCGTCCGCGCCGATGAGGCCGGTCTCCACGATCTCCGGGATCTCGCCCCAGAGCCGCAGGCCCAGGATGACAGGCAGGGCACAGCACACCAGCGTCACCGCCAGCAGCAGCCGTCCCTTGGTTCTGGACACGTGCCTGCCGAACAGGCGCGCGCCCTCCATCTCCGCCTGCCGGGAGGAGAGGTCCGGTGTTTTGTTTTTCTTTTGAGCACTCATAGTCGAGAGGCTCCTTTCTCCAGTCTACCGCTACAGTATACCGCAGACCGCCGCTTTAGGCAAGAGACGCCGGCGAAAGTCCCGTTTACTCTTCGTGCCGCTGGAAGCCGGTTTTTGAAATACTCCGTTAAAACAGTCAATCGGCAGCTGCCCAATACGGGTAACTGCCCGATAAAACACAGTTCGTCAGCTCTCTTTTTTGTCAGAGGGAACGCCGTTTTGCTCTAATCTTGAGACGATGATGCCTGTGCAGGTAATGATCACAACGCAAAGAAACATTCCCATTCCCAAAACGCAGGCACTTCCGTAGTCCATGCCATTAAAGAAATCTCCGCAAATATCCGAAAAGAAGATTCCCATTACTGCGGCTGCACATCCTGCCGCAAAGTATCGGCATACCGTTTTCATACAATTGCTCTCCTCACAAACATGGATTTATTGTTCCGATTATACCATGGAGAACTCCTCGTTTCAATCTGAAGCCGGCGGGATCGTCAACGCCTGAATGCGGCAATACAAAAAATGAAGGAATCGGCGGAAAGGCCGGGTGAAAAAGCCGCTTGACATTCCCGAGGGGCGGTGCTACCATCATACGAGCGCCGCCCGCCCCCCGCGGGCCGCGGCGAATCCAGACAGAAAAGAGGAGATTCCCATGCCCGGAGCGGTCTTTCTGGAGCTGGCGGCCTACGCCTGCGCCACCACCTTCTCCCCCGGCCCCAACAACATCCTCCTGCTCAGCTGTACCAGCAAATTCGGCTTTCGGAAGTGCCTGCCGCTGATCTTCGGCATCTGGACCGGCCTGCTGTCGGTGATGCTGATCTGCGGCTTCGGCTGCGCCTGGCTGGGGGAGCTGGTCCCTCAGATCGTCCCCTACGCCAAGTACATCGGCGCGGCCTATATCCTCTACCTGGCCTACCGCACCCTGCTGCGCAAAACCGGCAGCGCCGGCGGAGACAGCGCCACTCCCCTCACTTACGTCAACGGCTTCCTCCTGCAGTTCCTCAACGTCAAGATCCTCTCCCTGGGCATCGCCGCCTACTCCGGCTACATCCTGCCCCACGGCTTCCAGGTGCCCATGATCCTGGGCTTTGCCGCCGTCATGGCCGGCTGCGCCGCCACCGGGAACCTGATCTGGGCCACCATGGGCACCATGCTCTTCCCCCTGTACAAGCGGTTCAACACCGCCATCAACGTGGTCATGGCGCTGCTGCTGGTGTGGTGCGCCTGGAAGATCGTCTTTCTGTAACAACAGTTGGAGGAGCCGCGCCCGGTTCGGGCGCGGCTCCTGTTTTATCAGCGGTTATGCGGGGCTCAAGCGCCCGCGGCGCCGGCGCTGTCCGCCCGGAGCCGGAAGCGCCGGGTCTCCGCCTCCAGCTTGTGGACCTCCTCGAAGAGGTCCGCGCTGACAGCGGCGGACTCCTGGCTGCTGGCGGAGTTGGTCTGCACCACCGCGGAGATCTGACCGATGCCCTCGGTGACCTGGGCGATGGACTCCGCCTCGCCCTCCACCGCCTGGGCGATCTCGCCGATGGCGCTGTTGGACTGGACCACCAGCTCCAGGGTCTTCTTCAGCGTATCGGAGACCTCCTCCACGATCTGACTGCCCCGCTTGGTGGCCTGGACGGAGTTGTCGATCAGGTCCTTGGTGGCCTTGGCGGCCTGGTCGGACTTGGCGGCCAGGTTCCGCACCTCGTCGGCCACCACGGCGAAGCCCTTGCCGGCGCTGCCGGCCCGGGCGGCCTCCACCGCGGCGTTCAGGGCCAGAATGTTGGTCTGGAAGGCGATGTCCTCAATGGTGGCGATGATCTTGCCGATCTGTTCGGAGGCGTTGGTGATGTCCGCCATGGCGGAGACCATGTGCTCCATCTGCTTGCTGGAGACAGTGACCTGCTCCCCGGTGAGACGGGCGTTCTCCTGGGCGGAGGCGGCGATCTTCACGTTCTGGGCCGCGTTCTTGCTCAGGTCGTCCACCGTGGCGTACACCTCCTCCACGGCGCTGGCCTGCTCCGTGGCGCCCTGGGCCAGGGCCTGGGCGCCGCTGGAGAGCTGCTCCGCGTTGCCGGACACCCGTCCCTGGGCCTTCACGATCCTGCCCAGGGCCTCGGAGATGGTGGCGGTGAAGCTGTTGAGGGAGTCCTCAATGGACTTGAAGTCCCCGATGTAGGGCACGGAGGTCCGCACGTCGAAATTGCCCCGGGACAGCTGCTCCATGACGGCGTTCAGGTCCTGCACATAGCCGTGGACCTGGGCCATGGATTTCTCCAGGGTGGAGGACAGGTCCCCCAGCTCGTTGTTCCCGTACTTGCCCATCTCCAGGTCCAGCCGGCCCTCCTGCAGGGGGGCTGTGCTGCGGGTGATCTCCAGAATGGGCCGCACCACCCGGCGCAGAACATAGGCCACCAGGCTCAAAAGGCACGCCAGGGCCACCACCAGGCAGACCAGGCAGAGGATGTTCATCCACAGCGTGATGCTCTCCACCGTGGCCATGCTGGCCTCGCTGATGGCGGCGCCCTCCTCCACCACCTGCTCCAGCAGCCCCACCAGTGTGGTGAGGTTGGCCTGAATGGTCTCCTGATAGTATGCCTGGGCCCGGGCGGGGTCGGTCTCCAGCATCTCCAGCACCTCGACGGCGGACTCGTGGAGGGCCTTGTGCAGCGGCTCCATCTGGGAGCGGAGAGCCCGGATCGTCTCATTGTCCGTACCCGCCTCGCCGTAGAGCCACTTGCCCAGGACGCAGGTGGTGGGATCGATGCTGCCGGTGAACTCCTTGCCGGCGTACAGGGCGTTGCTGAGGCCGCTGGACCACTTGTAGTGGGCCGCCTCGGCGGTCTGGGCCCGGTTCAGCAGGGCGAAGGCCTGGGCGTTCTCCGTCTCGGCCCGCTTGATCCGCATGATGTTCACCGTCGTGACAACGCTGAACAGCACCACGGAGAGCAGCGCCGCGGCCACCCGGTATCCCACCATCTTGTTGATGCTCTTGCGCATAAATGACATCCTTTCTCCTCTTAAAATCAGGGAAACGCTGCCGGAACCGGCCCCCGTTCCGCCCTGCGGAGACGGACTGGACCATCATAGTGTCTTAAATGGTATTATAACATAAACCTGGAACTTTGCAACAAAAATTCCACAGGGAATTCTGGAAATATTCTCCGGCAGTCCAGCTCTCATTTCGGCGCTGTTTTCACCTGAATTTCGGAACAGTCCTCCTGAAAACGCCGGCATGGACAGTGATTTTTTCCATACAATAGCCCTCCGCTGGCCTGGAAGCTAGGACTTTAAGCCAAACGCCTTTTCCACCATGGCCAGTGTCTGCCCGATCGTCCTGTCCTCATCTCTTTGTATGACAGGCAATCCGGAACGCAGAAAGTGATCATACCTTTCCCGGGAATTGATCCGCGCCAGGCACTGCCGGAAGTTATCCAGCGCATGCTCCGGGTCGGGTTCTTCCATGATCAACCGGTACAGGAACTGCTTCTCCCGATCCGGCCTTTCAAAAAAGCGCCGCACGGATATTTGCGGCTCCGCAAGCATAATCAGGACATGCCCCTGGCCGGCGACGGTTTTCAGTGTTTCAACCGAGATATTCGTATCCACAAAAACCGGCTGTTCCCGCGCGCTCAGGTCCTCCAATATTCTCAGCTCCAGTATTTCGCACTCTCTTGCAGCTCCATCGACCCATGCCTCGTATTCCTCCGGGGTCCTTCTGATGAAGTCATGCCAATCCTCCAGGTCCCTGGAATACGTCAGGCAGGGGAACTCCTCCCTGCTCAGTTGAGGCAGAAGTCGATTGTGATAATTCTCTTCACAAAGAATACCGCCATATTTTTCTGCCAGCAGTTTTACCATCGTTGATTTCCCGGCATAGGCTGTTCCGGTGATAAAGTAGATGTTATTGAAGTTCATGTTCATATCCTCTGTCAGTTCTCGGCCTGTCATATTCGTTTCAGCCTCTCAAAATATCCTTCGCAGCGTCATCGGTGAGACCGGACGGCGCTCTCGGCATCCATTTTGAAAAGGGATCTCCGGCAAAATCTGTTGACAATCCCACCCGAATCAGGTAGTATACTTTTTTGAGCAACGAAAAAGGAGGAAGGAGTCCGCGTATGGATCTGCTGCTGACCGGTGGGACCGTCTTTTTGGACGGGCACTTTGAAAATCTCGACGTCGCCGTCTCCGACGGCCGTATTGTTTCCGTCTCCCCCTCCCTTCCAAAGGAAGGCTTTTCCGTCATTGAACTGCATAACCGCTGTTTGGTTCCAGGTTTCGTCGATGTCCACGTCCATCTTCGAGAGCCTGGATTTTCTTATAAGGAGACGGTGTTCTCCGGCACCGCCGCCGCGGCGGCAGGGGGCTACACGGCGGTGTGCGCCATGCCCAACCTGAACCCGGTGCCGGATAGCCCGGAGCACCTCCGGGCCCAGCTGGACATCATCGAAAAAAACGCCAAAGTCCACGTCTACCCCTACGGGGCCATCACCCGGGGGGAGCGGGGGGAGGCTCTGGCGGACCTCCGCCGGCTGGCCCCCCTGGTGCCCGGCTTCTCCGACGACGGACGGGGCGTCCAGTCGGAGGAGCGGATGCGCCAGGCCATGGAGCTCGCCAGAGAGTTGGACAGGCCCATCGCGGCCCACTGCGAGGACGAGTCCCTCCTGACAAGGGGCTGGTGCGTCCACGACGGGTCCTTTGCCCGGGCCCACGGCCTCCCCGGCAACGACCCCGCCAGCGAGTGGAAGCAGGTGGAGCGGGATCTCCGGCTGGTGCGGGAGACCGGCTGCCGCTACCATGTCTGCCACGTCTCCTCCAAAGAGAGCGTGGCCCTGATCCGCGCCGCCAAGGCGGAGGGCCTCCCCGTCACCTGCGAGACCGGGCCCCACTACCTCTGTCTCTGCGACGAGGACCTGCTGGACGAGGGCCGCTTCCGCATGAATCCCCCCATCCGCTCCGCCGCGGACCGGGACGCCCTCGTCGAGGGGCTGCTGGACGGCACCGTGGACTGCATCGCCACAGACCACGCCCCCCACTCTCCGGAGGAGAAGTCCGGGGGCCTCCGGGGAAGCCTCAACGGCATCGTGGGGCTGGAGTGCGCCTTCCCCGTGCTGTACACGCAGCTGGTGGAGACCGGGATCATCCCCTTTGAGACGCTTTTGAACGCCCTGTGCGTCAACCCCCGGCGCATTTTCCACCTGCCGGGGGGGACCATCGCGGCGGGCCAGAGCGCCGATCTGACGGTGCTGGACCTGAACCGGCCCGGCGTCATCGACAGCGCCGCCTTCCGCTCCCTGGGCCGGGCCACCCCCTTCGACGGCTGGGGCGTCTCCGCCGCCGTGGCCCTGACCCTCTGCGGCGGGGAGATCGTGTACCATGATCTGCGAAATCCGGAGGAGGTGACGCTGTGAAGCAGTCTGTCTTTACGGTCGCGCGGGTCCATCAGGAGACCCGGGACGTGTGGGAGCTGGTCCTCACCGGGGACACCTCCGCCATCACCGCCCCGGGGCAGTTCGTCAATATCGCCCTGCCGGGAAAATTCCTCCGCCGGCCCATCTCCGTCTGTGACTGGACGGAGGACCAGCTGACCCTGCTGGTGAAGGAGGCCGGGGAGGGCACCCGGGAGCTGGTGCGCATGGCCCCGGGCACAGAGCTGGACGTGCTGTCCGGCCTGGGGAACGGCTTTGATTTCCGCCGGTCGGTCACGGGACCAAACCCCGTGCTGGTGGGCGGCGGCATCGGCATCGCGCCGCTGGCGGGTCTGCTCTGGCGGATGCTGGAAGCCGGGCAGCGGCCCGCGGTGGTGCTGGGCTACCGCTCGGCGGAGGAGTCCTTTTACCAGCAGATGTTCGCCGCCTTTGACGTGGACCTTCGGATCGCCACGGAGGACGGCACCATCGGCACCAGGGGCTTTGTCACCGATGTGCTGGACACCTTCCCGGCGGGCGTCTATGTCCTGGCCTGCGGCCCCACGCCCATGCTGCGGGCGGTCCACGGACACCCCAGCGTCACCGGCGGGCAGTTCAGCTTCGAGGCCCGGATGGCCTGCGGCTTCGGGGCCTGCGTGGGGTGCTCCATCCCCACGGCGAACGGCCCCCGGCGGGTCTGCAAGGACGGGCCCGTCTTCCGAAAGGAGGAGATCGTATGGTAGACCTCTCCGTCAGCCTGGCGGGCATACCGCTGAAAAATCCCATCATCCCCGCCTCCGGCACCTTCGGCTACGGCCGGGAGTTCGCCGAAATCTATGATCTGAACATTCTGGGGGCCTTCTCCTGGAAGGGCACCACCGCCGCCCCCCGGGAGGGCAACCCCCAGCCCCGCATCGCCGAGACGCCGGGCGGGATGCTCAACGCCGTGGGCCTCCAGAACCCCGGCATGGACGCCGTGATTGCGGAGGAGGTCCCCAGCATCGCGAAAATCTTCCACGGCCCGGTCATCGCCAACGTGGGGGGCTTTACACTGGAGGAGTACGCCGAGAACTGCCGGAAGCTCAATGATGTGGACCAGGCGGCCATTCTGGAGGTCAACATCTCCTGCCCCAACGTCCACGCCGGGGGAAAGAACTTCGGCTGCGACCCCCACGCCGCCGCGGCTGTCACCCGGGCGGTGCGGGCGGTGACGGGGAAGCCCGTCTTCATGAAGCTGACTCCCAACGTCACCGACATCGCCGAGATCGCCCGGGCCTGCGAGGCCGAGGGCGCCGACGGAGTGTGCCTCATCAACACCCTGCTGGGGATGCGCATCGACCTGAACACCCGCCGCCCGGTGATCGCCAACCGCACCGGGGGTCTCTCCGGCCCCGCCGTCTTTCCGGTGGCGGTGCGGATGGTGTGGGACGTGTACGAGGCGGTGAAGATCCCCATCATCGGCTGCGGCGGCGTGGACAGCGCCGAAACCGCGGCGGAGATGATGCTGGCGGGGGCCGCCGCCGTGGAGGTGGGGGCCGCCAACCTGCGAAACCCCTTTGCCTGCAAGACCATCATCGAGGACCTGCCCGGTGTCTGTGAGCGCCTGGGCGTCACCAAAATCTCTGAACTGACAGGAGGAGCCCACCATGGCTAACGACGTGATCATCGCCCTGGACTTTCCCACCAAAGCGGAGACCCTGGCCTTTCTGGACCGCTTCCCCGACGGGGAGAAGCCCTTTGTCAAGATCGGCATGGAGCTCTACTACGCCGAGGGACCCGCCGTCATCCGGGAGATGAAGGCCCGGGGACACAAAATCTTCCTGGACTTAAAGCTCCATGACATCCCCAACACGGTGAGGCGGGCCATGGCCGTCCTCTCCCGGCTGGACGTGGACATGGTGAATCTCCACGCCGCCGGAGCGTCGGAGATGATGCGGGCCGCGCTGGAGGGCCTCACCCGGCCCGACGGGAGCCGCCCCCTCTTGATTGCCGTCACCCAGCTGACCTCCACCGACGCCGCCGCCTTGAAAAATGAGCTGCTGATTGACACCCCCATGGCGGAGACAGTGCTCTCCTACGCCCGGAACGCCGCCCGGTGCGGTCTGGACGGCGTGGTCTGCTCCCCCCTGGAGGCGGCGCTGGTGAAGGAACGCTGCGGGGAGAGCTTCCTCACCGTCACCCCGGGCATCCGCTTCGCCGGCGGCGACGCCGGGGACCAAAAGCGCATTATGACGCCGGAGCGGGCCGGGAAGAGCGGCTGCGACTACATCGTGGTGGGCCGCCCCATCACCCAGGCCCCGGACCCGGTGGAGGCCTACCGCCGGGCGGTGAGGGAATTTCTGGGGTGACCCCCCGCCTTTTTGACCGTGTAATTTCCGTTTGAAAGGAGCGTTTTCAATGAATCTGGAACACACCATCGCCCACGACCTCTTGTCCATCGGAGCGGTCTTCCTCCGGCCCGATGAGCCCTTCACCTGGGCCAGCGGCATCAAGAGCCCCATCTACTGCGACAACCGCCTCACCCTCACCGCCCCCGCCGTCCGCACCCACGTGGAGGAGGGGCTGGTAGACCTGATCTGCAGGCACTACCCCACGGCGGAGGTGCTGATGGGCACCTCCACCGCCGGCATCGCCCACGCCGCCATCGCGGGCCATCTCATGGGCCTGCCCATGGGCTATGTCCGCTCCGGCAGCAAGGACCACGGCCGCCAGAACCGCATCGAGGGAAAGCTGGAGCCGGGCCAGAGAGTGGTGGTGGTGGAGGATCTGATCTCCACCGCCGGCAGCTGCATCGAAGTCGTCGAAGCCCTGCGGGAGGCCGGGGCGGAGGTGCTGGGCGTCGTGTCCATCTTCACCTACGGGCTCCAGAAGGGCCTGGACCGCCTGGCGGCGGCCCATGTGGCAAACTACAGTCTCTCTAATTTTGACGCCGTCTGTGATGTCGCCGCCCAGGAGGGCAAGATCCGGCCTGAGGATATTGAGCGGCTGAAGAGGTTCCGGGCCAACCCCTCCGACGAGAGCTGGATCGACTGACGGGGCATCGGGCCGCCCAGCACCCGCAAAAGATACGCCGCATCCCTAAGCGGCGAAGCCGCCAAGGGCTGCGCAGGGCGGCGGCCCCTGCACGCAGAACCCCCCGTCCCCCACCGCAGCGACGGCCCCACATACGGAGCCGTCGAAGCTGCACCGTAGGGGCGGCCGCCCTCGGCCGCCCGTCCCCCGGAAAATCCACATCCCCCGAAAAAACCAACGGCCAACAGCCGTCCCCCTACACAAAATGACCCTCTCTCAGAAAGGAGCCCCTATGCCCAGAAACATCATCGACGTTGTCGACCTCACTGTCGCGGAGATCGACGAGCTCATCGCCACGGCGGAGGACATCATCGCGAACCCCGCCAAGTACCAGGACGCCTGCGCCCACAAGCAGCTGGCCACCCTCTTTTTCGAGCCCTCCACCCGCACCCGCCTCTCCTTCGAGTCCGCCATGCTGGCCCTGGGGGGCAGCGTGCTGGGCTTCTCCGAGGCCAATTCCAGCTCCACCGCCAAGGGCGAGACCGTGGGCGACACCGTCCACACCGTCAGCTGCTACGCCGACATCATCGCCATGCGCCACCCCAAGGAGGGCGCGCCCTACGCCGCCGCCCAGTTCTCGGAGGTCCCCATCATCAACGCCGGGGACGGCGGCCACAACCACCCCACCCAGACGCTGACGGACCTTCTCACCATCCACCGGGAGAAGGGCCGGCTGGACGGCTTCACCATCGGCTTCTGCGGCGACCTGAAATTCGGCCGCACCGTCCACTCCCTGGTAAACGCCCTCAGCCGGTACGGCAGCATCAACTACGTGCTGATCTCCCCGGAGGAGCTGAAACTGCCCCGGTACGTCAAGGAGCAGTCCCTCAAGTCCAAGGGCATCGCCTACTCCCAGACCACGGACCTGGAATCCGTCATCCCCCAGCTGGACATCCTGTATATGACCCGGGTCCAGAAGGAGCGGTTCTTCAACGAGGAGGACTACCTGCGGCTGAAGGACAGCTACATCCTGACGCCGGAAAAGCTCCAGAACGCCAAGCCGGACCTCTCCATCCTCCACCCCCTGCCCAGGGTCAACGAGATCGCGGTCAGTGTGGACAAGGACCCCCGGGCCGCCTACTGGAAACAGGTGAAAAACGGCAAATTCATCCGCATGGCGCTGATTTTGAAGCTGCTGGACATCCACGTTTGAGGAGGGTTTTGGGGTATGAATATTGACAGCATTTCCAACGGCGTGGTCCTGGACCACATCCAGGCCGGCCGGAGCATGGAGATCTACAGGCACCTGCATCTGGACCAGCTGGACTGCCAGGTGGCCATCATCAAAAACGCCCGCAGCCGTCACCTGGGCAAAAAGGACATCATCAAGATCGACTCCCCCATGGATCTGGATCTGGACGTCCTGGGCTATATCGACGCGGACATCACCGTCAACATCATCCGGGACGGGAAGCTCAAGGAGAAAAAGCACCTGGAGCTGCCCCAGCGGCTGGTGAACGTCATCCGGTGCAAAAACCCCCGGTGCATCACCATGGCGGAGCCCCAGCTGGACGCGGTGTTCCTTCTCAGCGACCCCGACCGGCACACCTACCGCTGCGCCTACTGCGAGACCGCCACCGACCAGAAATTCTGATATAGAAACAGCCGCCGCCTCGGATTACGAGGCGGCGGCTGTTTTTTGGGATGCTGCCGGCACATTGCCCGGCGGGGCTTCGCCCGACCATTTTCCCGCTCCGCTCGAACCCGCGGGAGGTTTGCCCCCGCACCCCCACCGCCTTTGAAAAGGGCGGCCCTAAACTTCTTACAGCCCTCTCCAGGACTCGGGGCGCAGGCGGCTCAAATCGTGCTCCGCCCGTTCGATTTCCGCCAGCATGGCGGCCCTGTCCTGGTTCAGCGTCCCCCGGAGGGCCAGGTAGTTGCTGGCGTGGTTCATGCGGAACACGCTGCCGGGGCTGTCCAGCGCCTCCACCAGAAGGCGGGTCTCCTCCAGCACCTGGCGCTGGTCCAGCAGGCGGAAACTGCCGTCGTGGACCCAGTCGTACAGGGGCGTCTCCGGCTCCACCATCAGCGTCAGCATCCCGATGTACTCCGGGTTCATGGCGTTGAAGGCGGCGGCGGTATCCAGGGCATGGCGCTCCAGCAACGCCGGCCCGCCCAGGCCCGTGATGGCGGTGACGGACAGCGCGATGCCGCTGCCCCGGACCTTCTGTCCCATCTCCACGATCTCCGAAGCCGGGTGGCCCTTGCGCATCAGGGTCAGCACCTCGTCGCTGCCGGACTCCAGGCCCATGTAGACCATGGTCAGGCCCTTCTCCCGCAGTGTCCGCAGCTCCTCCTCTGTCCGGACGCGGATGCTGGCGGGGGAGGCGTAGCAGGTGACCCGTTCACACTCCGGGAACAGCTCCCGGACGGTGTCCAGAACGGTGTAAAGCTCAGCGGCTTTCCGGACCAGGGCGTCCCCGTCCGCCAGGAAGACCTTGTCCACATGGCGGTAGACCTGCCGGGCCAGGCGGAAGTCCTCCAGCACCTCCTCCAGGGGCCGCAGGGCGAAACGCTTCTCCTTGTACATGCTGCAAAAGGCGCAGGTGTTGTGGCTGCACCCGTAGGTCACCTGGACAATGAGGCTCCGGGCCTCGGAGGGCGGGCGGTAGACGCTGCCGTAGTATCTCATACGCCCAGCTTCTCCAGCGCGGCCATTTTCAGGCACACGCAGAATACCTCCATGGCCTGCTCCAGCTCCTCCACCGGCGGCAGGGAGGGGGCGATGCGGATGTTGCTGTCCCGGGGGTCCTTCCCGTAGGGGAAGGTGGCTCCGGCGCCGGTCATGGTGACGCCGGCCTCCTTACACAGGGCCAGGGTGCGCTTCGCCGTGCCGGGCATGGCGTTGAGGGAGACGAAGTACCCCCCCTTGGGCCGCCGCCAGGAGGCGATGTCCAGCGGGGCGATCTCCCGGTCCAGCATATCCACCACACAGCGGAACTTGGGCCCCATGATGGCGGCGTGCCTCTTCATCAGCTCCAGGGTGTGGGCCTTGTCCTTGAGATAGAGCACATGGCGCTGCTGGTTCACCTTGTCGAAGCTGATGACCTGGGCGGTGAGGAGCTTCTCCATGTAGGCCATGTTGGCCTCGGAGCAGGCAAAGCAGCTGACGCCCGCCCCGGGCAGCGTCACCTTGGAGGTGGAGGCGAACTCAAAGACCATGTCGGGGTGTCCGGCCTCCGCGCAGAGAGAGAGGATGTCCGGGAAGGGCACGTACTCCCCCTCGAACTCGTGGATGCAGTAGGCGTTGTCCCACATGATCGTAAAGTCAGGGGCGGCGGCGCTCAGATTCGCGAAGCGGCGGATGGTCTCAGCGGAGTAGATGATGCCGTCGGGGTTGGAGTACTTGGGCACGCACCAGATGCCCTTGACGGCGGGGTCCTTCACGGCTTCCTCCACGGCGTCCATGTCGGGACCGGCGTCGGTCATGGGGATGGTGATCAACTCAAAGCCGAAGCTCTCCGTCACCTTGAAGTGGCGGTCATAGCCGGGGGCGGGGCAGAGCCACTTCACCGTCTCCTCCCGGCACCAGGGGCGGGGGCTGTGGAGCAGGCCGTGGGTGCAGGCCTTGGCGATGGTGTCGTACATCAGCTGCAAGCTGGCGTTGCCGCCCACGAACACCTGCTCCGGCTTACACCCCAGGATGTCCGCGAACAGCGCCTGGGCGGCGGGCAGGCCCCGCATCTCGCCGTAGTTGCGCACATCGATGCCGCCGGAGACATAGTCCTCCGGCTTCCGCATCAGGTCAAAGATGTCGGAGACCATGTCCAGCTGGGCCTTGCCGGGCTTGCCCCGGGCCATGTTCAGCTTCAGTCCCTGGGCTTTCAGGGCCTCAAATCCGGTCTGGAGGCGGGCGTATTCCGCGCCCCGCTCCGCGGGGGTCATCTTCGCGTAAGCAGTCATGACAATCCTTCCTTTCTGAAATTCCATTTTCCGGGGTGCTCAGAGCCGGGCAGCGCCGGAGGCCCGGGCGGCCTGGGCCACCGCCTCTGCCACGGCGGGGCCCACCCGCTTGTCAAAAGCCCTGGGGATGATGTAGTCCGCGCTGAGCTCCTCCGGCCCGATCAAGTCCGCCAGGGCCCGGGCGGCGGCCATCTTCATCTCCTCGTTGATGTCCCGCGCCCGCACGTCGAAGGCCCCCCGGAACACGCCGGGGAAGGCCAGGACGTTGTTGATCTGGTTGGGGTAGTCGCTGCGGCCGGTGGCGATGACGGCGGCCCCGCCGGCCCTGGCCTCGTCCGGGAAGATCTCCGGCGTGGGGTTGGCGCAGGCGAAGATGACGGGGTCCTTCGCCATGGTCCGCACCATGTCCGCGGTGACGGTGCCCGGGGCGGACACGCCGATGAACACGTCGGCCCCCGCCAGCATCTCCGCCAGGGTGCCGGCGCGCTTTTCCAGGTTGGTGACCTGGGCCATCTCCTCCTTGATCCAGTTCAGGCCCTCCCGGCCGGCATAGATGGCGCCCCTCCGGTCGCACATGGTGATGTGCCGGAACCCGGCGGACAGCAGCAGCTTCGTGATGGACACCGCCGCCGCGCCGGCGCCGGAGGTCACCACCCGCACGTCCTCCCGCTTCTTCCCCACCACCTTCAACGCGTTGGTGAGGCCCGCCAGGGTGATGATGGCGGTGCCGTGCTGGTCGTCGTGGAAGATGGGGATGTCGCACCGCTCCTTCAGCTTCCGCTCGATCTCAAAGCACCGGGGGGCGGCGATGTCCTCCAGGTTGATGCCGCCGAAAGACCCGGAGATGTTGTAGACCGTCTGGACAAACTCGTCCACGTCCTGGGTCTTCACGCACAGGGGGAAGGCGTCCACCCCCCCGAAGGCCTTGAACAGCACGCACTTGCCCTCCATCACCGGCATTCCGGCCTCCGGGCCGATGTCCCCCAGGCCCAGCACCGCGCTGCCGTCGGTGATGACGGCGCAGAGGTTGTGGCGGCGGGTCAGCTCGTAGCTCCTGCCGATGTCCTTTTGAATCTCCAGGCAGGGCTGGGCCACGCCGGGGGTGTAGGCCAGGCTGAGGTCGTCCCTCGTCTCCACGGGGACGGTGGCCGTCACCTCGATCTTGCCTCTCCACTCGCCGTGGAGCCGCAGGGATTCCTTCGCGTAATCCATATGTTGTGTTACCTCTCTTTTCCCCGCCGCGGACCGTCCCCCGGCGGAACTCATGATGGAATGGATCTTATTCCTCCCAGCCTTTGGCCCGCTCCACGGCCCGGGCCCAGCCCCGCCGCAGGCGCTCCCGCTCCTCCCGGGAGATGGCCGGATCAAACCGGCGGTCCAGGGTCCACTGGCTCCGGATCTCCTCCAGGCCGCCCCAGACCCCGACGGCCAGGCCCGCCAGATACGCCGCCCCCAGGGCGGTGGTCTCCCGCACCACCGGGCGGAGGATGGTCCCGCCCACGATGTCCGCCTGGAACTGCATGAGAAAATCGTTGGCGGAGGCGCCGCCGTCCGCCCGCAGCTCCCTGAGGCGGATGCCGGTGTCCTCCTCCATGGCGGAGAGCACGTCCCCGGTCTGGTAGGCGATGGACTCCAGCGCCGCCCGGATAATGTGCTCCCGGCCTGTCCCCCGGGTCAGGCCCAGGATGGCCCCCCGGGCGTACATATCCCAGTGGGGCGCCCCCAGGCCGGTGAAGGCGGGCACCACGTACACGCCGCCGCTGTCGGGCACGCTCCGGGCGAAGTGCTCGCTGTCGGCGGCGGAGGGGATCAGGCGCAGCTCGTCCCGGAGCCACTGGATCACCGCCCCGCCCACGAACACGCTGCCCTCCAGGGCGTATTGGACGCTTCCGCCCACCCCGGCGGCGATGGTGGTCACCAGGCCGTTTTGACTGCGCACCAGCTTTTCCCCGGTGTTCATCAGCAGGAAGCAGCCAGTGCCGTAGGTGTTCTTGGCCTCCCCGGCGTCAAAGCAGGCCTGGCCGAAGAGGGCCGCCTGCTGATCCCCGGCGATGCCGGCGATGGGAACCTCCACCCCCTGGATGTTCACCGTGCCGTAAACTTCGCTGGAGGAGCGGACCTCCGGAAGCATGGCTATGGGGATGTCCAGCCGCCGGCAGATCTCCTCATCCCAGCGGAGGTGTTCAATGTCGTAGAGCATGGTGCGGCTGGCGTTGGTGCGGTCCGTGACGTGGACCCTTCCGCCGGTGAGCTTCCAGATCAGCCAGCTGTCCACGGTGCCGAACAGCAGCCGCCCGCTCTCCGCCCCCTCCCGGGCCCCGGGGACATGGTCCAGAATCCACCGGATCTTGGTGGCGGAGAAGTAGGCGTCGATCAAAAGGCCCGTGCGGCTTCGCACATAGTCCGCGAAGTCCGCGTCCCGTTTCAGCTCCTCGCACAGCGGCGCCGTGCGGCGGCACTGCCACACGATGGCATTGCACACGGGACGCCCGGTCTCCCGGTCCCAGACCACGGTGGTCTCCCGCTGGTTGGTGATGCCGATGGCGGCCACCTCCTCCGCCGGGACGCCGGTCTGGGCCAGCACCTCGTTCAGCACGCCGTACTGGCTGGAGTAGATCTCCATGGGGTCGTGCTCCACCCAGCCCGGCCGGGGATAGATCTGGGTGAACTCCTTCTGGGCCATGCCCACGATGTTCTGCGCCCGGTCAAAGAGGATACAGCGGCTGCTGGTGGTCCCCTGGTCCAGGGCGGCGACGTACTGTCTCATGACGGAGCCTCCTCTCTGTTGCCGCGGCCGAAAAGAACGGGGGAGCAGAACGGCTTTTCGGTCCGTCCTGCTCCCGTTCATCTTTTCTATTTTATACCAGAGAGCTCCGCTTTGTCAAGCCGCTGTCAGGGGTTGGGGTACTGGGTCTGCGAGGAGATCAGCTCTCCGTACCGCCGGGTGATCCCCGGCCAGTCCACCAGCCGCCACCAGGCCTCAAAATACTCGTCCCGCCGGTTCTGGTAGGGCAGGTAGTAGGCGTGCTCCCACACGTCGCACCCCAGCAGGGGCGTCAGGGGCAGGGGGCTGTCCTGGTTGGGGGTCTTGCGGACGGAGAGACGCCCGTCCCGGTCGGTCACCAGCCAGGCCCAGCCGGAGCCGAACTGCCCCAGGGCGGCGGCGCGCAGGGCGGCCTTCAGCCCCTGGAGGTCTCCGAAATCCCGGTCGATGGCCTGCTGGAGGGCCGGGCCCGGGGCCGAGGCCGGGGTGGGGTGCAGGGTCTTGAAATACAGGTCGTGGTTGTACACGCCGCCGGCGTTGTTCCGCACTCCCTGGCGGATGTCCTCCGGCAGCCGCGGCCAGTCCTGCATCATCCGCTCCAGGGACCAGTCGTGGTACTCGGGGTGGTCTTTCAGGAGCTTGTTGAGGTTTTCCACGTAGGTGTTGAAATGCTTGTCGTGGTGGAAGTGCATGGTGCGCTCGTCCAGCTCCGGCAGCAGCGCGTCGTAGGCGTAGGGCAGGGGCGGCAGGGTAAAGGGGTAGTGGGCCTCCATGGTGCGTCATCCTTTCTCACATCTGATGACGCTAGTATATGCGGCAGAGGCAGAAAATATCGGCAAAACCCCCGCGGCGGGCGGCCGGCCGGGCCGGGGGGGGGGCGAAGGGATGGGGGGGGGGCGGGGGGGGGGGGCCCGGGCCGGGGGGGGGGT
>CAMNRF010000013.1 GCA_946551795.1 uncultured Oscillibacter sp.
AAATCTACATTTTTTCCTCGGCGTTTTCTGACATTTTATCACTGGCGCTGACACCCATCGGCTGGGTGGGCGATATGGCCTGGAAGGCCACCGTGGCCACCGTCACCGGCCTCATCGCCAAGGAGGAAGTGGTCAACACCTTCGGCGTGCTGTACCAGTATGCCGGCGAGGCGGACCTGATGGAGGACGCCAGCGGCATCTACGCCGCCATCGGCGCGGACTTCGGCGCCATGGCCGCCTATTCCTTCATGATCTTCAACCTCCTCTGCGCCCCCTGCTTCGCCGCCATGGGCGCCATCAAGCGGGAGATGAACAACGCCAGGTGGACGGCGGCGGCCATCGGCTACATGTGCGGCTTCGCCTATGTGGTGAGCCTGATCGTCTTCCAGATCGGCGGATTGTTCACCGGTGAGGCGGTCTTTGGAATCGGCACCATCGCGGCGGCGGTCCTGCTGGCCGGCATCCTCTATCTGCTGTTCCGCAGGGGCTGTCAGGAGGAGACGCGGTCCCGCCGCCTGACCTCCGTGGCAGCCATGCGGCCTTGAGGAGGACAGCATCATGAACGCACTGATCGGAAACGGCGTCGTGCTGCTGGTGCTGGCGGCCGCCGTGGGCCTTGCGGTCCGGTCCCTGTGGAGGTCCCACCGGTCCGGCGGGCACTGCAGCGGCGACTGCGGAAGCTGCGGCGGGTGCCGTCACGGAAAATAGAGTACGGGGCGGCGGGGACTCATGGGAAGCGGTCCCCTGCCGCAAAAAAATACGGGAGATGGTGGTCTCACCATCTCCCGTATTCTGCTCAGGCTGTCTCGATCAGCTCCCTGAACACCGGCAGGCTCCGCTGGATCATATCGTAGTCCACGCAGGTGCTGACCCGGAAGAAGTCCGGGCAGCCGAAGTCGCCGCCGGGGACTACCAGGAGGTTCTTCTCCTTGGCCCGGTCGGAGAAGGCCTGGGCGTCTCCGCCGGGGGCCTGAACGAACATGTAGAAGGCCCCGGTGGGCTTGGCGCAGCGGTAGCCGTACTCCGTCAGCGCCTCGTAGAGGGCGGTGCGGTTGCGGTCGTAGGCCTTGAGGTCCGGCCGCACCGCGGCGCACCTGGCCACCACCAGCTGCTGGAGGGAGGGGGCGCAGACGTGGCCCAGCACCCGGGCCGCCCCGGCCACGGCGGCGTAGACCCGCTCACTGTCCTCCGCCTGGTCCGGGACGCAGACGTAGCCGATGCGCTCCCCCGGCAGGGAGAGGGACTTGGAGTAGGAGTAGCAGACGATGGTATTGGGGTAGATGTTGGGGATGAAGGGGGGCACCACGCCGTCGTAGCTCAGCTCCCGGTAGGGCTCGTCCGCCAGGATGTAGATGGGGTGGCCGTACTCCCGGGACTTGCGGCTGAGGACCTCCCCCAGGCGCTCCAGGGTCTCCCGGGTGTACACCACGCCGGAGGGGTTGCAGGGGGAGTTGACGATGATGCCCTGGGTATGGGAGGTGATCCGGGCTTCCAGCTCGTCAAAGCGGATCTGGAAGGCCTCCCGGTCGGCGGGGACCGCCACGAACTTGGGGCCGTTGGCCTCCACAAAGGGGCGGTACTCGGCGAAGTAGGGGGCGATGGCCATGATCTCCGCCCCCTCCACCGCCAGCGCCCGGATGGCGGCGATCAGCGCCGGGGCGGCGCCGCAGGTCAAAAACAGGTTCTGGGGACGGATTTTGGCGTCGCAGCGGGCGTTCAGGTCCGCCGCCACGGCGGCGCGGGCCTCGTCGCTGCCGCCGGCGGTGGTGTAGCCGTGGACGGACAGGCTGTCCCGCTCCTGAACGATGGAGACAAACGCCTCGTTCACCTCCGGCGGGGCGGGGATGGAGGGGTTGCCGATGGAGAAGTCGTAGACGTTCTCCCTCCCCACCACCTTGGCCTGCCGCAGGCCGTATTCAAAGAGCTCCCGGATGCAGGACCGCTTGGAGCCCAGGGCGTACATGGTTTCTGAGACCATTGGGTGTCACTCTCCTTTGTTGTCTGGGGTCAAAATCTGGATGGGAAAAGAGTACCACGGCCGAGGGCGTCTGTCAAATCACAATCCGAACTCCGGCGGGTAGACGACCCCGCCGCTGAGGGGCTCTGCCCCCTCCCGCAGCCGCAGGGCCATGAAGTTGGCGGAGGGGAAGCCCTCCGGGACGGTGACGCCCAGCTCCTCCGCCGGGCGGTAGCCCACCCGGGGATAGTAGTCCTCGCTTCCCAGCACGAGGATATAATCATATCCCAGGGCCCTGGCGATCCTGTGGGCCTCCCGCATCAGGGCGGTGCCCACCCCCTGCCGCTGGAACTCCGGCCTGACGGACAGCGGCGCCAGCGCCAGCACAGGGACGCCGCCCACACTGGCCCGGGTCAGCAGGATGTGGCCGGCCAGCACACCGCCCTCTTCCGCCACCAGGGCCAGCTCCGGCAGATAGGCCGGGCCCCTCCGCAGGGCCTCCACCAGGTCCTGCTCATTGCCGTCGGCGTGCTCGGCGGCGGCAAAGGCCTCCTTGACCAGCCGGTGAATCTCCGGGTAGTCCTGTTCCCGCTCCTGTCTGATCCGCATAAGATGTCCTCCTTCGGGTTTTCTCCATCATACCCGACGGGTCCTTGCTTTACAAGGAAAAGATCGCTTTTTTCAGAGATCCGCAGGCCGGGTCACAGGACGATTCATCAGAATCCGTAAAGAGAGGAGCTTTCCTTGCAAAAAGCACCTCGCTAAAATACAGGTTTGTCTCTGTAAACCGTTTGGTGTGCTCAACCTGGACGCTATCCGCCGGAACAGCAAGGGGTGTTATATCCAACCACGAGTGTAAGAATACCGATTGTCATGTAAATCAACGGAATGAACAGATCATTCCCGGGTCTCTTATGCGTATACGTATAGAATATAAGGAACAGCAATGACATCACACTGAATCCACATATTAAAAAAGGATAGACTATTTCCTGGCCAAGGTGCCTTGCCGCAATAGAACGAACATTTGCAATATACCAGGCAAGATATACAAACCCAGGGCAGAGCAAAAGAATTTTTTTCACAACAAAAAAGCTCCTCCTCCCATAGATGCCGGCCTTCTGAACGCATTATAGCACAGGGCAGCTGTCATATCAATCATATGCTTTTGCAGAAACCGCCGAAGCTGTCACCGAAGCGCATTCTTAAACGGGATGAAAAGTATCGCCGGTTGCGGAGGGGCGGCAGGTGTGATATGATAAGAATAGAAATATATTCGACAGGGCAAGCTGGAGAACACACAGAGGAGGGTCGGACATGGGCTGCGGAACATCGGATTGCGGAAGTTGCGGCGGGTGCGGCTCCTGCGGGGGCGGCTGCCGCCGGGAGATCGTGCTGACGCCCCCGGAGGCGGCGCTGCTGCTGCGGCTGGGGGAGGTGGCCTTCCTGCCAGCGGCCCGCCGGAAAGGCAGTGAGACGCCCATCTATCTGGAGGAGGCGGACTACTCCCCCGAGGAGTGCGGCGAGGCCCTGGCTTGGCTGCAATTGAAGGGGCTGGTCAGTCTGGACTATGACCTGCCTCTGGTGAATTTCGACTACGCGGCCTACGGAGAGGATCTCCTCCACGGCAGCGCCGCCCTCACCGCCGCCGGACAGGAGGCGGTGGAGGTGCTGGAACTACAGGGAACAGGCGAATAAAAACAGCAAGCGGAGCGCCGGAAATCCGGCGCTCCGCTGATCTTTGGGGAAACTCAGAAGCACTTGCGGTAGATAGCCTCCTCGGCCTCCAGGTCGAAGGGATAGTAGGCGTTGGTCATCAGGCGCTGCTGGTTGGCCTCCACGGACAACGGGAAGGCCTTGAAGTCCGCCTCGGTGAAACCGCAGTCCCGCAGGGGGCGCAGGGGCAGAATCCGCTGGAGCAGGGCGTTCAGCTCGGGAATGGCGTCCTTGGCCTCGCAGCCCAGAATGCGGGCCACCAGCTCCTTGAAACGCATGATCTCGCCGTCGGGGTTCTTCTCGTCGTAGTAGTCCAGGATGGCGCCGAAGAGCATATAGTTGCTCTCGCCGTGGGCCACGTGGTAAGTGCCGCCCAGGGGGAAGCTCATGCCGTGGACCGGGCCGCAGCCGGCCTTCAGGAAGGCGATGCCGGCGTAGAAGCTGGCGGTCACAAACTCGTCCAGATACTCAAAGCGCGCGTCCTGACCCTTCTCGTCAATGAGCTTGAAGCCCTTGAGGATCACGTCCATGGCCTTCTCGGAGAAGAGCTCGCTGGTCATGGTCTTGCGGTGGGGGCTCAGGAAGGACTCGGTGGCGTGGACCAGCGCGTCGATGGCGGAGCAGGCGAAGGGCTTATAGGGCAGGGTCTTGATGAGGTCGGGGATCAGGCAGACCTTGTTGGGGATGATGTCGTCGGACACCAGGCCCAGCTTGGTCTCGCCGCCGGTGAGCACGCCGTCCTTCTCGTCCTTGACGATGGCCACGGAGATGTTGGTGCACTCGCTGCCAGTGCCGCAGGTGGTGGGGATGGCGATGACGTCCTTCTCATGCTGGACGGGGAAACGCTTGAAATACAGGTTGTGCACGGTGTCGGGCCGCTTGCAGCCCAGCAGCTTGCACAGGTCCATGATGGCGCCGCCGCCCACGGCGATGACCCGGTCATAGCTGTCATAGGGGATGGCGTCGTACATGATCTGGATCATTTCCTCGCTGGGCTCGCCGGCGCCGAACTTCTCCTGGAACACAAACTGGCACTTGAGGCCGAGGTCCTTCATGAAGGGGGTGTAGATGAACTCGTTGGTCAGCACCACGTCCCGGTCGTTCAGCTTGAACTCCTCCGCCATGGCGGCGAAGGTATCGAACTTGTACACGGTGGGGGCGAAGATGATCTCCCGCTTGTCGGCCATCAGAGCGGCGGAAAAAGCGTCCATTTTCTGAGCCATTGCTATCAATCTCCTTAATTAAAGTTTAGGTCAAGCCTCGCGTGCCCCGAAGGGGTATTTCAAAGGCTTGCGGGGGTGCAAGGGGCGGCGCCCCCTGCGGGTCAGCCGCAAAACGGCTGATCGTCAAACCAGCGCCTGTCCGGCCAAGCCGGACACAGCGGAAACAAAGCAGCGCACCAGGGGTATTCGCAGGAGCTCTGCCTCTGCACCCCGCCACACGGGGCCCCCGCCGCAAAGCAAAGCGAAGCGTTTGCGGCGGGGAGAGGAGGGGGAAACGGAACTGAGCGGAGCTTTCGGCCCTAGCCGGAAGCGCAGCGGTGGAGTTTCCTCCGACGAGGCGCCCCTGGACCCGCCAGCTGCGGCTTCGCCGCATTACTTACGGGCAATCGCCTTCTTCACGGCCTCCACGATATTGGCCGCCCGCAGGCCGTAGGTATCCATCAGGAAGTCCTGGGGACCCACCTGGCCGAACTCATCCTGCACGCCCACGAACTCCTGCACCGTCGGGCAGTTCCGCGCCAGGCAGTTGGCCACCACAGACCCAAGACCGCAGCAGGTGTTGTGGTTCTCCGCCGTGACAATGGCCCCGGTCTCCTTCGCGGCCTTGATAACCAGCTCCTCGTCCAGGGGCTTCCAGGTGAACATATCGATCACCCGGACACTGATCCCCTCACTCTGGAGGGCCTCGTAGGCTTTCAGGCTCTCGTCCACCATGATGCCGGAGGTGATGATGGCGGCCTGGTCCGCGCCGCTCTCGTGGAGCACCACGCCCTTGCCGATCTCGAACTCGCTGCCCTCGCCGTAGACCTGGACGATGCCCTTGCGGACGAAGCGGGTGAAGCTCACGCCCTCCACATTCACAAGGCCCCGGGTCACGCTGGCCAGCTGGTCGTAGTCCGCCGGGTCCAGCACGGTGGTCCCGGGGATGGAGAGGTACATGGCGGCGTCCTCCAGGGGCATGTGGGTGCCGCCGTTGAAGGCGGCGGTGACGCCGGCGTCGCTGCCCAGCACCCGGACACTCAGGCCGGCGTAGGCGGCGGACATATAGATCTGGTCATAGCAGCGGCGGGAGGAGAAGGTGCCGAAGGAGTGGAAGAAGACCTTCTTCCCCGTGGCGGCCAGGCCCGCGGCCACGCCCGCGGCGTTGCCCTCGGCGATGCCGGCCTCAAAGGCCCGCTCGGGATAGTTTTTCCGCAGCTGCTTGGTATTGATGCAGCCCATCAGATCGCAGTCCACGTAGACGATGCTCTTGTCCTCGGCCATCAGCTCGTTCAGGGTCAGAGCCAGGCCGTCCCGGCAGGCCCGGGAGTCCTTTTCATGCTTGCCGATCAGTTTCACATTCATCTCTCTCACCCTCCTTTAAGCGTTCCGCGCGGCTTCCAGCTCTTTTTCAGAGGCCGCGATGGCCTCCTGCCACTGCTCCTCATTGGGCTGGGAGGAGTGGTCGTGCTTGGGCTCGGCGAAGGTGGCGCCCTTGCCCTTGCTGGTGTTCAGCACGATGCAGCTGGGCACGCCCTTGGTCTCTTTCGCCTTCTGGATGGCGTCATAGATGGCTTTCACATCGTGGCCGTCCACCACCTGGGTGTGCAGGCCGAAGCCCTCGGCCTTTTTGGCCAGACTGCCGTGGGCCAGGATGTCGTCGGTGGGGCCGTCCAGCTGATAGCCGTTGTTGTCGATGAAGTAGATGATGTTGTCCAGCTTGTGGGCGCAGGCGAAGTGGAAGGCCTCCCAGACCTGGCCCTCGTCGGCCTCGCCGTCGCCGATGACGCAGTAGACGTAGTTGTCCCGGCCGTCGATCCGGTTGCCCAGAGCCGCGCCGGTGGCGGTGGAGGCACCCTGGCCCAGGGAGCCGGTGGTCAGGTCCACGCCGGGGGTGAGCTTGCGGTCCGTGTGGCTGGGGAATTTGGTGCCGGGCTGGTTCAGGGTGTAGGCCTCCTCCATGGGGTAGAAGCCCATCAGGCCGAAGGTGGCGTAGGCCACCGGGCCCGCGTGGCCCTTGCTGAGCACCAGCCAGTCCCGGTCCTCCCAGCGGGGATTCTTGGGGTCGAACTTCATGACCTCGCCGTACAGCACGGCCATCAGGTCCGCCAGGTCCATGGACCCGCCCACATGGCCGAAGCCCCGGCTGTGGATGACCTTCAGCGTCTCCAGCCGGATCTCCGCCGCCAGTACCTTGAGATTTTTTTCGTTCATCAGCTCTCTCTTCCTTTCCATGTTTTGCCGCCTGCCGCACCGCGGGTCCCGCCGGGGCACGGAGCCGGTCAGAGCAGGACTTCCCGGAAACTGTGTGCGTTCACACAGTTTTGCACAGCTATATCCGGAGGCCTTGTTCATTGCGGGTCTATTCTACTCCCATTCAAAGTGTCCCGTCAATATCTGTTTGAATTTTCACAATAGATTGGGGAAAACGCAAAAAAAGCCGCCGTGTTTCGTGACAAAACATACAAAGGCGGCGCGGCAGAGCCGCGCCGCCTCTCCCTTTATTCGTACCGGGTTCCGGTGCCCTCCACCATGGCGTCGTAGGCACGCTTGACCTTGTCGTAGTTCTTGTCCCGGTCCAGGGCCACGCCCCGGCCCACGCCGTCCACGATGCGGCCCACGCCGATGGCCTCCAGACGCTGGTCCGTCTCCGCCAGCAGGGCGGGGGCGGAGCCGGGGTCGGTGGAGCGGCCGTCGAAGATGATGTGGAGATACACCCTGTCCAGCCCGTTGTCCCGGGCCATCTCGCAGATGTTCAGGGGGTAGTCGATGCAGCCGTGGGAGGACTTGTAGGTCAGATACGCCAGCAGGTGCAGGGCGGTGCCGTTCTTTTTGGCGTGCTCGATGGCCTGGAGGAAGATGGGGTTCTTCTTAAAGCTGCCGTCCTTCACGGCGGCGTCCAGGCGGACGTCGTCCTGCATCACGCAGCGGCCCGCCCCCAGGTTGGAGTGGCCCGCCTCGGAGTTGCCGGCCTTGCCGGCCCCCAGGCCCACGAACTCACCGGAGGCCTGGAGCCTGGACCAGGACTTCTCCGCCAGCAGGGAGTCCCAATAGGGGGTGTCGGCCAGGTGAATGGCGTCGCCGTCGTCGCCGGTGCCAAGGCCCCAGCCGTCGCAGATGATGAGAAGCATCTTCCGCCCCTCACCCCAGTCCCTGCCCTCGCAGAGGGGTTTTCCGTCCATCTCGGGGGGCTGGGGGATGCCCATCACGTCCAGCACCGTGGGGGCCACGTCCCCCAGGGAGCCGTCCCGCAGGGCGATGGGAGCGGGGTCGGCGGGGTCGATCAGGATGAAGGGCACCAGGTTGGTGGTGTGGGCCCCGTCGGGCTTGCCGGCGGCGGTGTAGAGCTTTTCAATGTTGCCGTGGTCGGCGGTGATGGCCACCACATAGCCCTTCCCCAGGGCGTCGTTGACCACCTTGTCCAGGTACTGGCTCACATAGCCGCAGGCTTTGATCTTGGCCTGGGTGTTCTGGGTGTGGCCGATGACGTCGCCGTTGGCGAAGTTGGTCACCACGAAGTCGTACTTCCCCAAGGCGTCCATGACGGCGTCCGCCACCTGGGGCAGGGACAGCTCCGGCTTCTGGTCGAAGTCGATGCCCTTGGGAGAGGGGAAGCACAGGTCGTCCTCCCCGGGGAAGGCGTTGTTCTCGCCGCCGTTGAAGAAGAAGGTCACGTGGGCGAACTTCTCGCTCTCGGCGCAGTGGAACTGGCTCTTGCCCGCCTCGCTCAGCACCTGGGCCAGGGGCTTCACCACCTTGGCGGGGGCGAAGGCGATGGGCAGATCCTTGAACTTGTCGTGGTACATGGTCATGATGACGAAGTCCAGGTCCTTGAGCTTCCGGCGCTCCGCCTTGTCGAAGCCCTCCTCCGTGAACATCTCGGTGAGCTCGATCTCCCGCTCGCCCCGGCGGCAGCAGAAGATGGCGGCGTCGCCGTCGGAGATCTTGCCCACGGGCTTGCCGTCCTCCACCAGGACCATGGGCTCTAGGTGATAGTCGTCCTGCCCCAGCCCGTATGCCTTTTTAACGGCCTCCGCCAGCTGGGCGCCGCCGCGTTTGATGTCTGCCATATGAAAATACCTCCTGTATGGATGAAATCAGTATCACTGTCCGTCGTCGGGGCGGATCAGCCTGTCGATGGCCACCTGCCCGCAGGCGGGGAAGATGTCCAGCAGCTGGGGGAAGGTGTAGACCTTGCCGTCGGGCATGTTCTCCTCCGTCAGTTTCAGGGGCTTATTCCTGTCGTACTGCACTGTGACGGTCATGCCGAAGGCGCAGGCCTTGGCCCCCACGATGTCCCGGTTCAGGTTGTCGCCCACGTAGCAGCAGTTCTCCGGCTGCGCGCCCACCTCGTCCAGAGCGTAGTAGTAGATGGCGGGGCCGGGCTTGCGGACGTAGGTGATGGAGGACTGCTGCACGGTCTTGAAGTAGGGCCGCAGGCCGTCCGCGTCCAGCCACTCGTCCACCTCCCGCTTTCCCACCAGGTCGCTGATGATGCCCAGGGTGTAGCCCCGGGCGCACAGCTCCTTGACGGTCTCGGCGCCGCCGGCCACCACGGTGCGGCGGCCCTTGGTCTGGCGGTACTGGTAGGTGAGCTCCGCGGCGTTTTTCAAAATCCGCTCCCGGTCCATGTCATAGGCAAGCCACCGGGTCCACAAAACCTCCTCCGGCGCCTCGCACATGAATTTCAGCGCCCACTCCCGGTACTTGTCGTACCGCTTGTCGATGACGTCGCTGAACCACTGGTTGGGGTCGTCGGTCTCCACGCCGCAGAGCGCCGCGATCTTCGCCCGGGCGGCGGAGAGGTAGGCGGGGTCCTCGTCGATGACCCGGAAGGTGCCCCCCAGGTCCAGAAAGATATAGCGAATATCGGTGTTCATGGGTGATCAGCCTCCTTATTGTATTGGTATTGAATCGCGGAATCGCAAAAGGCAGGGCGCGCCCGGCGGGCTTCCGCCCCCGGACGTCCCATGGTTCTTCATTTCAGCGGGGGAAGCAGGTCCAGAATCTCCCGGAAGTCGCTGACCACCGCGTCGGGGCGGTTGGCCTCGGTGAACTCCACGGCGTGCTTTTTCTCCGGGGAGCGGAAGATGATATTGCAGCCGATGCCCGCCTCCTTGGCGCCGGTGATGTCCCGCTTCACGTTGTCCGCCACGGACACGCAGTCCTCCGGAGCCACGCCGATGTCCCGGCAGGCGATGTCGTAGATCTCGGAGCAGGGCTTGCGCAGTCCGCAGACCGAGGAGAGGACCACGGTGTCGAAGTACCGGTCCAGGCCGTCCTCCTCCAGCCAGTCGGGCACCTCGTGCTCGCCGATGAGGTTGGAGATGATCCCCAGCTTGTAGCCCCGCTCATGGAGCCCCTGGATGACCTCCACGCCGCCGTCCACGACGACCCGGCGGCCCTTGCACTGGCGGTACTGAAAGCTCAGCTCGTGGCAGACCTGCCTGATCCGCTCCTGATCGTAGTCCGGCAGCAGCCATTTGCACCACAGCTCCTCGTCCCGGGACTCCCGATTCTCCTCCAGGGCCCACTTGCGGTAGGGCTCGTACCGCTCCTCGATCATCTGGTAGAACTCCTCGTAGGGCACGGGGGAGCCGGCGATCTCCGCCATCTTTCGGCGGGCGTGCTTCATCCAGGGCTCCTCCAGCAGGGCGATGCGCAGCGTGCCCCCCAGGTCGAAAAAGACGGCCTTGTAACGCTTGCTCGTATCCATGGCGCTTCCTCCTTATTAAGTACGGGCGGGGAAGATGTCCAGCAGCTCCGACAGGGCGGTGATCACGTGGTCGGGGGTGAACTCCCTGCCGGTGGCGTGCTCGTTGTTCAAGGTGTCGGGCTCGTCGATGCGGATCATCATGCCGAAGCCCGCGGCCTGGGTGCCCTCCACGTCCCGGACGGGGTTGTCGCCCACATAGGCGCAGTTGGCCTCAGGGGTGCCGATGCAGCGGCAGGCCAAGTGGTAGATCGCCGGGTCGGGCTTGCGCAGCCGCACCTTGGAGGAGAGGATGGTGGTCTTGAAGCACTGGGCCACGCCGTCGGCGGCCATCCAGTCGGGGATCTCCGTCTCCGTGACGGTGTTGGCGATGATGCCCAGGGTGTAGCCCCGGGCGCAGAGCTCTTTAAGCGTTGACACGGCGTCGGGCCGGGCCACCCGGCGGCCGTCGTGGTCCCGCCACAGGCGGGTGAGCTTGGGCGCGTTGGCGAAGATCATGTTGGGCTCGTACTCCGGCAGCATGTACTGAGTCCACAGCTCGCCCTCGGAGGCGTCCAGCAGCGTCTCCTTGGACAGCCTGCGGTACTTCTTCCACCGCTCCTCCAGCTTGGCGAAGAGCTCGTCGTGGCTCTCCGTGGTCTGGATCAGCTCCATGAGGCCCGCCTCGGCCCGGTCGATAAAGTCCTGCTCCTTGAGCACGATGCGCAGGGTGTTGCCCACATCAAAGAAAATCGTCTGAATATCCGGGGTCATTTCAAAGTCCTCCTTCAAAATAATAATCGAGGAAAACCCGCCGGCGGGCCGCGCCGTCCGGCGGTGGGACCGGCTTGTAAACGTTTGCGGCCTTTTATAGATTTCATTCTAAATAATGGCGGGTTCTTTGTCAATATGCCAAATGCCAAAGTGTAGGGCAGTTTTTTCGTTTTTATGCCCAAAAGGCGGAAAAAATCAGATTGTTATTGACAATAGTGGGAAAATCATATATGCTTTCATTATATGGCTGGCAGTGGGAACCACGCTGCCGGCCGCCAAATATAAGACGGAAACGTTTGCGATTTTGCCCGCCGGGGAGGTTGAATTCTATGAAAAGCGTAACGCTCAAAGATGTGGCAAAGGCCGCCGGCGTCTCTTACGCCACCGTCTCCCGGGCCCTGTCCGGCAGCCCCCAGATCGGCAGCGACACCCGGGAGCGCATCATCAAGCTCTGCGACGAGATGGGCTACACCACAAACTATGTGGCCCGCTCCATGGTGATGAAGAAGACCGACCTCATCGGCCTGGTGGTGCCCTCGGTGGACAACCAGTTCATGAGCGAGATGGCCTACCATGCGGAGATGAGCGCCCGGACCCACGGCTACAACATCATGCTGTGCAACTCCGGCCCGGACCTGAAGCAGGAGAAGACCGTGGTCAAGCTGCTGCTGGGCCGCCAGGTGGACGGCATCCTCATCGTGCCCCAGGGGCCCCAGACCTATGAGAACATCCGGGCCTACACCGACCAGGTGCCCACGGTGTTCGTCAGCGAGAACCTGCGGGACCAGCCCCAGAGCTACGTCACCGTGGACAACAGCCGGGGCACCTACATCGGCACCAAGTACCTCTACGAGCTGGGCCACCGGGACATCCTCTACTTCGGCCGCCGCCGCACCACCACCCACCAGCTGCGGGCGGAGGGGTATATGCGGGCCTGTCAGGAGCTGGGCCTCCAGCAGCGGTTTTTCAACAGCGAGTACAGCCGCTCCTCCATCAACAACGGCTACCAGATGGCCCGGGAGCTCTTCTCCCGACCCATCGACTACACCGCCATCTTCGCCTCCACGGACTCCCACGCCCTGGGCGTCATGCGGGCGGCGGACGAGCTGCGGATCGACATCCCCGGCCACCTCAGCCTCATCGGCTTCGACAACATCCCCTCGGCGGAGCTGCCCCGCATCGAGCTGACCACCATCGAGCAGCCCCTGCGGGAGATGGCCATCCAGGCCGTGGACATGCTGCGGGACAAGATCGAGCACGGCACCCAGGGGTATGTCCACCAGATCCTCCTGCCGGGCCTCGTGAAGCGGGGCACCTGCCGGGCGCTGGACTGAGCCCCGGCCCATTTCAAAAATCCAGGGATGCCCGACATCCACGCCGGACCCCCATAAAAGAAAGGGAGCAGATCTCATATGAACGGCTATCTCTACGACCCCCACACCCACACGGCGGAGACCAGCAGGTGCGGACACCTCTTCGCCGCCGACGTGGTGGACCGCTACCTCCGCCACGGCTTCTCCGGCCTGGTGGTCACCGACCACCTCCACCCGGAGTACCTCTCCCGCATCGACACGGAGCACAACTGGGACAAGGTCATGGACCACTACCTCTCCGGCTACCACGCCTCCAAGAAGCGGGGCGACGAGGTGGGCCTGGACGTGCTCCTGGGCGCCGAGTTCCGCTTTCCCGAAAACGACAACGACTACCTGGTCTACGGCATCGACGAGCAGTGGCTCCGCTCCAATCCCTACGCCTGCTGCATGAGCGCCCAGGAGTTCTTTGACAAGTTCCACGACCAGGTCCTGATCATCCACGCCCACCCCTTCCGCAAGGGCAGCGCCCC
This sequence comes from uncultured Oscillibacter sp., assembly GCA_946551795.1. Classification (GTDB taxonomy): domain Bacteria; phylum Bacillota; class Clostridia; order Oscillospirales; family Oscillospiraceae; genus Oscillibacter. The sequence goes on from CAMNRF010000013.1 coordinate 13,185, forward strand.
GGTGCGGGAGACCGCCGTCCACGGCGCGGAGATCATCAACGGCAACCCCCGCCACGAGAACAACAACGACCAGGCCCTGGACCTGTGCCGCCGCCATCCCGAGTACTACCGCCTGGCCGGGTCCGACACCCACCGGGACGGGGACGAGGCCCGCACCGCCGTCATCCTGCCGGAGCGGGTCCACGACTCCTTCGCCTACAAGGCCCTCATCGAACGCCGGGACTTCCACCTCTGGAGCCCGTCGTTCCAGGAGTTTGTGGAGGCCGACGAGGCCATGCGGAAGGAGGCGGCGCAATGAGCCGGTTTGACTCTCTGATCATCGGCGAGGTGGCCCGGGACACCAACGTGGACTACGACGGCACCACCGTCCAGGCCATCGGCGGCGCGGTGTACTACTCCGGCTACGCCGCCGCCAATATCGGGCACAAAATCGCGGTGCTGCCCAAGGCGGCCATGGCCCCGGCGGAGCTGGAGGCGGCCTTCGCCAAGGCCCCTGACGCCGCGGTGTACCCCCTGCCCAGCACCCGCTCCTTTGTGACCAAAAACGTCTACCACACCCCGGACCGGGAGCGGCGCACCTCCACGGTGGACAGCGTCATCGACCCCTACCGCACCGATGAGATCCCCGCCGGCATCGACGCCGCCATCTGGCACCTGGCGGGCCTGGTGGGGGGCGACATCCCCGACGGGATGATCCCCTTCGCCGCGGAGCGGGCCATGGTGGCCATCGACGTGCAGTGCATGCTCCGCTGGGTGGAAAACGGCGGCATGGTGTACCGCGACTGGGCGGCGAAAAAGGAGATGCTGCCCTATGTCCGCTTCCTCAAGACCGACGCCGCCGAGGCGGAGATCCTCACCGGCCTCACGGACCGGGCGGAGGCCGCCAAAATGCTCTACAGCTGGGGAGCAAAGGAGATTCTGATCACCCACAATACCGAGGTGCTGGTCTACGACGGAAGGGAGATCTACACCTGCCCCATCAAGGCCCGGAACCTCTCCGGCCGCACCGGGCGGGGGGACACCACCTTCGCCTGCTACATCAACGAGCGGCTGACGGAGGACATCCCCACGGCCCTCCGCACCGCCACGGCCCTGGTCTCTTTGAAGATGGAGACGCCGGGGCCCTACATGGGCACCCGGGCGGATCTGGAGGATTACATCAAAGCGTTCTACTGAGCGGAGCACGGGCAAACATACAGGGGCGGGGCGCTGAAAACGGCGCCCCGCCCCTCTGTCACTTTTGCCGCAAATCTGTATCCCTTTTGTAATCCTTTTGAGATTTTTTTCATCCCGCGGAGTGGTATCCTTTCCCTGTCAAACTGATAGAAAGGACTTTCCGCCATGAACCGTTTTCTCACCGCCCTTCTCCCGCTGTGTCTTCTGCTGTCCCTGACCGCCTGCGGCGGAGAGCCCGCCGTTCCCGCCCCAGATGCTCCGCCGGAGGCGGCGTCCCCGGCGGGCACCGATGTCCCGGCGGAGTCCGGCCCCGCGGCGGATGAGGCCCGGCGGGCCGCCTTCGCCCAGGTCCTGCGCACCGCCCACGACCAGCAGATCCTGCCGGACGGCACGGAGCTGGAGGGCGGCTCCATCGAGGGAATCGAGGGCAACCTCTTCGCCCTCCACGACGTGGACGGCGACGGCGCGGAGGAGCTGATCCTCCTCTGGCAGAACGCCTGCATGGCCGGGCAGACGGAGACCGTCTACGGGTACGACGAGACCGCCCGCGAAGCGCGCCAGGAGCTGCGGGAGTTCCCCGGCGTCATCTTCTACACAGGCGGCGCGGCGGAGGCTCCCTGGTCCCACAACCAGGGCTGGGCCGGGGAATTCTGGCCCTACACCCTCTACCGCTGGCAGGCGGAGACGGACACGTATGAGAACATGGGCTCCGTGGACGCCTGGGACAGGGCCCTGGTCTCCGACGGCTTCCCCCGGGATGTGGACACCGACGAAGACGGCATGATCTACTTCCTCCTCACCGACAACTGGAACTTCACCGCCCACCGCGACCACGGCACCGGCGCGGAGCACTGGTACTACGAGGAGCCCCCGGTGGACGGGGCGGCGTACCTCCGCTGGCGGGACGCCGTCCTGGGAGACGCGGAGGCGCTGGAGCTCTCCTTCGTCCCCCTGACGGCGGAGAACATCGCCGAAGAGCTGGATGTGCCCTATGAGCCCCTCATTACAACGCTGACCCCCAACGCCCTCGGGTAAAAAAGAGCCCCGGCTCCGCCTGCGGCGGAGCCGGGGAATTTCGTTTCCACGGGAAATCCATTACTTCTCCTCAGGGGTGAAGTAGACGAAGAAGGTGTCGCCCTCGTCGCCCTGCTCAAAGGCCTCCAGATAGGAGATGGAGAAGTCCTTACCGCTGGCGGGGACCTCGTACACCAGCAGGCCGGTGCGCTCCTGATTCACGCCCAGCTCGTATGTACCGGGCAGCTGGTCCTCACTGATGGGGTCCAGCTCCTCAAAGGTCTCCGGGTCGGTGGTAATGGGCAGACGGTAGTCCTCCTCGCCGCTGGCACCCCATTGGGCCTGGAAGTCGGTGTCGTACATCTCCACGCTGGCGGTCATGGTGTTCTTCACGGTGATCTCCACCACCAGCAGCTTGCTGTCCTCCGCCGCCTGGCGGCCGGCAAACTCGCCGCAGGTGTAGGCGCTGTTTACCGTGTAGTTGAAGAAATAGGTGTGCATGGTGTCGCCCAGCCGTCCCTCGGCCCAGCCGTCCTCGGCGTAGACGTCCCCGTTGCCGGAGCCCACGTTGTCCCCGCCGCCGGCCCCGGAGCTTCCGGGGTCCTTGCCTCCGCAGCCCGCCAGGGCCAGTGCCAGAACCGCCGCCAGCAATACCGACAACCACCGTCTCATCTGAAATCCCTCCAAAAATCTCTCAGCTTTCGCGCCCCTTCCGGCGCCGTGCCCCTGTAGGGCAGGAAATATTTTATCACCGCCGTGCCGCAAAGTCAATCCGCTCTTTGCCTTTTTCACCGGCTCCTGACGCCCGCCCGTCTCCGGCAGGGGCCGCGGGCGGGGGCTTCGTCACCGGCCGGGAATGATCTCGATCCAGTACCCGTCCGGGTCGCTGATGAAGTAGATGCCCATGGCCGGGTTCTCAAAGCAGACGCAGCCCATCTGCTGGTGCCGCCGGTGGGCGGCCTCATAGTCCTCCGCCGCCATGGCCAGATGGAACTCGCACTCCCCCAGGTCGTACTTCTGAGGGTGGCCCCGCAGCCAGGTGAGCTCCAGGCGGAAGTCCGTCCTCCCGTCCCCCAGGAAGACGATGACGAAGCTCCCGTCCTCCGCCTCCTTCCGGCGCACCTCCGTGAGGCCCAGGGCGTCCCGGTAAAACCGGATGGATGCCTCCAGGTCGGACACATTGAAATTGAAATGGTTGAATGTCAGCAAATCTCATCACCTCACCGGCAGTATAGCACGGCCCGCCCCGACGGCGCAAGGGTCTTCCCCGCCGGCGCGGAGGAATCCATCGGTCTGTACGAAAAAGCCGTCGAACTTTCTCTGTTTTTCTGGCAATTCCCTGTTTGACGGCGGCGCCGTTCCGTGATACTCTTACTGTAGTTAGAAGATGCTAACTCTGTAGGAGGAACCGATATGACATTGGATCTGCTGCCCCTGGGCCAGGAGGCCGTCATCACCGCCGTGGGCGGGCAGGGGGCCCTGCGCTGCCGCCTGCTGGACATGGGGCTGATTCCCAAGACCGCCGTGCGGGTGGAGAAAATTGCCCCCCTGGGGGACCCCATCGAGCTGCGGGTGCGGGGCTACGCCCTGTCCCTGCGGAAGGAGGACGCCCGGAATATCCAGGTGGAGGTGCGTGAGGTATGATCTTCGCCCTGGCCGGCAATCAAAACTGCGGCAAGACCACCCTGTTCAACCAGCTCACCGGCTCCAACCAGCACGTGGGCAACTTCCCCGGCGTAACGGTGGATCAGAAGTCCGGCGCCGTGCGGGGGCAGAAGGACTGCACGGTGGTGGACCTGCCGGGCATCTACTCCATCCGGCCCTACACGCCGGAGGAGATCGTCACCCGGGACTTCATCCTGAACCAGAGGCCCGACGGCATCATCAACATCGTGGACGCCACCAACATCGAGCGGAACCTGTACCTGACCCTCCAGCTGCTGGAGATGCGCATCCCCATGGTGCTGGCCCTGAACATGATGGACGAGGTCACCGCCGGCGGCGGCACCATCGACGTCAAGGCCATGTCCGCCGCCCTGGGCATCCCGGTGGTGCCCATCTCCGCCGTGAAGAACCAGGGCGTGGAGGAGCTGATCCGCGTCGCCGTGGCCGCGGCCCGGAACAAGACCCTGCCGGCGGTGTACGACTTCTGCGCCCCCGGCCCGGTGCACCGCTGCATCCACGCGGTGGTCCACCAGATCGAGGACCACGCCGAGGCCGCGGGGCTCCCCGTGCGCTTCGCCGCCGCCAAGCTCATCGAGGACGACGAGGACGTGCGGAGCCGTTTGAAGCTGGACCAGAATGAGCTGGAGCTCATTGAGCACAGCGTCCAGGAGATGGAGGCGGAGCACGGCATGGACCGCAACGCCGCCCTGGCGGATATGCGCTACGACTTCATCGAGGGCGTGTGCGCCCGCACGGTGGTAAAGTGCCAGGAGTCCCGGGAGCGCCGCCGCAGCGAGGCCATCGACCGGGTGGTGACCAACAAGTACCTGGCCCTGCCCATCTTCTTCGGCATCATTCTCCTGATCTTCTACCTGACCTTCAGCGTAGTGGGCCAGGGGCTCTCAGACCTGCTGGCGGCGGGCATCGCCGCTCTCACCGCCGCCGTGGACGCGGGGCTGACGGCCTACGGCCTCAACCCGGTGGTCCACAGCCTTGTGATCGACGGCGTCTTCGCCGGGGTGGGGAGCGTGCTGAGCTTTCTGCCCATCATCGTGGTGCTGTTCTTCTTCCTCTCCATCCTGGAGGACACCGGCTACATGGCCCGGGTGGCCTTCTTCATGGACCAGCTGCTGCGGAAGATCGGTCTCTCCGGCCGCAGCATCGTGCCCATGCTGGTGGGCTTCGGCTGCTCCGTGCCGGCCATCATGTCCACCCGGACCCTGGCCTCGGAGCGGGACCGGCGGATGACCATCCTGCTGACGCCCTTCATGAGCTGCTCCGCCAAAATCCCTATCTACGCCGTCTTTGCCGCCGCCTTCTTCCCCCGCTATGCCCCCCTGGTGATGATCGCGCTGTACTTCGGCGGCATCCTGGTGGGCATCATCGCCGCCAAGGTGCTGGGGGCCACGGCCTTCCGGGGCAACCCCGTGCCCTTTGTCATGGAGCTGCCCAACTACCGTTTCCCCTCCGCCCGCAGCGTCTGGCAGCTGTGCTGGGACAAGGCCAAGGACTTCCTCACCCGGGCCTTCACCATCATCTTCGTGGCCACCATCATCGTCTGGTTCCTCCAGACCTTCGACACCCGCCTGAACCTGGTGACCGACAGCTCCAACAGTCTGCTGGCCGCCGTAGGCGCCTGGATTGCCCCGCTCTTCACCCCCCTGGGCTTTGGGGACTGGCGGGTCTCCACCGCCCTGATCACCGGCTTCATCGCCAAGGAGTCCGTTATCTCCACCCTGGGGGTCCTGACAGGCTCCGGCGCAGAGGTCTCCGCCGCCGCCCTGGGAACGCTGTTCTCCCCCGTCACCGCCGCCAGCTTCCTGGCCTTCACCCTGCTGTACACCCCCTGCGTGGCCGCCATCTCCGCCGTGAAGCGGGAGCTGGGCTCCGGGTGGAAGGCCGCCGGGGTGGCCGCGGCCCAGTGCGCCGTGGCCTGGGCGGTATCCCTGCTGGTGTACCGGACCGCCCTGCTGCTCTGAGGAGGGACGCCGATGCTGGAAGTGCTGATTTCAGCGGTCCTGGGCCTCTGGCTGGTTCTGGCCCTGCGCTCCTGCCGCCGCCGTAAGGGCGGCTGCGGCGGGGACTGCGCCCACTGCCCCGGCTGCCGCCGGAGCTGACTCAAAAAGCGCCCTCCCCCATTTGGGGGAGGGCGCTTTGTTCTCTCTATCACACAGCCTCGTGCTGCTCCAGATCCCGCAAAATGGCGTAGACCTGGTAAATGTCGTCAATCTCATAGGTGGCCCGGATCTCCTTGGGCACGTCCACATCCTTGCACTTTGTCAGCTTGGAGTTGATGTGGAAGGTCATGCCGAAGCCCATGCGCTGGGGACCGATGACATCCCGGGACACCGTGTCGCCCACGTAGGCGCAGGTGGACGGGTCGGACCGGACCTGGTTCAGGGAAACCCTGAAAATATTCTCATCCGGCTTGCGGTAGCCGGTGACGGAGGACAGCGTCACATCCTGGAAATAGTCCCGGATGCCGTACTCCTCCAGAATGTCGAACACCTGGTAGAGGCTGGCGGTGTTGCTGATGACGCCCAGCTTCATCCCCAGGCCCTTCAATCCCGCCAGCATCTCCGCCACCCGGGGGCGGAGGGTGCGGTGGTAGTAGGTGACCTCCCACATATGGGCCAGCTCCTCGGCAAAGGGGGCCGCCGTCTCCTGGTCCAGGCCGAAGTCTGTCAGAACATACTGCCCCCAGATCTCCTCCGGCTTCAGCTCCCGGTCCGTGGGGCCCCGGTAGGCGGCGTAGCGGTCCCAGCCGTCCGCCAGCTTCTTCCGGGCGGCTGGCAGGTCGTCGGGCACGAGGATGCCCTTCTCTCTCAGGATGCGCAGGACTTCCCGGGCGGAGGCCTCCCGGCTCTCCTCGTCCGTATAAATATCCTCCAGCGTTCCGCCCATATCGAACAATACAGTATCAATCATCGTCTTACGGCCCTTTCCTAAGCTCCGCCACGTCTTTGACAGGGGGCTTATGTTTCCAGTATCGGTAAAACAGGAGCATCGACAGCCCGTCTCCCAGAATCAGGGGGACCAGCACGAACATCCCGAAAAATTGCAGAGCCAGGATCTGCGCCCCACGCTCTCCTCTCAAAAGAACCAGCAGGGCGATCAGGCAGGCCAGCATCAGCAGCGTCAGCCACAGATAGGCCGCCGGCAGTTTTCTCTTGTCGCCGGGCAGGAGCCAGGCCAGGCCGCACACCGCCGTGCCCAGAACCGCGGGGACCAGGGCGGTGACCAGATTTTCAAGGAAAACCGGCGCTCCGTCCATCAGCGCGTGCAGCGGGGTGATCAAGAGGGCGACGGCCCCGCCGTGGACGGCGGCAAACACCCAGCAAAGGCAGAAGGAGTACAGCATCAGCGTGCTCTTCACCCTGCCGTTTTCCACCATCTGAAAGGCGGACCAGAAGCTGTCCGCCGCCCGGCCGATTTTCTCGTCGATCTGATTTTCCCGAATGGGATTGCCTCTGCCCAGCATGGAGTTCCTCCTCTTGGAAAAGGGCGGGCGGCCATGGGCCGCCCGCCCGGCGGAGCCGCTTACGCGGCAGATGTCCTTAGGGATGTCTTACTTGGGGGCCTGGTCGCGCCAGAAGGTCCACATATCCTGCACGTCGGGATAGATGCCGTAAATGGCGTCCAGGTCGTTGGCGCGGGCGCCCAGGTCGTGCAGGGAGACGGGGTTCTTGTCGTTGGGGACGTCGTCCCGCAGGGGCCAGTTGCCGGTCTTGGTGAAGGGCTTGAAGCCGCCGCTCTCGCCGTCGGCGCCGCCGGTGACGTAGCGGATGAAGAGCCGGGCGCCGGCGGGGCTGTCGCAGCCCTTGACGGCGAACATGGACTCGGTGTTCAGCAGCGCGGTGTAGGGGGTCAGGTTGGTGCACCAGTCAATGTTGTAGCCGGACTCCTCCCGGTTTTCGATCTTGCCGGCGGAGGCCAGGCACAGGGCGGGATCGTCCTTGGTGGAGTTATGGACGGCCAGCACCAGCTCGTCGCCGTCGCCGATGAAGGTCATCTTGGCCTGGGTGAAGCGCCACAGGTACTCCACGCCGGCGTTGTTCTCGGGCACGGGGAAGGCGAAGCCGGAGGGATCATAGGTGTACTCCAGGTCGGTGCCGTAGATGTCCTTATAGGACTGCTCCATCTCGTCGGCGTTGGTGATGAAGCTGGCAAACAGGGAGAGGTAGGCGGTCTCCTGGCCGATCTCCTTGGCGAAGATGCGGTACTTCTGGCTGCCGTCGGGGTTCTTCTCGATGATCTGCCACCAGCTGTCGATGGGCTGGCCGTCAGGGAACGCCTCGGTGTTATAGTACCAGAAGGCCTGGGAGGCGTACAGCGGGAAGCTGAACTTCAGGTTCTCCTCCTCGATGTGGGAGCAGATGTCCCGGGGATAGAAGGGCTCGATGACGCCCTTGCTGTAGTACTCAAAGAACACGTTGCCGTTGACGTCCTTGGTCTGGAGCACGTCGGCGGTGATGTTGTTGGTGCTGTTCTCGATCTCGGCCTTGCTCAAAACCTCGTCGGAATCCAGGTCGGAGACCACCAGGTCCAGGCCGGGATACTTCTCCTCAAAGCCCTCTTCGCACTTGAGCATCTTGGAGGAGGTGGCGTAGACGTTGATCTCCTTGGCGCCGCCCTCGACTTCCTTCAGAGCCTGCTCATAGAGCTCCTCGTCGGTCATGTCGCTCCAGTCGTCCCAATAGGGGCCATAGACCTCTTCCTTGGTCTCGCGGTTGTAGCCGAACTGCTTGGCGCCGGTGTCGGCATCGGAAGCGGAATCACCGCCGGCGGCGGGCTCGTTCTGCGCGGGGGTGTTCTCGGCAGGCGGCGTATCCGTCTTGCCGCCGCAGGCCGCCAGGCTCAGCACCATGACGGCTGCCAGTAAGAGTGCCAGTAACTTCTTCTTCATCGGGTTCTTCTCCTTTCGTTTTTCCAGAATGATTGGGGAATTTCGCCGGAGCTCTATAATCAAGCGGGGCCGGGCGGCATCCTCCGCCGCCCGGGAGCGCCTTGATCCGGAAGGGCGGAGGGATTACACCGCGCGCTTAATGAGGCGGGTGGTCTCCTTATTGTACACGTTGATCTTGTCCTGGTCAATGATGGCCCAGACCTTCTGGTCGATGTCGTAGTGGACCTGGCCGATCTCCTTGGACAGGAACTCCTCCTCGCCGGCCTTGAGGGTGACGATGGTCTCGGAGCCGGCGGGCTGGCTGGCGTACACGTTGACGGGCAGGGCGCCCTCCACCGGCTCCCGGGAAATGAGAATCTGCTCGGGGCGGACGGCCAGGACGCAGTCGAACTCGCCGCTCATGGGCTTCTGCTCGTCGGTGAGGTGGCCGGCGGGGAAGGTGTGGCCGCCCAGCTCGCTCTTGACCACCAGCTCGCCGCCCTTCATCTCGGCCCTGCCGGGAATCAGGTTGATGCGGGGGTTGCCGATGAAGTCCGCGGCCTCCAGGTCGATGGGGTTGTTGTACAGCTCCATGGGAGTGGCCACCTGGTTCAGCTCGCCGGCCTTGAACAGGGCGATCTTGGTGGACATGGTCAGGGCCTCCACCTGGTCGTGGGTGACGTAGATGATGGTGGTGCCCAGCTCCTTGTGGAGGCGCTGGAGCTCGGCCCGCATGTCGATGCGGAGCTTGGCGTCCAGGTTGGAGAGGGGCTCGTCGAGGAGCAGCAGCTTGGGGCTGGAGGCCACGGCCCGGGCGATGGCCACGCGCTGCTGCTGGCCGCCGGAGAGCTCGGTGGGATAGCGGTCCTTGTACATGTCGATGCGCATCATCTTCAGGGAGTCCATCACCCGGCGCTCGATCTCGTCGTGGCTCATTTTCTGGATCTTCAAGCCGAAGGCGATGTTGTTGTACACCGTCATGTGGGGCCACAGGGCATAGGACTGGAACACCAGGTTCAGCCCCCGCTTGCTGGGCTCGGCGTAGTAGGCGTCGTCGGCGTTGATCATCTCCACGCCGTCGATGGTCATGATGCCGTTCTGGGGCTTCTCCAGGCCGGAGACCACACGCAGCGTGGTGGTCTTGCCGCAGCCGGAGGGGCCCAGCAGCGTCATGAAGTCGCCGTCCTCAATGGTGAGGTTGATGTTGCGCAGCACGTGGTTGCTGCCATAGAATTTATCAATATTTTTTAACTCGATACGACTCATTATCGTTCTTTCCTTTCTGTCATGTCATGTGGTCCGTGGTTTACCAGCTCTTGCCGATGTCGGCGCCGCCGACCTTGTTGGCGACGATGTAGCAGACCAGGATGAACAGCAGCACGCACACGGAGATGGCGTCGGACATCTGGTTGTAGCCCTCCTGGGAGTAGGTGAAGGCCAGGAAGGACATGGTCCGGGTGGTGGGCGTCATCATGATGATGATCAGGTCCAGCTCCTTGGCGATGGAGATGAAGGTCAGCATGAAGCCGGAGATAAAGCCGTTCTTCGCCAGGGGGATGATGATGGAGCTCATGCGCTTCCAGAAGCTGGCGCCGGCGATGTCCGCCGCCTCCTCCAGCTCCACGCTGATGGAGAGCATGTTGGCGGTGCCGGAGCGGCTGGCGAAGGGGAAGTGCTTGACCACGGAGGTCAGAACGATCAGGGTGAAGGTGCCGTACAGAGAGGGGATCAGGCCCCCCAGGTGGGGGATGCTGAACATGGAGAAGTACATGGTGGAGAATGCCACGCCGCTCATCAGGTAGGGCACGAACACCAGCTGCTCGGTGAGGTTGCCGTACCACTTGCCGCGGCCCCGGGAGCTGATGTAGCCCAGGAACTGGCCGCAGATGGCGGTGATGATGGAGCCGATCAGCGTCAGCTTGACGGTGTTCCAGAAGGCGCTCCAGAACTCGTCATGCTGGAAGATGCCGGGATAGTTGGTGTACTTCTGGGCCTCGTCCACGGTGCCGATCCAGTTGTAGAGGGTCAGGTTGTCCAGGCCGTAGCCCGCGCCGGTGGTGATCTGGAAGGTCTCCATGATCAGCACGAAGAAGGGCATCACCATGGCCAGGAACAGGAACACCGCCAGGAAGACCATCATGGGCTTCTTGGCCGCGCCCAGGGGCATCAGGGTGCTGCGGCCGCCCTTGCCGCCCACGGTGGCGTAGGACTTGCGGACGCCGATGGCCTTCTGGTTGCTCATGAGGATCAGCGCGGCCAGGCCCACCAGGACAATGCTCATGGCGTAGCCCACGGCCTGGGGACCCTGGTCGATGAACATGCGCATGCGGGTGGCCAGGGTGTAGTAGCCGATGCGATTGCCCAGGTTGGCCGCCACGCCGTATGTACCGATGGACTTGGAGACGGTCATGACCAGGGCACTGAGCACGGAGGGCAGGATCAGCGGCAGGGTGATGTGGCGCAGAATCTGGGCCTTGTTGGCGCCCTGGATCTCACCCATCTCCTCCAGCTCGGAGTTGATGGAGCGCAGCGCGCCGGAGACCTGGATGTAGGAGAAGGCGTAGTAGTGCATGGACATGCACAGGACGATGGCGATGGGGCCGTAGGCCAGCGCGTCGGGAATGGGGATGCCCAGGCCGGTCAAAAAGCCGTCGGCACCGCTGGTGGGGGTGCGGAACACCGCCAGCCACGCCAGGGCCTTGGTCCAGGAGGGAATCATGTAGGGCACGGTGACCAGAATGCCCAGCAGCTTTTTGCCGGGGATGTCGGTGCGGATCATCAGCCAGGCCAGCACCGAGCCCAGGGGCACGGAGATCAGCGTGGTGAAGAGGCCGCAGACGAAGGAGTTGAACAGCGGCTTCCACAGCACGGCCTTGGACATGTTGCTCGCGGCCATGTACCACCAGTAGTACAGGGTGAAGTCGCCCACGTTGCCGTCCACACGGCGCAGTTCGCCCTCCGCCAGGGTGAAGGTGGACTTGATCATGGTCAGCAGGGGAATGAGGATCAGGCAGAACAGCACAATGAGGCTGACCAGCACGATCATGTTGAAGGGATTTCGCAGGACGTTCAGGATCAGATTTTTCAGCCTTGTTTTCGTCAGGGGTTTTCTGGGAAGCTCTTTCTTTGCCACGGTAACACCTCTTTCTGATACTATCCGCCAATGAAAACCGGTCTCGGTTTTCATTCCGTCAGCTTCGCTGCCGGGACACGCCGCAGCGGCGGTGTCGGCGAAGTCGTGCCATACGAATCTCTCCAAACTCCATACGGACGTCGGAAACCGCGGCATCTGCCGCGGCGCCAAAACACGGAGGGCCGCATTTTAACGAAGGCTTCGCATGGCGACTGCGGGAGAACGCGTGAATCAGTCTTCTTTTCCCTCAGCTCTCGCTCTGTCTCCACAAATCCGCGGTGATCAGGCGCAAATTTGTGCAAACGTTTGCGTTTTTGCATTTTCATTATAAAGAGTTTTACCGCCCTTTGTCAATTGATATGTTCCCTATTTTGCGGCGGGTTTTTTGGCCATTTTCACAACTGTTGTGGACACTATATAAATTTATTGTTCAAATTTTTATAATTTGCCGATTGACTTTTGCACCGCTTTCGGATACGTTTTCGTACTCCTCCCCCGGTGCGGCTCACTCCGCCGCCCGGTACAGCGAGGCGTAGATGCCCCCCGCCGCCAGCAGCTCCTCGTGGGTTCCCGCCTCCGCCACGCCCCCCTGGTCCAGCACCAGGATGCGGTCCGCCCGGCGGACGGTGGCCAGGCGGTGGGCGATGACAAAGCAGGTCCTCCCCTGCCGCAAGTGCTCCATGGCCAGGCTGATCTCCCCCTCCGTCTCCGTGTCCACATTGGAGGTGGCCTCGTCCAGAATCACGATGTCCGCGTCGGTCAAAAAGCACCGGGCGATGGCCAGCAGCTGCCGCTGGCCCTTGGAGATGCCCGCCCCCTCGTCGGTGAGGACGGTGTCGTACCCGTCGGGCAGGGAGGTGATGAAGCGGTGGACCCGGGCGGCCTTGGCGGCCTCCACGATCTGCTCCCGGGCGGCTCCCGGCGCGCCGTAGGCGATGTTCTCCGCGATGGTGCCGCCGAAGAGCCAGGTATCCTGGAGCACCAGGGCCAGGCGGCGGCGCAGGCCGTCCCGGGTGTACGCCTCCAGGGGCAGGCCGTCCACGGTGATGGAGCCGCCCTGGGGACGGTAGAACCGCAGCAGCAGGGAGACCAGGGTGGTCTTCCCCGCCCCGGTGGGGCCCACCACCGCCGCCAGGCTCCCCGCGCCGACGCGGGCGGTGAAGCGCCGCAGCACGGGCCGGTCCGGGTCGTAGGCGAAGTCCACCCGGTCAAAGACGATCTCCCCCCGCAGCCGTTCCGGTTCCAGGGCGCCGGGGGCGTCCCCCGCCTCCGGCGGCTCATCCAGCAGGTCCAGCACCCGCTCCGCCGCCGCCGCGCTGGACTGGAGCTCACTCAAGAGATTGGCGGCCTCCCGGATGGGGCTGGAGAACTTGCGGGAGTACAGCACGAAGGAGGAGAGATTCCCCAGGGTCAGCCCGCCCCCCAGGTACAGCAGCGCGCCGAACATGCTCACCGCCGCCAGGGAGAGGTTGTTGATGAAGTTCACCGACGGCCCCAGGGAGGCGCTGGCCCGGTCGGCCTCATAATAGGCCTCCGAGGCGGCATGGTTGTACTTCTGAAACTGCTCCAGGTCCGCCGCCTCCACACCGTAGGCCCGGATGGCCCGCTGGCGGCTCACCCGCTCCTCGGCAAAGCCGTTGAGAGCCCCCAGCTCCCGGGACCGCAGGCGGAACAGGGGGTGGATGCGCCGCATCTGGAAGCGGGTGAGAAAGAGGGAGAGGGGCACCGTGACGAAAAACACCGTCGTCAGCCGGGGGGAGATGGCCAGCAGCATCAAAAAGGAGCCCCCCACCGTCAGGGCGCTGGTGCACAGGTGGAGCAGGTCCGTGGAGATGGCGGCGTTCACCGTGTCCACGTCGTAGCACACCCGGCTCACCAGGTCCCCCGCCGGGTGGGTGTCAAAGTACTCCACCGGCAGCTCGCTCATGCGGTCGAAGGCCGCCCGCCTGAGGTCCCGGGACACGGACTGCCCCACCTTGATCAGCCGGGCGGAGACGGCGTAATTCAGCGCCGCGGAGAGGGCGTAGCAGGCCAGCATTCCCCCGCAGGCCCGGAACACCCCGGGAAAGTCCACCCCGCCGGGGGTCAGGCCCACCGCGTCCACCGCCCGGCCGGACAGCAGCGGCGCCGCCAGGGCCAGCAGGCTGGAGAGGACCGTCAGCCCCAGGCACAGCGCCAGCCGCAGGCCGTAGGGCCGGAGAAAGCGGACCAGCCGCCGCAGAATGTGCTTTTTCACAGCAGCACCCCCCTCTGGAGTTCGGCGATATGGCGGTAGCGGGCGCATCGCTCCAGCAGCTCCTCGTGGGTCCCCTGGGCGGCAATCCGCCCCTCCTCCAGCACCAGGATGCGGTCCGCGTCCCGCAGGGAGGCCACCCGCTCGGAGATCACCACCAGCGTCACGCCGGGGCAGTCCCGGCGGATGGCGGCCCGCAGGGCGGCGGCGGTGGCGTAGTCCAGGGCGCTGTCGGCGCTGTCCAGCACCAGGACGGAGGGCTTTCCCGCCAGGGCCCGGGCCGTCAGCAGCCGCTGGCGCTGCCCGCCGGAGAGGTTGGCCCCCCGGATGTCCAGGCGGCTGTCCAGCCCCTCCGGCAGCGCCTGGATGAAGTCCCAGGCCTGGGCGGTCCTGGCCGCGGCGGTCACGTCCTCCCGGGGGATGTTCCGCAGGAAGGAGATGTTCTCGTACACGCTGTCGTTCAGCAGGGCCTCGCTCTGGAACACCACGCCGAAGCGGCGCTCCTCCCGGGGGACGGCGGTCACGTCCCGGCCCCCCACCCAGACCACGCCCTCCCCGGCGTCGTACAGTCGCATCAGCAGTGCCGCCAGGGTGCTCTTCCCGCTGCCGGTGGGGCCCAGGATGCCCAGGGTCTCCCCCTTCCGCAGGGTGAAGGTCACATCCGCCAGGTCCCGCTCCACCCCCAGATAGGAGAAGGAGACCCGGTCCATCCCCAGCTCCGCTCCGGAGGACGCCGCCGAGGGCCGGAGGAGCTGGTCCTCCGGCTCCAGCAGGATCTCCTGAATCCGCCGGGCGGAGGCCGCGCCCTTGCTGATCCGGATGAACACCTTGGCAATGCCCAGGGTGGCGGTCTGGATCAGGGTGAAGTAGGACAAAAACGCCACGATCTGGCCCGGCGGCATCTGCCCGGCGTTGACCCGCAGGGCCCCCACCAGCACCACCAGCACCAGTCCCGTGTTCAGCAGCAGGTCCGTCAGGGGGTTGGCGGCGGCCATGACGCACCCGGCGGTCTCCTCCGCCCGGCGGGCGGCCTCGCTGGCCTCTCCGAACCGCTGCCGCTCCCGGCCCTGGCAGGCCAGGGCCTTCACCACCCGGACGCCGGAGGCGTTCTCCCGGATGATCCGCACCACCGTGTCCCCGGCCTCCTGGGCCGCGGCGTAGTGGGGGATGCCCCGGCGGGTCACCTGCCAGATGGTGAGAAAGGTCAGAAGGCTCACCGCCAGCTGCACCGCCGCCAGGGCCGGCTCCAGCAGAAAGGTCAGCACCAGTCCCCCCAGCACCAGCATGGGGGCCCGGATGCCCCCCCGCTGCACCTTGTCGAACATCTGGTGGACGTTGTAGGTGTCGTTGGTCAGCCGGGACACCAGGGAGGAGGCGGAGAAGCGGTCCATCTGAGCGCAGGAGAGGCGCTGGGTCCGGCCGTACAGGTCCCCCCGCAGCTTCTCCGTCACCTCCATGGACACCCGCGCCGCCATGCGGTTGGCGGTGATGTTGCAGAAGGCCGCGCCGAAGGCCAGGGCCGCCATCAGCCCGCCGCAGAGCCAGATGGCGGCCAGGTCCCGGGCGGGAACGCTCACGTCCACGATGTGCTCCAGCAGCAGCGGCAGCACCAGCTCCAGCAGCGCGGCGGTGAACTTCACCGTCACGCCGCAGGCCACCCGAACGCCGTGGGGCCGCAGGTATCCCAGCACCGTGCCCATGACAACGCCTCCTCACTCTTTATCATTAAGGGTCAGAACCGCGGATTATCAAAAGACGGGCCGCCCGCCCGGCCGCGGGGCCCGGCGGACGGCTGTCCGCAATGCCGCAGATCTCTGTTAAAATCATACCATATCCCAGCGTCAAGTCAATCCGCAATTTGTTGTAATATGCAACTAATTTTCAAAACTCCCACCTTGGAAAAGAGAAGCGGGCGGGCCATACGCCCGCCCGCTCCCTGTTTTCCGATCAATATCCCCGGCGCTTCAAATCCGCCGCCAGCTTCACATAGAACTCCCGCACGTCGAAGCCCTTGATATTCTCCCGGTTCAAATCCACCACGTCGCCGTGGGAGATGCCCCGCTTCCCCTCCGGCTCCAGCAGGGTGAACGTCTCTCCCCATTTGGCGGACTCCACCGACACCAGCCCGTCGTTGAGGCCGTCAAAGTGCTTGACGATGGGATAGGTCATGTTCAGCGGAAACTTGCCGTGCTGGGCCTTTTTGCAGTAGGACATGACGCTCTCGTACACCACGCCGGGGGCGTCGGGGGTCACCTGGTTCCGGGCAAGGCAGGCGCTCTCCGTCAGGTCTGTCACCGCCGCCAGGAAGTCCGGGCTGGGGTCCCCCGCCTTCCGCATGGCGGCGTTGTAGGCCGCCGCGATCTTCTGCCGGGCGGCCTCCGGCACCTTGCCCAGCAGATACTCGGCGAAGATGCAGCCCCGGTGGGGCGTGTTGATGGTGGTAAGGCTTGCCACATAGGGCGCCATTCCGCAGTGGGAGATGGCGGCCCGGCTGTCCAGCCCGCCCTTGGAGTGGGCGATGATGTTCACCTTTCCGCAGCCCGTCTCCTCCACAATCTGCCGGATGCGCTCCGCCAGCTCCCTGCCGCTGTCCTCCACCGCCGCGGCGGACTGCTGCTGGCCGTAGTAGACCGCGGCCCCGTTGCGCATAAGCTCCTTCGGGATGCGGCCCCAGTAGTTGAGGTATCGGAAGTCCCG
Source organism: uncultured Oscillibacter sp. (assembly GCA_946551795.1). Classification (GTDB taxonomy): domain Bacteria; phylum Bacillota; class Clostridia; order Oscillospirales; family Oscillospiraceae; genus Oscillibacter. The sequence continues at coordinate 29,988 of CAMNRF010000013.1, forward strand.
GAAGAAGACGCCGTGGACCATCAGGAGAGGGTACTTCGTCCTGCAGACCTCGCTCTCCGCCCGGACGGCGTCCAGCTCCCACTTCTCCGTCTCAAACTCCGCCTCGTCCCCGCAGATACGGATAATTTTTGTCAGATACCAGAGATTCACCAGGGGAATCCACCCGCACAGGGCCGCCAGCACCCGGTGCTTGATCCCCAGCTGCACGGAGGTGAGATAGACCCGGACCATGCCGTTCCAGAAGACCACGGCCAGCAGGAGCACCGCCAGCAGCAGGCCCGCCGCGCCCCCGAAAACCGTCCACCACGCAAGGAAGCCGTCTTCCGCGAAATCCGTGTACAGGACGTTCAGCCAGAGGAGCTGGAGCAGGACAGCGGCCGTGGCGGACACGCAGAACAGCCGCAGCAGCTCACAGCCCTCCGCCAGCCGCTGGATGCGCTTGGTGGGGCCGGCCTTCGGAATGGGACGGAGATTGATCCAGAGGAACGCCGCCGCCAGGGGCAGGAACAGCCACCCCGCACCGGGAACCGACCATTTCGCATACAGCAGCCAGATCAGCGGCAGGGCGTTTGCTGCCACCGTCAGCAACAGGCTGTAGACGATCCGTCTGACATATTTCACGATAAACCACCCTTTTCCCGTATGGACTCAATAGGAGCTGATGTCCAGGCTCTCGTCGTCCGTGCCCTTCTCAATGGACCGGATCTCCACAAAGTACTTTGTCTGCGAATCCACCTCCACCTGGACCCGGTCCCCCGCCCGGTGCCCCAGCAGGGCCTTTCCCACTGGGGACTCCTTGCTGATGAGCCCTTTCAGGGCGTCCTGGCGCAGAGTGGTGACGATGCGGATGGTCATCTCCCGCCTGACAAGCTCGTTGTAGATGGTCACGCGGTCAAAGAGGCCCACCGTGTCCTCTCCGCCCCGGACCTCGATGATTTTGGCGGTGCGGATCATCCGCTCCAGGTAGCGGATGCGGCTGTCGTTGCGGTTCTTCGCCTGCTTGGCGCACTTGTACTCAAAGTTCTCGCTGAGGTCCCCGAAGGCCCGGGCGGTCTGCACCTCCTCAATGAGCTGGGGCCGCAGGACCCGGACCCGGTGGTCCAATTCCTCCCGCATCTTTTTGATGTCCACCTCTGTCAGTTCGTCGTACACGGAAATCATCTCTCCTCTTCGTATCACCGGCCGCTCCGGGGCGCGGCCGTCCTCACTCCTGGAAAAAGGTCTCCTGCACCCGCTCCAGGGTCTCCTCCACCTCTTTCCTCATATCAGGCTCCCCGAAAATATGGAAGCGGTACAGCACCGGTCCCCGCGCCTGACAGGCGATATTGGAGAAAAAACCCGCCGTCCCGGTCTGCAGCGGCTCCTCCGCCGCGTCCTCCAGATAGCTCTGCCGCTCCAGCTCCACCGACCAGCCGCTGTCCGCGGGCTTCGTATCCGCGGGGCCGCCATACAGGGCGGCGCTTGCCGTGACGCGGACCGGGCCGTCCCGGTAACCGGCCTGGACGTCGATCCACTCCACATGGCCGTCCCTCGTCCCGTACCAGCCGGCCTGCACGCGGAAGGCGTCCCGGAACCCCAGCGGCATGGCCGCATAGGTGCCCTGCCCCAGCCAGGGGCACTCCTCCAGAGGGTTTGCAATCGAAAATCCCAGAAACTCCCCGCAGTCCGCCCAGCTGTCAAAACAGCGCCGGCAATGGCCCGGTATCCGGCTGGAGAGCATCTTCCCGTCGTCGTCCAGGCGGTCCCACGCGGCCCACCGTCTTCTCATACCGCCGCCCCCTTTTCGTACAATATACCACAATCCCCCGTCCCTTTCAAGGCGGCAGACCGCGGCCGCTTTGCAATCCGCTCTTGACTTGGACCCCGCTCCATGCTGTATAATAGAGAAAAATCAGGTTTGAAAGCGAGAGGCCCTGAATGGATGAACCCCGGTCCACAACTGAATTTCTGCTGGCCCAGTGCCGCGCCTGTCCCGCCCTGCGGCCCCAGGACCTGTTAAAGGCCCTGCACCAGAGCGTGTTTGGCTGCGGCCACTTCATCACGGACGAGGCGGCGGGCCTGGAGCGGCTCCGGGCGGAGCTGGCCCGCCTGCCGGAGGACGCCGCCTCCGGCGTGGAGGCGCTGGACGGCCCCTATGTCCGGCTTCACCTGGGGAATCTGCGGGGTCTGGCTCCCCGAACGCTGCAACGCCTCTTCGCCCTGTCCGCCGAAGGCCCCGCCGGGGACCGGGCGGCGCTGGAGGAGAAGCTCCGGAGCCTGCTGGACCTGGCCCGGCAGGGCCGTCTGCCCTTTTCCTGTGAGGAGGCCGCCCGGGCCGTGGAGTCATGGCGGGCGGCGGGCTGCCCGGCCTGCCATCACTCGGAGGCGTTCCGCGCCGCCCGCGCCCCGGCCTACCGGGTGATCCGGCGGGAGTACGTCCCGCTCCTGCCCCTGCTGTCCAGCCTGGACCGGCTCCTGGCGGAAAAACCCCGGGTCACCGCGGCCCTGGAGGGCGGCAGCGCCGCGGGCAAGACCACTCTGGCGGCCCTGCTGGCCCGGATCTACCCGGACTGCCGGGTGTTCCACATGGACGACTTCTTCCTCCGCCCGGAGCAGCGGACGGAGGCCCGTCTGGCGGAGCCCGGCGGCAACGTGGACTGCGAGCGGTTCCTGGAGGAGGTGCTCCTGCCCCTGGCCCGGGGGGAGACGGTCCAATACCGGCCCTATGACTGCCATACCCGGACGGTGGGCGGCCCGGTCCCCATGACCCCCGGGGCGCTGAACATCGTGGAGGGGGCCTACAGCACACACCCGGCCCTGGCGGGGTACTACGATCTCTCCGCCTTTCTGCGGGTCTCCCCGGAGACGCAGCGGGCCCGGATTCAAAAGCGGAACGATCCGGAGGCCCAGGAGCGGTTTTTCAGCACCTGGATTCCCCTGGAGCGGCGGTACTTTGACGCCACGGACGCGGCGCGCCGCTGTGATCTCACTTTGGAGGTGGACGGATGAAGGTTCTTGTGATTGACGGCCAGAGCGGCCGCATGGGCCAGGTGCTCATTGAGCGGATCAGGGCCGCCGCCCTGCCCTGTGAGCTCATCGCCGTGGGCACCAACGCCATCGCCACCTCCGCCATGCTGAAGGCCGGGGCGGACGCCGGCGCCACCGGGGAGAACCCGGTGGTGGTGAACTGCCGGGACGCGGACGTCATCGCCGGGCCCATCGGCATCCTGGCCGCCGACTCCCTGCTGGGGGAGGTGACCCCCGCCATGGCCCTGGCCGTGGGCCAGAGCCCCGCCCAAAAGCTCCTTCTGCCGGTAAACCACTGCAAAAACGTGGTGGTGGGCACCCAGTCCATGACCCTCTCCAGGCTTATGGACGAGGCGGTGGATCTGCTGCGGGCCATGTGTCCGAAGGCGGAATGACCTTGCGCGCAATTTCCCGGCCAAGCCGGAGATTCACATAGATTTCCCCGCATCCAATCGCGCCATGAAGGCGCGGCCTCCCGTTCAAGACGGCAGACACATTTGAAAGGGAGAAGAACCTCTATGAAACAGCTGAACGTCAAAAACATGGTGACCGCGGCGGTCTGTCTGGCCCTGTGCCTGGTGCTGCCCTTCCTGACGGGCCAGATCCCCCAGATCGGCAGCGCCCTGAGCCCCATGCATATCCCCGTGCTGCTGGCGGGCTTCCTCTGCGGCCCCTGGTGGGCCATGGCGGCGGGTCTCATCGCGCCGCTGCTGCGGCACATCCTCTTCCACATGCCGCCCCTGATCACCGCCGTGGCCATGTGCTTCGAGCTGGGGACCTACGGGCTGGTGTCCGGCTTGCTGTACCGGCGTCTCCCCAAGCGGAACTCCAGCATCTACCTCTCGCTCATCATCGCCATGGCGGCGGGCCGGGTGGTCTGGGGCATCGTCCGGGCGCTCCTGAGCGGCGCGTCCGGGGAGCCTTTCACCTGGGCCATGTTCCTGGCGGGGGCGTTTTTCAACGCCGTCCCCGGCATCGTCGTCCACATCGTGCTGATTCCCCTGCTGGTGATGGCCCTGAGACGGGCCGGATTTTTCGGGCGGACATCGCCTGTCCCCGCCTGAGCCCCGCGGAACCGCACACCGGCGAAAAACCGCAGCGGCCAAGCCGCCGCGGTTTTTTCTTGACATTTCCTTCCTACAAGTGTAGTATAGCAGCATGACTACACTTGTAGGAGGTGTTTCCATGGCAAATCTGTCGGAGCGGGAGTGGACGGTCCTCACGGCTCTGTGGGCCTCCGGCGGCAGCACCCTGGGAGAGCTGACGGAGGCCCTGCGGCCGGAGACCGGCTGGAGCCGGAACACAGTGCTGACCTATCTCACCCGGATGGAGGGCAAAGGGCTGGTGGCCATTTGCAAGGAGGGCTCGCCCCACGTCTACCGTGCCGCCCTGAGCCGGGAGGACTGCCAGGCCCGGGAGCGGGAGACCTTCCTCCGCCGGGTCTACCGGGGGGCCGCCGGGGACCTGGTAGCGGCGTTTTTGAAGGAGAGCCCCATCTCCTCCCAGGAGCGGGAGGAACTGCGGCGGCTGCTGGACGAGATGGAGGTATAGCAAAATCGGAGGCCGGACCGCCGGGGGCGGCGGCCTGACAAACGGCCCGCCGTCCAGGATCTTGCGGATTTCGATCCATTGACAGGAGGTATTTCACGATGTCCGACATCTGGTCATTTCTCTTGCAGACCCTCACCGCCTCCGGGGCGGCGGCGGTGCTGCTGGCCGTCAAGGCCATGCTCCGGGACAAGCTCTCCCCCCGGTGGCAGTTCGCCGTGTGGGGGGTGCTGGCCCTGGTGCTGCTGGTGCCGGCGGGCCTCGGCGGGCGGTACGCCCTGGTGAACTGGCCCCTGGCGGTGGAGTTTCTGCGCTCCCTCCTGACGGAGGAGTTCAGCGCCCTGGCCCATGTGTCCGCCCCCGTGCCCCTGCCCCGCTTTACGGGGCTGCCCCGGTCCGGGGCGGAGTGGGCCTATGTAGTGTATCTGGCGGGGGCGGCATTGCTGCTGGGCCGGTACGCCGTCTCCTACCTGCGTCTGCGGCTGGCCCTGCGGCGGGGAACCCCCGCCGGGGCGGACCGGACCGCCCTGATCCGGGAGACGGCGGCGCGGTACGGCCTGCCGTCCTGCCCTGCCGTGGAGGTAGAGGGGCTTCATTCCGCCTTCATCTGCGGTGTGTTCCGGCCCGTGCTGGCCCTGCCGGCGGGGGAGGAGACCGACGAGAAGGTCATCCTCCACGAGCTGCTGCACCTAAAGCACCGCGACGCCGCCTGGGGGCTTTTGATCTGCCTTCTCCGGTGTCTCCACTGGTGCAACCCCCTGCTGTGGCACTGCGCGGACCTGGCGGGCAACGACCTGGAGTCCCTCTGCGACCAGCGTGTGCTGGAGCGCCTGGAGGGAGAGAACCGACGGGACTACGGCCGCATTCTCCTCTCCATGGCCAATGAGAAATACGCCCGGGCCCCCGGCACCTCCTCCATGGCCAACGGCGGGAGGAACATCCGCCGCCGCGTCGAGGCCATCGCCCGGTTCAAGCGCTACCCCGCCGGGATGGCGCTGGCCAGCGTGTGCGCGGCGCTGGTGCTGGCGGGGCCGTGCCTGATCGGCACCCGGGCCCAGGGCGTCTACACGGGCGGCGGGCTCCTCCCCCAGCGCCTGCGGCCCTACGCCGCCATGGCCTCCGCCCGCACCACCTGCTGCACCACCTACGCCGGGGCCTTCGACACCTACGCCAAGGCGGTGCTGGCGGAAAATCCCGTCTACCTGGCCATGTGCGCCCCGCTGGAGGACCAGGACCGGCTGTGGATCAGCGCCCGCCTGCGGCGGGCCTCCCGGCTGGAGAGCTGGGACAGCGTCAGGATGCCACGGCTGGAGAGCTTCACTGTGGACTGGCAGTCCGGCTACCGGATCTACAACCTCCGCCCTGTGGAGGACGGCGCTTACGAGGGGCTGCTGGTGCTGGAGCCCGACACCGTTGCGCCGTGGGTCGAAAAAGAGCTGCCCCCCTGGGACGGCACCGTCCACAGCCGCTATCTGGCCATCCAGCCCCTGCGGGCGGAGAAGCAGGGGGACCGCTGGGTCGTCCTGCCCCTGGGGGATTTCCAGGTGGTGCAGGGAGATGAGAGGGACACCGGAAACCTGGGCCTGCCCGCCTGGGTCTACGAGGCCCGATGCGGGGACTTCACCCTGCGGATGCGGTACCAGACCAACAGCTGGGTGGAAGAAAGCTATGTGACACGGTTCCATCTTTTCAGCACCAAGCCCCAGCCCGATGGAGAGTTTAGCAGCAGCTATTACGGCACAGACCTCACAGCCATCTACAACGGCACCCCGGCGGACCGGGCATCCATCCGCAGCGTGGGCGTCTCCTGCGCCCCGTGGCCATTTGAAGACCGGCGCCCGGAGCTGCAAAGGGGCATGGGCAATTCCAGCGGTTCCAGCTCCACAGGCTGCATCTGGGACTTCAGGGACAACTTCGACTGGGAGCTGCACGGTGACGAGATCCCCCTGGGCGGAGGCGGAGGCGGGGGCAGCGGCGGCACCGAGTCCTGGGTGTATCCGCCCCCGGACCGCTACGCCGCGGATTTCTACCTGAACGGAGAAAAAGCCGGGGAACTGACCCTGCTCCCCGTGGAAGGAGGCCTCCCATGATCGACCGGTCCAGCTTATACAAGGGCCTCTCCTGCGCCGCCTGGGGGTATTTTTTCCTAGTCTTCGACGTGAACCTGGGGACGGTCAGCATCCTGCCCCGGTTCGTGGGGTGGCTGCTGCTTCTCCGTGCCATCGACGAGCTGAAGGAGGAGCGGCGGGACCTGGCCCTGTTGCGGCCCCTGGGCATCCTGCTGGCGCTGTGGACCGGGGCTGACTGGCTGGCCTCCTGGGCCGGAAAGGACGTGGACGGCCATCTCCTGCCCCTGGATTTGATCGTGGCCGTGGCCCAGCTCTACTTCCTCTTCCAGTTCCTCACGGACCTGGCGGCCCTGGCCAGGACCTGGTGCCGGGAGCCGGAGGCGGCGGACCTGAGCCGGAGGATTCTCCGCTGCCGTACAGTGCAGACGGTTCTCGTCACCGTCCTTGCCCTGGTGCCCTATGTTCCCGCGCCCCGCTGGCTGCCGGAGGGAGTGTCCGGCGGCGCGCTGGTGGTCCTGGCCATCGTGTACTGTCTCCTGGGCATCGCCCTGATGCTCTATCTGTTCCGGCTGCGGGGCACCTTCAAGGACGCGGCGCCGCCGCCCCTTCCCCCCGCCTCCGGCGGCGGCACTGGGGAAATCTGACCCTTGTGCCGGGAGCCGGAATGTGGTATCATGAAGGGGCGAAAGGCGGCGTTTTCTGCCGGGCGGTGAACCCGGCGGCAGAAATCCCGTCCCCATCAATCGGACGCGCCGCCCGAAAACAATTTGCAGAGGAGGTTTCCCCGAATGCTTGACGCCATTTTGTCCTTCCTTCCCATCCTGATCATCCTGATCCTTGTGCTGGTCCTGCTGCTGGTGGGCTATGTCAAGGCCCCGCCGGATCAGGCGTACATCATCTCCGGCCTGAAAAAGGACGGCAAGATCCTCATCGGCCGGGCCGGGATCAAGATTCCCTTCTTTGAGCGGCTGGATAAGCTGTACCTGGGCCAGATGACCGTGGACATCAAGACGGAGCAGTCCGTCCCCACCAACGACTTCATCAACGTCAACGTGGACGCCGTGGCCAAGGTCCGCATCTCCCCCACGCCGGAGGGCATCAAGCTGGCGGCCAAGAACTTCCTGAACAAGAAGGCCGTGGACATCACCCGGGACCTCCAGGACTCCCTGCAGGGCAATATGCGGGAGATCATCGGCACGCTGTCCCTCAAGGAGATCAACACCGACCGGGACTCCTTCTCCGACCAGGTGATGCAGAAGGCCTCCAAGGACATGGACAAGCTGGGCATTGAGATCCTCTCCTGCAACATCCAGAACGTCACCGACGAAAACGGCCTCATCCGGGACCTGGGCGCGGACAACACGTCCCTCATCAAGAAGAACGCCGCCATCGCCAAGGCCCAGGCGGACCGGGACGTGGCCATCGCCCAGGCGGAGGCCGACAAGGCCGCCAACGAGGCCCGGGTCCTCTCCGACACGGAGATCGCCCGGATGAACAACGAGCTGGAGATCAAGAAGGCGGAGCTGAAAATCATCTCCGACACCAAGAAGGCGGAGGCGGACGCCGCCTACACCATCCAGCAGCAGGAACAGCAAAAGAGCATCGAAACCGCCACGGTCAACGCCCAGATCGCCAAGGCCGAGCGGGACGCGGAGCTGAAAAAGCAGGAGGTGGAGATCGCCAAGCAGAAGCTGGACGCAGAGATCCGCGCCCAGGCGGACGCCGAACGCTACCGCATGGAGCAGGAGGCCCAGGCGGACCTCTTCAAGCGCCAGAAGGACGCCGAGGCCAAGCGCTACGAGGAGGAGCAGGCCGCCGAAGCCGCCAAGAAGGCCGCGGAGGCCGCCAAGTACGCCAAGGAGCAGGAGGCCGCCGGCATCGCCGCCGTGGGCCGGGCGGAGGCCGAGGCCATCCAGGCCAAGGCCCTGGCGGAGGCGGAGGGCATCGACCGCAAGGCCGAGGCCATGAAGAAGTACGGCCAGGCCGCCATGGTGGAGATGGTCATGCAGGCCCTGCCGGACATCGCCCGGAACGTGGCAGAGCCCCTTTCCAAGGTGGAGAAGATCACCATGTACGGCGAGGGCAACAGCGCCAAGCTTCTCCAGGACATCATCAACGGCACCACCCAGATTACCGAAGGATTTACCGAAGGCATGGGCATCGACGTCAAGTCCCTGCTCTCCGGCCTGCTGGGCGGCAAAATTGCCGCGGGAGACAGCCGGGACGGCCAGACCGTCATCAACATCTCCGGCGGCGAGGCCGCGCAGGAAAATCCCGCTCCGGAGGCGCCGGATGCGTAATCCCCTCACAGGCACAAAAAATTCCCCTGACGTTTCGTCAGGGGAATTTTTCGCGTGAAACCGATCAGATATGCTCCCGGATCAACCGGCCCATCTCCCGGCAGCCCACCGGCTTTCCGCCGCCCTGCATGATGTCTCCGCAGCGCCAGCCCTCTTTCAGCACCGCGTCCACCGCCGCCTCCACGGCGTCGGCCTCCGCCGCCATGTCGAAGCTGTAGCGTAGCATCATGGCCGCCGCCAGCACCGTGCCGATGGGGTTGGCCCTGTCCTGTCCGGCGATGTCCGGGGCGGAGCCGTGGATGGGCTCGTACATCCCCCGGGTGCCCTCCCCCATGCTGGAGGAGGGGATCATGCCGATGGAGCCGGTGATCTGGCTGGCCTCGTCGGAGAGGATGTCGCCGAAGAGGTTCTCCGTGACGATGACGTCAAACTGGCTGGGGTCCCGGACGATCTGCATGGCGGCGTTGTCCACGTACATGTGCAGGAGCTCCACATCCGGGTACTCCTCCGCCACCGCCGTCACGGTCCTGCGCCACAGCCGGGAGGTGTCCAGCACGTTGGCCTTGTCGATGGAGGTCACCCGCCGCCGGCGCTTCCGGGCCATCTGGAAGGCCACGTGGGCCACCCGGCGGATCTCGTGCTCCGTGTAGCTCATGATGTCCACGGCCCTCTGCTCGCCGTCCACCGTCTCAGTGGTGTGCTCGCCGAAGTACACGCCGCCGATGAGCTCCCGGACCACCACAAAGTCAATGCCCCGGGCGGCGATGTCCGGGCGCAGGGGGCAGGCGGCGGAGAGATCGGGAAACATCCGGGCGGGCCGGACGTTGGTGTAGAGGCCCATGGCCTCCCGCAGCTTCAAAAGGCCCCGTTCCGGGCGATTGGCGGCGGGCTGACCGTCCCACTTGGGGCCGCCCACGGCCCCCAGCAGCACGCTGTCGCTCCGCAGGCAGGTCTCCAGGCTGGAATCCGGCAGGGGCACGCCGAAGGCGTCGATGGCGCAGCCGCCCATGGGGGCCTCTTTGTACGTGAAGGTGTGGCCGAATCTGGCGGCCGCGGCGTCCAGCACGCCCAGGGTCTCCCCCACGATCTCCGGGCCGATGCCGTCTCCCCGGATCACGGCGATGGTCTTGTTCATACCCGCGCCTCCTTTGCCCTCAGGGAGGCCATCAGGCCGCCCCTGGCGATCATCTCCTTGATGAAGGGCGGGAAGGGCTCCGCCTGGTAGGTCTCGTCTTTCGTCAGGTTTTTGATAACGCCGGTGTCAAAGTCCACGGAGACCTCGTCCCCGTCATCGATGCCCTCGCTGGCGGCGGGGCACTCCAGGATCGGCATCCCGATGTTGATGGCGTTGCGGTAGAAGATGCGGGCGAAGTTCTTTGCGATGACGCAGGAGACGCCGGCGGCCTTGATGGCGATGGGGGCGTGCTCCCGGGAGGACCCGCAGCCAAAGTTCAGCCCCGCCACCATGATGTCGCCGGGCCTGCTCTTAGTGCGGAAGTCCTTGTCGATGTCCTCCATGCAGTGGGCGGCCAGCTCCGCGTGGCTCTGGGTGTTCAGATACCGGGCGGGGATGATGACGTCGGTGTCCACGTGGTCGCCGTACTTATGGGCAGTTCCGTGTGCGTTCATGAAATGATCTCCTTACGAAAAATTTTCCATTTATATCCAGAGTATGCTGTCGTGCACCGCACCCGGATACAAGAGAGATTTGGCAGCGCGATAAAGTTCTTTCTGGTTCTCTTCACCCCGAGGGGATAGGGGTCTCCAAGCGGCAAAGCCGCTAAGAGTCCCCCTATCTTTCAAGAAAGAGAATCAGGATGGGCGATATGTCCGGCCACGCCGGAGGCCGCCGCCACGGCGGGGGAGGCCAGGTAAACCTCGCTGTCCACGTGGCCCATGCGGCCCACAAAGTTGCGGTTGGTGGTGGAGACGCACCGCTCCCCCGCCGCCAGAATCCCCATGTAGCCGCCAAGACACGGCCCGCAGGTGGGGGTGGAGACGACGCACCCCGCGTCCAGGAAGATGTCCGTGTACCCCCGGTGCATACACTCCCGGTACACGCTCTGAGTGGCGGGGATGACGATGCCCCGGACGCCGGGGGCCAGGCGCCGGCCCTTCAAAATCTCCGCCGCCGCCGCCAGATCCGGCAGCTGGCCGTTGGTGCAGGAGCCGATGACGATCTGGTCGATGGCGAGACCGCCGCCCTCCCGGGCGCTGTGGGCGTTCTCAGGCAGATGGGGCCAGGCCACGGTGCAGTCCACCTCAGAGAGGTCGATCTCCACGGTGCGCTCGTACTCTGCGTCCGCGTCCGCCTCCACGGCCTCCCAGGGGCGCTTCACCCGGTCCGCGACATACGCCCGGGTAATGTCGTCCACGGGGAAGATGCCGTTTTTCGCCCCGGCCTCGATGGCCATGTTGGAGATGGTCAGCCGGTCGTAAATGGTCAGCTCCGCGACGCCGGGGCCGGTGAACTCCAGGGACTGGTAGCGGGCCCCGTCCACGCCGATCCTGCCGATGAGGGTCAAAATCACGTCCTTGCCGGAGACATAGGGCCGCAGCTTCCCGGTGAGATTCACCCGGATGGCGGAGGGCACCTTGAACCAGGTCTCCCCCGCCGCCATGGCGGCGCCCATGTCCGTGGACCCCACGCCGGTGGAGAAGGCCCCCAGGGCGCCGTAGGTGCAGGTGTGGGAGTCGGCGCCGATGACGGCCTCGCCGGGGGCCACCAGCCCCTGCTCCGGAAGGAGCGCGTGCTCGATGCCCATCTGCCCCACGTCGTAGTAGTGGTCGATGTCAAACCGCCGGGCGAAGGCCCGGCACTGCTGGCACTGGGCGGCGGCCTTGATGTCCTTGTTGGGGGCGAAGTGATCCATCACCAGGGCGATTCTGCTCTTGTCGAACACCCGCTCAAAGCCCGCCGCCTCGAACTCATTGATGGCCACGGGGGTGGTGATGTCGTTGCCCAGCACCAGGTCCAGCTTCGCCTG
>CAMNRF010000014.1 GCA_946551795.1 uncultured Oscillibacter sp.
GGGCTGGGTGTCCACCAGCATCTGACGGGTAAAGCGGGTGTTGAACTCCGGGATGGCCACGGCTCCGGTGGGGCCCAGGATCTCGTCGTTCTCGTACCCCAGCACCCTGCTGGAGGTAAAGATGGACATGGTGTCCGGGTCGTCCAGGGGGATCTTCTGGGGGTCCACCCCGGTGAGGTCCTGCATCATGCGGACCATGGTGGGATCATCATGGCCCAGCATATCCAGCTTCAGGAGGTTCGCCTCCATGGAGTGGTATTCAAAATGAGTGGTAACGGTGTCGGAATCATCGGCGTCCGCCGGGTGCTGGACGGGACAGAAATCCTCCATGTCCTTGTCGTCCGGCACCACCACCAGCCCCCCAGGATGCTGTCCGGTGGTACGGCGGGCGCCCACACAGCCCAAGGTCAGGCGGTTCTCCTCCGCCCGGCCCGCCGTCATGCCGTTCTCCTCCAGGTACTTTTTCACAAAGCCGTAGGCCGTCTTCTCCGCCAGGGTGCCGATGGTCCCCGCCCGGAACACCTGGGTCTCCCCGAACATCTCAATGGCGTGGCGATGGGCCCGGGCCTGGTACTCGCCGGAGAAGTTCAGGTCGATGTCCGGCACCTTGCCGCCGCCAAAGCCCAGGAAGGTCTCAAAGGGAATGTCAAAGCCGTCCTTTTCGTACTTCGTGCCGCACACCGGGCAGACCTTGTCCGGCATATCCGCCCCGCAGCCGTAGGAACCGTCAGTGATGAACTCGCTTCCCTTGCACTTGGGACAGCGGTAGTGGGGCGGCAGGGAGTTCACCTCCGTGATGCCGGACATATAGGCAGCCAGCGACGACCCCACGGAGCCCCGAGAGCCCACCAGGTAGCCGTTCTCCAAGGACCGCTGCACCAGCTTCTGGGCAGACATATACACCACGTCGTACTTGCCCAGGATGCCGCCCAGCTCCACGTTCAGCCGGTCCACGATCAGCTGGGGCGGGTCCTCGCCGTAGAGCCGGTGGACCTTCTCCCAGACCAGGCGGTTCAGATCCTCCTCGGAGTTCTCCAGCCTGGGGGGAAACAGCTCTTTCGGCAGGAGCTCGAAGGTCTCGATCTGGTCCGCTACCAGGCGGGTGTTGGTCACAACCACCTCGTAGGCCTTCTCCTTCCCCAGGTAGGAAAACTCCTCCAGCATCTCGTCCGTGGTCTTGAAGTAGATGGGCAGGAGTTCATTGGCATCCGGAAACTTCTTGGACGCCAGCAGGATGTGGCGGTACACCTCGTCCTCCGGCTCCAGGAAGTGGACGTCCCCGGTGGCGCAGACGGGCTTGCCCAGCTCCTCTCCCAGGCGGACAATGGTACGGTTGAACTCCCGCAGATCCTCCTCGCCGCGGGCGTCACCGTTTCGCAGCATGAAGGCGTTGTTGCACAGGGGCTGGATCTCCAGGTAGTCGTAAAAGGAGGCGATGCGCCTGAGCTCGTCCCAGTCCTTGTGGTCCACCACGGCCTTGAAGAGCTCCCCCGCCTCGCAGGCGGAGCCCACGATGATCCCCTCCCGGTGCTCGATCAAGAGGCTCTTGGGGATGATGGGGACCCGCTTGAAGTACTTGAGGTTGGAGGCGGAGATCATCTGGTAGAGGTTTTTCAGTCCCGCCTTGTTCCGGGCCAGCAGGATGATGTGCTTGGGGAAGCGGTTGGACTTGCCGCCCAGGGGCCGCAGCTTCTCCATCTCCCCGTTCACCGCCTGGAGGGTGTGGACGCCCCGCTCGTGGAGCATTTTCCAGAAAGGGATCAGCATATAGCCCACCGTGGCCGCGTCGTCGCTGGCCCGGTGGTGGTTGAAGGCGGGCAGGTCCAGGTGCTCCGCCACGATGTCCAGCTTGTACTTCCCCAGTCCCGGCAGCAGGTTCTGGGCCAGGATCAGGGAGTCGATGTAGGTGGGCTGAAAGTCCAGCCCCGCCTCCCGGCAGCCCGCCCGGATGAAGCCGATGTCGAACTCCGCGTTGTGGGCCGCCAGAGGGCGGCCATCCACGAATCTCAAAAAGTCCGCCAGGGCCTCCCTGGGCCGGGGGGCGTCCTTGAGCATCTCGTCGGTGATGCCCGTCAGGCCGATAATCTCCGGCGTCAGCCGGCGGCCCGGGTTGACAAAGGTCTGGAACCGCTCCGCGATCTCGCCGTTTTTCAGCACCACCGCGCCGATCTCCGTGATGGCCTCCCGGTCCACTTTCAGTCCGGTGGTCTCGATGTCAAAGCAGACGATCTCGCCGTCCAGCGGGCAGTCCAGGGGGCCGTGGACCGCCACACGGTCGTCCAGATTGTTGACAAAATAGCCCTCCACGCCGTAGAGAATCTTGATCTTATCCCCGGCGGCGTGCCACGCGTCCGGGAAGGACTGGGCCACGCCGTGGTCCGTGATGGCGATGGCGGGATGGCCCCACCGGATGGCCGTCTGAATGGCCTCCTTGGTATCCGTCAGGGCGTCCATGTTGCTCATCTTGGTGTGGAGGTGGAGCTCCACCCGCTTCTCCGGGGCGGTGTCCTGCCGGGGCTGGTGCTCGGTGACGTTGATGTGGTAGGGGTTCAGCTGGATGTCCTTGCCGTCCCAGGTGGGCTCCATCTTCCCCTGGACACACAGCCACATGCCGGGCTTCACGGCGCTCTCCAGCGCCTGGGCCTCTCTGGCGGTGAGATTCTTCTGCACCGTCACGGAGCCCGTGTAGTCCGTCATGTCAAAGCTGAGGCGCCACATACCGGGCCGCCGGGTCTCCCGGCACTCGAAGGAGAAGACCTTCCCCGCCACCGCGGCGCTGTTCATCTTCAAATCCAGATCCCGCATGGGGCCGGGCCGGGCCTTGATGGGATTTCCCATCAGCACCTTGCCCGCCGCGGGCTTTCCGCCTTTCCCCCCGCCGGACACTGAGGCCGCGGACCGCGGCGCCGGCGGGGCCTTGCAGGTGACGTCCATCTCCACCCGGGAAAAGCCATAGACCGCCTCCAGAGCGGCCTGAATATTCCGCAGATCCTCCTCCCCCAGCTGGCTCTTCACCGTCAGCTGGAGGCGGATAGACATCTCCCCCTGGTCGATGGCGGCGCCGGTGAGCTCCGCCCCCGCCAGCTTCAGCCGCAGCTCCGGGGAGAGCTGTAGCTCCGTAAACATCTCAAAAAAAGGGATATTTCTCGACATAGTGCTCTACTGCTCTTCCTTCTGATCGTTCTGACCCGCGCCCTGGTCCCTGAGCCGTCTCTCCAGCTCCTCGAAATGCCTGTCCATGGAAAATTTGATCCACACGCCCATGATGACAATGGCGGCAACGGAGCCAAGGCCAATCACCCATACATGCCCGTCAATAGTCGACAGATTAAGGAACACGCCAACTGCCAGTGCCAGAATTGCGGCCTTCATAATAGAATTTCCTCCCTAAAAGTCTCACAGCTTCTCGATCTCCGCCATCAAGGCGTCCACAAGCCGCTCCTGGGAAACCTTGTAAAGGATCTCCCCTTTTCGGAACAGCAGCCCCTCGCCCTTTCCGCCGGCGATGCCGATGTCGGCGGCGGCAGCCTCGCCGGGGCCGTTGACGGCGCAGCCCATCACCGCAACGGTGATGTTCTTTCCGCAGTCCGCAAGACGCCGCTCCACCTCCTCCGCCATGGGGATCAGGTCGATGCGGGTGCGGCCGCAGGTGGGGCAGGCAATCAGGTTCACCCCCTGCTTCCGCAGGCCCGCCGCCTTTAGAATTTTCTTGGCGGCGTAGATCTCCTCCACCGGGTCGGCGGTCAGCGTCACCCGAATGGTGTCGCCGATGCCCATGCACAGCAGCCCCCCGATGCCCATAGCGGACTTCACCAGGCCCATGGAGGGCGTGCCCGCCTCGGTGACGCCCAGGTGGAGGGGATAGTCCGTGCGCTCACTGAGGAGGCGGTAGGCCGCCATGGTCAGCGGCACGTCGGAGCACTTGACGGAGATGCAGATGTCGTCAAAGTCAAATTTGTTCAACAGCCGGACATGGCCCATGGCGCTCTCCACCAGTGCCTCCGCCGTGACGCCGCCGTACTTGGCCCGCAGCTCCTTCTCCAGAGAGCCGCCGTTGACGCCGACGCGGATGGGGATGCCCCTCTGGCGGCACAGGTCCGCCACCGCCTTTACCCGCTCCTCCCCGCCGATGTTGCCGGGGTTGATGCGGATGGCGTCCACTCCCCGCTCCGCGCAGGTCAGGGCATATTTGTAGTTGAAGTGAATGTCCGCCACCAGAGGGATGTGGATGCGCTCCTTGAGCCTGTCCACCGCTTCCGCCGCCGCCTGGTCCGGAATGGCCACCCGGATGATCTCGCAACCGGCCTCCTCCAGGGCCAGGATCTGGCCCACTGTGGCCTCCACGTCGTCGGTCCTCGTATTGCACATGGACTGAATGCTCACCGGGGCGCCGCCGCCCACCGGGACATTGCCCACCATCAGCCGCTTCGTCATGCTTCCCCTTCCTCTCTCAGCCTGGCGTAGACGCAGGAGTCCAGCAGCTCCCCGTTCTTAAAGACGCTCCTCCGCTTGATCCCCTCCAGGGTAAAACCCGCCTTTTCCAAAACGCCCCGGGAGCCCACGTTCTGGGCGTAGGGCTCCGCGTAGATGCGGACAATGTCCCAGGTTCCAAACCCCAGGGCGCACATCTCCTTCACGGCGGAGGTCATGATCCCCCGCCGCCAGAAGGGGCGGCCCAGCCAGTAACCCAGCTCCGCGCTTTTGCGGTACACGTCATTTCCCAGGAAAAGGCCGACGCTCCCCGCCGCCTCGCCGTCCACCTCGATGCAGCGGCACAGCTGGCCATGCCCCTCCTGCTGGATGCAGGAGCGGATATAGCCCTCCGCGTCCGCCAGGGTGTAGGGATTGGGAAACACATCCCGGAGATTTCGGGCCACCAGCGGGTCGTCCGCATAGGGGACAAGGGCGGGAGCATCCTCCATCCGCCAGGGCCTAACTGTAAAGTTCATATCCTTTTCTCCTATTGAAACAGCTTGAATACATCCTGAAAGGTCACCAGCAGCATAAAGCCCATCAGCACCACAAAGCCCGCCGTGTTGACGGCGGCCTGATACCGCTCCGGCACCTTCCGCTTAAAGAGCAGCAGCGCCAGCTGGTCCACCAGCAGGAAGAACACCCGCCCGCCGTCCAGCGCCGGGATAGGCAGCATATTCATCACCGCCAGATTTACCGCGATCAGCGCGGCAAAGTAGAAGATCTGGGACCAGGCGTCCCGCTGGGTCTCCGCCTGATCTCCCACCTCCGTGATGGCGGAGACAATGCCCACCGGGCCGCTGAGGTCCCGCACAGAGGCCCCGCCGGTAAAGAGCTGCACCAGGCTGAACCGCACCAGCTGGACGAAGTCCAGCGCCGTGTTCCAGGTGTATTTCAGCTTGTTTCCCAGGGTGGCCTCCTCGGCGTACCGGCCCATATACAGGCCGAACCCCCGGTAGGCGGAGCCGTCCTGGGCGGTGTAGGTCTGCCGCCGCAGGTCCCTGACCATAAGGTGCTCCCCGTCCCGGATCACCTCCAGGTCCACGCCGTCTCGGGCGTAGCTGAAAAACATGCTGGAGTCCCCGGCCAGATAGGCCCGGTAGCCGTTGACCTTATAGATCCGGTCTCCCGGCATCAGCTCCCCCTGCCGGGAGAACTCCGGGGCCAGGTCTGTGATCTGATCGGTGTAGAAGACCCCCGCTCCGGCGTAGAGGCACAGCAGGATCAGAAGACCCGCCAGAAAATTCATCCCCGCGCCGGCCGCCAGGATGAGGAGCTTCTGCCAGAAGCCCTGGCGGACGAAGGACCGCCTGTCCCCGGTGTCCGTGTCCTGCCCCTCCAGGTCGCAGAAGCCGCCGATGGGCAGAGCCCGCAGGGAGTACTGGGTCTCCCCCCTTTTTCCGCTCCAAAGGGACGGCCCCATGCCGATGGAGAACTCGTTGACCCGCACGCCGCAGAGCTTTGCCGCCAGGAAGTGCCCCAGCTCATGGACCGCCACCAGTACGCCGAATATCAGAACTGCCGCCAGGATATAGACCAGCTTCATGCCAAATACTCCTTGCTCACGATCTCGCGGGCCGCTTGGTCCGCCTCTAAAATCTCCTCCAGGGTGGGGTTCTCCACCGCCGGGAGGGCCGCCATTGCCTTCTCTGTCAAATGGAAGATGTCATAGAACCCGATCCGGTCCAGCAGGAAGAGACGGACCGCCTCCTCATTGGCCCCGTTCAGCACGGCGCAGGCCGTTCCCCCCCGGGCCGCCGCCGCCTCCGCCAGGGCAAGACACGGAAACACCGCCCGGTCCGGCTCCGTGAAGGTCAGCGGCGGACAGCGCAGCAGGTCCAGCGGCTCCGCCGGATTCTCTCCCCGCTCCGGGCAGGTCATGGCATACCGGATGGGCAGCCGCATGTCCGGTGTGCCCAGCTGGGCCAGCACCGCCCCGTCCCGGAACTCCACCAGGGAGTGGACGATGGACTGGCGGTGGATCACCACGTCCACCTGGGAAAGCGGCAGGCGGTAGAGATGCATGGCCTCGATGACCTCCAGCCCCTTGTTCATGAGCGTGGCACAGTCCACGGTGATTTTGGGGCCCATCTTCCAGTTTGGGTGCTTCAAGGCGTCCTTCTTTGTCATTCTGCCCGCCTCCGCCCGGCTCATGCCGAAAAAGGGCCCGCCGGAGCAGGTGAGAATCAGCCGCTTGATCTCCCGCCGGTCTCCGCAGCCCTGGAGGCACTGGAAGATGGCGGAGTGCTCCGAGTCCACGGGGACGATTTCCGCCCCGCTCCTCTCCGCCGCGTCCATCACGATCTCCCCGGCGCAGACCAATGTCTCCTTGTTGGCCAGGGCGATCCGCTTTTTCCCGCCGATGGCGGCCAGCGTCGGCTTCAAGCCCACCATGCCCACCACGGCGGTGACCACGGTGTCCGCCTCCGGCATCGCGGCGGCCTCCTCCAGCGCGGCGGTTCCACCCAGGACCTTGGTCTCCGTGTCCGCAAGGCGCACCACCAGGTCCCGGGCCGCCGCCTCGTCGGTCATCACCGCCAGGCGGGGGCGGAACTTCCGGACCTGCTCCTCCACCAGCTCCACGCTGGAATGGGCGGTCAGCGCGGCGACGTTCAGCCCCAGCTGCTCCGCCACGTCCAGGGTCTGCCGGCCGATGGAGCCGGTGGAGCCCAGTATTGATATTGTATTCGTCATATCCCCTGTCCTAATTCAACAAACCGAAAGATACCGATGAAAAAAGCGTCAGAGCGATCTCCACCACCGGAGCCACGAACAGCACGCTGTCAAACCGATCCAGCACGCCGCCGTGCTCCAGGAAGAGGTGTCCGTAGTCCTTGATGCCGAACTCCCGCTTGATAAGGGAGAAGCTGAGGTCGCCGATCTGGGCCGCCACGCCGCAGATCAGGGACAGCATCACCATGGAGACGGCGGAGATGGAGGCGCCGAACCAGCGGTCCATCACGTAGGCGAAGAGCAGTCCGCAGATGACGTTGCCTAGCAAACCACCGATGGAGCCCTCTACCGTCTTGTGGGGGCTGACCTTGGGGGCCAGCTTGTGCTTTCCAAAGGCCCTCCCCGCGAAGTAGGCGAAGGTGTCGCAGGCGAAGCTGAGAATAAAGGGCAGCAGCAGCCAGCCCCGGTGGATGCCGGAGGCCTCCAGGCGGAGGAAGGAGGAGAAGGACCAGCTGATGGCGATGCTGCCAAAGAGTGCCGCCATGATCTGGTTAAACTTCACCTCGCCGCCCTTGCAGATGGCATAGCCGAAGAAGAGTACCGCCTCGATGACCAGGAGGAGCGCAATGGCCTCAGGCCGGTCATAGTACCACTCCACCACAAACACTGCCGCCACGGCGCCCATGCCTGCCAGCTCGCTCCGCTTCACGCCGCTGACGCACCGCTGGAGCTCTATGGCCCCAATGCCCGCCAGGAGGCACAGGGCGGCCATCATCACAATGGACGGCGCCCACAATACCACCCAAACAAGCACCGGGACGCCTACCACGGCTACCAGGATTCTTGATTTCAAGTAATCACATCCTTTATTGTGCCGCTTGCTTCGCTTTGCGGCACCCGCAGGGGCTCCGCCCCTGCACCCCGCCAGCTTTTTGAAAAAAGCTGGACCAAAAACTTTTACTTTTTTACCCCGCCGAACCGGCGGTCCCGGGACTGATACGCCGCGATGGCCCGGTCCAGCTCCGCCTCGTCGAAGTCCGGCCAGAGGATGTCCGTGTAGTAAAACTCCGAATAGGCGCACTGCCACAGCAGGAAGTTGCTCAGCCGCAGCTCCCCGCTGGGCCGGATGATCAGCTCCGGGTCCGGAATCCCGGCGGAGTCCAGATACCCGGAGAATACCGCCTCATCCAGCTCCTCCGGCCTCCGCTTCCCTGCGGCGCAGTCCGCGGCAAACCGGCGGGCCGCCCGCAAAATCTCGTCCCTGCCGCCGTAGTTCAGGCAGACATTGGCCTGGAAATCGTCCTTGGACAGATGCTCCGTGATCTCGTCGGTCTCCTTCGCCAGGGCCCGCAGCTCCGGGGCGATGGGGGTCATGTCCCCGAAGAAGTGGAGCCGGATATGGTCCCGCTCCATGGTGTCCACCGCCTCCAGGAGGTACTTTTTCAAAAGCGCCATGATGGCGGAGACCTCCGTCTCGGACCGCTTCCAGTTCTCCGTGGAGAAGGCGTAAACCGTCAGGTACTTCACGCCGATATTCTTGCAATAGGTGGCGATGCGGCGGAAGGTCTCCGCCCCCGCCTTGTGTCCCGCGGTGCGGGGCAGTCCCCGCCGGGTGGCCCAGCGGCCGTTGCCGTCCATGATGATGGCGATATGGCCCGGCATCTTTCCGCCGGGTCTGTCGAGGCCCGTTCCGCTGGGCCGGGACTGGCGGGGGGGCAGTGTCCCGGGCACACCGGTCTCATTAGAGCGGGGCGGCGCAAGCCGCCCCGTCTCGTTGTTCTTCTGTATCTCCGCCATCAGACCGCCATCAATTCCTTCTCTTTTTTGGCCAGCAGCTCGTCCAGCGTCTTGCAGCTGTCGTCGGTGAGCTTCTGGAGGTCCTTCTCCACCATCTTCATCTCGTCCTCGGTGATCTCGGACTTCTTCTCCTGCTTTTTGAAGTTGTCCATGGCGTCCCGGCGGATGTTCCGCACCGCCACCTTGCCGCCCTCGGCGTACTTGCGGATCTGCTTCACCAGCTCCTTGCGGCGCTCCTCCGTCAGCTGGGGGAAGGCCAGGCGCAGGGCCTTGCCGTCGTTCTGGGGGTTGATGCCCAGGTCGGAGTTCTGGATGGCCTTCTCGATGGCCTTCAGGGCGGAGGCGTCCCAGGGGGTGATCAGGAGCGAGCGGGGGTCCGGAGAGGCGATGGCCGCGATCTGCTGAATGGGGGTGGGGGTGCCGTAGTAGTCCACCAGAATGCGGTCCAGCACCGAGGCGTTGGCTCGGCCCGCCCGCACGGAGGCGAAGTCCGCGGCCACGGAGTCGATGCTCTTCTTCATTTTCTCCTCGTAAACTTTATACTCGTCTTTCAGCATGATGGGGTCCTTCCTTTCAATGTAAAAATATCATAAAAGCGCGTCCGCGGTCATTCGCCGACAATGGTGCCCACCTTCTCGCCGCACAGGGCCCGGATGATGTTCCGGGGGTCCTTCAAGGCGAAGAGAAGCACGGGGATGTGGTTGTCCATGGAGAGGGACGTGGCGGTGGTATCCATCACCATCAGGTGCCGGGCCAGCACGTCGTCGTAGCTGATGGTGTCGTACTTCACGGCGGCGGGGTCCTTCACGGGGTCGGCGCTGTACACGCCGTCCACATTCTTGGCCAGCAGGATCACGTCGGCCTCGATCTCCGCGGCCCGCAGCACGGCGGCGGTGTCCGTGGAAAAGTAGGGGTTGCCGGTGCCGGCGCCGAAGATGACCACCCGCCCCTTCTCCAGGTGCCGGATGGCCCGGGAGCGGATGTAGGGCTCCGCGATGGAGCGCATCTCAATGGCGGTCTGCACCCGGACGGGGATGCCCTTCTGCTCGCAGACGTCCGCCACGGCCAGGCAGTTCATGACGGTGGCCAGCATGCCCATGTGGTCGGCCCGGGTGCGCTCCATCTTGCCGCCGCTGTTCTTGGCGCCCCGCCAGAAGTTGCCGCCGCCCACCACCAGGCCCACCTGGACGCCCAGACCTAAGCACTCCTTGATGGTGTCGCACACGCTGCCGATCATCTCAAAATCAAGCCCTGCGCCCTTGCCGCCGGCCAGGGCCTCGCCGCTGATCTTCAACAGGACGCGCCGGTAAACAGGTTTCGCCATAGTGAGCCCTCCATTTTTCTCTTGTTGTGGTACAAGAACTGTTTTGTCTATTTTAACTTATTTTTCCGCTTTTGCATAGAGGGTACACAAAGTTTTTACAAATAAAAATCCACCCGCCGCCCCGCGGTCCCGCTCCGCAACCGATATTTGACACCCGGTTGGTAGCCTTTTCCCGGGAAACGTGGTATCATGGACAGGAAAAAGGAGGCGGTGCCTATGAGCTTGGGCGAGAAAATCGGTCAGTACCGCAGGTCTCTGGGGATCTCCCAGGAGGAGCTGGGGGCGCGGCTGGGCGTCAGCCGCCAGGCGGTGAGCAAGTGGGAGACCAATGCCGCCACGCCGGACATGGCGAATCTCATCGCCCTGGCACAGGAGTTCGGCGTGTCCGTGGCGGAGCTGACGGAGACGCCAGAGCCATCAGCCCCGCCGCCGGAGCCCGCGGAAATCCCGGCCCCGCGGCGGCGGGCGTGGCTGTGGTATCTTCTGCTGGCCCTGCTGTTCGCCGTGCTGATTGGCGGACTGACCTGTGTTGATTGGTATGGGACTCTGGGACAGTCCGATGAACCCGCCAGAGATCCCATGTCCGACCCCGCATCGGACTTTGCCCTGACATGGGTCCGGAGCGATGACACAAAGCCCTATGTGGAATTGGGCACCCAGGAGACCTTCTTTCCCTTCGGCACCTCCCTGGAGCTGACGGAACCGGAGGAGGTTCAGGACACGGACTTCCTCACCGTAACCGCCCACCGGGCGGACTGCGGCACCGTCCTTATCGAGTACCGCCACATCGACGAGGACCTGGAGCTGGACCCGGAGATGCAGGAGCGGGAGGTGATCGACGCCCTTTCCACCATCTCCCACAGTGTCGCGACCCCTCGGGGCATCGGCCCCGGCAGCAGCGAGGCGGCCCTGCTGGCGGCCTACGCCGATGAACTGGTGTTCTGTCTGAAAGAGGAGGGCGATTCCTTGGTCCCCCATGACTACTATTACGCCTGGTCCGCGTTTGTGGATGGATATTTCGTCATTCTCTTCTACATGGAACGGGGCCAGGTCACTGGCATCCGCATGGAGGCCCTTGGAGAGCTGGGCGACTTCTACGCCCCGGACAACATCTCCCGCTTCCCCATGAAAAACGGTGAGCCGGACTTCTCCCTCCGGGAGGAGCCGGAGCGGGAAGTGCTCACCGACACCCGGCGGGTCTACATCGCCTTCAACCAGCTGGTGACCAACGACAACCTCACCGCCGAGGAGCAGTACGCCTACCGCCGGGACATCTTCGCCTTCCTGCCGGACCTGGACTGGTCGGAGCTGATGGAGATGGGAACGGCGGAGTACCCGGAAGACACGTTCTTCGCCCTGCTGAACTGGCTGGAGCGCCAGGACGGTTACACGGCCTCAGAGATTTTCCACATTCAATGGGGCTGCACCGCCAGGGGCCTGGACGGGGCCTGCACAGATGCCTACTGCGAACTGCTGTCCCATGTGCTGTTCTACGATCCAGTGAGGTTCGCGAAAAATCTGGCCCTCGAGGGACCATCGGAGGAGGAAAAACTCCAGATTCTCCGCCATACCGCCTATGACGCCGAATGGCACCCGATGGAGCTGGAGGCGGCACTGGAGACGCTGGATGACGCGCTGAATGGCGGGCGGTTTACAGAGACCGAGGCCGGCTGGGCCAAGCTCCTGCGGCTCTATCTCACCACCCCGATTGATGAGCGGAATGATCTGCCAAAGTCCCCATCGGAGCTGTCATAGAAAAACGCCCCGCCGAAAGGCGGGGCGTTCACGTACCTTATTCCGGATACCGGGTCCAGACCTCGTAGGTTCTGCCGGGGAATTCGTCGCCGGGGGTGATGACCATATTGCCGGCGGTGCCGCCGTCCTTCAGGTAGAACATCCCGTATCCCGTCTCCAGCCTGCCCTCCAGGGTCATCATATCCCCCTTCGTGCCGCTGTAGGTGGAGGCCCGGACGATCTTTCCGTTGTCCAGCGTGATCACAATGTCGCCGGCCCGCATCCTGGTGATGTCGTCCAGCTTCCTGGCGGGGAAGCCGTGCCGGCCGAAGACCCGGTCGCTGAGCATCGCCGCGTAGCCGCCGGAGCCGCTGGTCATGCTCAGCTTCTTCCCGTTGGCGTCATCATAGGACCAGATCACCGCCTGCACCTCCGCGCTGGAGTTGCCCGCGGCATAGGCGAACCCCCGGGTATCCCCCTTCCACTCATCGGCCACCCGCTGGAGCAGATCCTTCACGTTCTCCTCCGTGACAGGCAGGCCGCTGAGGAGGGTCGCCCCCACGGGCCCGGAAGAGGCGTACTCCCCTGTGCCGATGGCAACACCCAATGCTTTCCCCAGGCGGTGGATCACCACACAGCTCTGGGCACGGGTCATCAGAGCGTCTCCGTCAAAATCGCCGTCAGCGTGCCCCCGCAGGACCTCCAGCACGTAACAGGCGGCCACCGCGTCCCGGTATCCCTCCGGGATCTGCTCCCAATCCCTGACCCGCATATGGACGATCTCCCGCTCCACCTCGCTGCCTCTCTGCTCATGATCCAGCATGATATTGTAGGCCAGCTGGGCCATGTCGTACCGGCTGACATAGTCGCCGTCACAGCTCAGCTCCGGCCAGCCGGCGTCCCGGCCCATGGCGGTACCCTTCAAAATATCGTGGTCCCGCAGGGCCGCCATGCTGGACCAGTACCAGGGGGCGGGACCGCCGTAGCCCTGGTCCTCATATGCCTTGGCCTCCTTCGGGTAAAAAGCCCGGGCCAGCAGCACCGCGAACTGGGCGTTGGTCACCTTCTGCCCGGGCCGGAAGGTGCCGTCCTGATACCCGGAGACAATGCCCTTTCCGGCCACACTCTGAATCGCCTCTCCGGCCCAGTACCCGGCGGGGACATCGGAAAACCCCGTCCCTGCCGCTGAGGCAGGAACAGCCGTCCCCACAAGGAGGACAAGTGTGAGCAGTAATGTGAGAATCCTCTTTTTCATAGGCTTTCCGCTCCCATCCAAGTTCTTTGTACAAAGCGGGACGTGAGAATCCTCGCGTCCCGCCTTTCTCTGCCTCTATTATACGCAATGATTTCCAAAATTGCAATAGGCCGCGGGGTCTTTGTGAAATACCAATTTATGGCTTCTCACAAGCCCCGTTCAGGAGCTGGATGAGCGCCTCCCTCCCCGTGCCCTTCTCGGCGGAGAAGGGCACCAGGGCATCGGCCTCCGCCAGCTCCAGCGTCTCCCGAATCAGGTCCAGAGCCGGCTCCACCTGACTGCGCTTCAATTTGTCCAGCTTGTTGGCCACCACGATCTCCGGACAGCCGCTCTCCCGGAACCAGCCGTGCATGGTCAGATCGTCCGCCGTGGGTTTGTGGCGGATGTCCACGATCAGGACGCCGGTGGTGATGAGGCCGCCCCCGTCCTGGAAATACCGCTCCATCAGCCGGCCCCATCGCTCCTTTTCCGCCCGGCTCACCTTGGCGTAGCCGTAGCCGGGCAGATCCACCAGATAGGCCCGCCGGTCCACCTGGAAATAGTTGATCTGGGTGGTCTTCCCCGGGGAGGAGCCCACGTAGGCGAGGTTCCTCCGGCCCGCCAGGCGGTTGATCACCGAGGACTTGCCCACGTTGGACCGCCCCGCGAAGGCAAACTGGGGCTGGCCGTCCCGCAGGAACTGCTCCGGCGAAGCGGCGGACCGGACAAACTCCACTTTTCCAAAGTTCAGAGGCATGGAACCCCTCCCTCTCTCGTCTTACTGCCGCAGGACAGGCTCCTGCTCCCGAACCAGAGGCGGCAGGGGCGGCAGCGCCTCCTCCTCCCGGACGGGCGTCCGGACCGGGCAGAGGGCGGCGGCAAACACCTCGTCCACCGTCCCCACCGGAATGAACCGCAGAGCCGCCCGGACCGTCTGGTCGATCTCCTCCAGGTCCCGCTCGTTGTCCCTGGGGATCAGCACCGTGCCGATGCCGTTCCGCAGAGCCGCCATGGTCTTCTCCTTCAAGCCGCCGATGGGCAGCACCCGGCCCCGGAGGGTCACCTCCCCGGTCATGGCGATGCCGGAGCGGATCTTCCGGTCCGTCAGAGCGGAGAGCATGGCCGTGGCAACCGCGATGCCGGCGGAGGGTCCGTCCTTGGGCACGGCTCCCTCCGGGAAGTGGACGTGGATGTCCTTCTCCTTCCAGAAATTGGGCTCAATGCCCAGCACCGCCGCCCGGCTCCGCAGGCAGCTGAGGGCCGCCTGGGCGGACTCCTTCATCACGTCCCCCAGGTTCCCGGTGAGCTCCAGTTTGCCGGTGCCGTCACAGGCCAGCACCTCCACCTCCAAGATCTCGCCGCCGTTCTCCGTCCACGCAAGGCCGTTCACCACGCCGGTCTCCTCCCGCTCCGTATGGAGGGCGGGGGGATAGGGCTGGCAGTCCAACAGCTTCGGCAGGTCCTTTTCTGTAATGGTGATTCGCTTTACATCACCCTGCAGAAGCCGCATATCCGCCTTCCGGCAGATGGCGGCCAGCCGCCGCTCCAGCTTTCGGACGCCGGACTCCCGGGTGTAGTCCCGGATGATGGCCCGGATCACATCGTCGTCCATCCGGAGGGCGCTCTTTTTCAAGCCGTGCTCCCTGAGCTGCTTTGGCAGCAGGTGGCGGCGGGCGATCTGCACCTTCTCCTCGTCGGTGTAGCTGGAGAGCTGGATCACCTCCATGCGGTCCAGCAGGGGCCTGGGGATGGTGTCGGTGGTGTTGGCCGTGGTGATGAACAGGACCTTCCGCAGGTCCACGGGGATCTCCAGGAAGTGGTCCCGGAAGGCGTGGTTCTGCTCGCTGTCCAGCACCTCCAGAAGGGCCGCCGCCGGGTCGCCCCGGTAGTCGCTGCCCAGCTTGTCGATCTCGTCCAGCAGCAGCAGGGGATTCATAGACCCGCTCCGGCTGATGGCCTCGATGACCCGGCCGGGCATGGAGCCTATGTAGGTCTTCCGGTGGCCCCGGATGTCCGCCTCGTCCCGGACGCCGCCCAGGGAGAGCCGGGCCAGCTTCCGGTTCAGGGCCTTGGCGACGGAGATGGCGATGGAGGTCTTGCCCACGCCGGGAGGGCCCACCAGGCAGAGGATCTGCCCCTTGCTCTGCGGGTTCATCTGCCGGACGGCGATGGTCTCCAGGATGCGCTCCTTCACCTTCTCCAATCCGAAGTGATCCCGCTCCAGCACCTTCCGGGCGGCGTCCACACTGACCCGCTCCCGGGTGGTCACGTTCCAGGGCATCTCCAGGCACACGTCCAGATAGTTCCGGATGACGGCGGCCTCGGCGCTGCTGTAGGGCTGCTTGGCCAGCTTGTTGACCTCTTTCAGCAGGTGCTTCTCCGTGTCCTCCTCCAGTTGGAGCTCCACGATCTTCTGGCGGTAGACCTCGATCTCGTCGTCGTCCTCGTCCTCCCCCAGCTCGTTTTGCAGCACCCGGATCTGGGTCCGCAGGATCTGATCCCGCTGGGTGCGGATCAGCTGGTCCCGGACCTTGCCCTCCATCTCATGCTCAAAGCCCAGTACATCGCACTCCCGGGCCAGAAAGCCGTTGAGCTTCCGCAGCCGCACATAGGGGACCAGCTCCTCCAGGATCTCCTGCTTGTCGGTGTACCGCAGATTGATGTTCTGAGCGATGAAATCCGCAAGATACCCGGGGTCCTGGCAGTCCATCACCTGGGCGGCCACCTCCTCCGGCAGGTTGTTCACCAGCCCCGCGTACTCGCCGAAGAGATTGTACGCCTGGCGCAGCGTCGCCTCCATCCGGGGCCCCCGCCGGACGGAGGCGGGCTCCTCGATCAGCTCCACATTGGCCTGGAGATAGGGCTCCGCCTGCCACAGGCGGCGCAGCCGCGCCCGCTGCCGCCCCTCCACCACACAGCGCACGGCATGGGGCGACAGCCGCAGAATCTGCCGGATGTGGGAGACCGTGCCGACCTCGTACAGGTCTCCCTCCCCCGGCACATCCACGCCCACCTCCCGCTGGGTGACCAGGAAGATGTCCTGATCCGCCTCCATAGCCCGCTCCAGAGCGGCGATGGAGACCCGGCGCTCCACGTCAAAAGTCAGGTTCATATGGGGGAAAACCGTCAGGCCCCGGAGGGCCAGAACGGGGATATTCATGGTAATGGGTTCCATGGTATTCTCCTTTCAGGGGAAAGAGAGGAAGGGGCGCAAGGCGTCCCTCCCTCTCATCTTTAAGACGCCGACCGCGGGGCCGAGCCGCCGGTCCTCGGCTTCTCTCCCTTGCCGGTGTTCAATTTCACGGAATAGTTGATCTTGTTGGGGTCCCGGGTCAGCTGAGGCTCCCCCTTCCCCTCCACGCAGTCCTTTGTGATGACCGCCTTGACGATGGTGGGGTCCGAGGGGATGTCGTACATGATCTGGGTCAGGAGGTTCTCCATCACGGCCCGCAGGCCCCGGGCGCCGATGCTGCGCTCGATGGCCTTGTCCGCCACGGCCTCCAGGGCCTCCTCCTCGAACTCCAGCTCCACCTCGTCGTACTCCAGCAGCTTCTTGTACTGCTTCACCAGGGCGTTTTTGGGCTCTTTCAGAATCCGCACCAGATCCTCCCTCTTCAACGCGTTCAGCGGCGCGATCACCGGCAGGCGGCCCACCAGCTCCGGGATGATGCCGAACTTGAGGATGTCGTGGGGCTGGACCTCATGGAGGATCTTATCCAGATCCTTGTCCTTCTTCCCCTGGATGTTGGCGCCGAAGCCGATGCTCTTCTGGTCCAGGCGCTTTTCGATGATCTTGTCCAGGCCGTCGAAGGCGCCGCCGCAGATGAAGAGGATGTTCCGGGTGTTCACCTGGATGAACTCCTGGTGGGGGTGCTTGCGGCCGCCCTGGGGCGGCACGTTGGCCACGGTGCCCTCCACGATTTTCAGCAGCGCCTGCTGCACGCCCTCGCCGGAGACGTCCCGGGTGATGGAGGTGTTCTCACTCTTCCGGGCGATCTTGTCGATCTCGTCCACGTAGATGATGCCGTGCTCGGCCCGCTCCACGTCGAAGTCCGCCGCCTGGAGCAGACGCAGGAGGATGTTCTCCACATCGTCGCCCACGTAGCCCGCCTCGGTGAGGGTGGTGGCGTCGGCAATGGCGAAGGGGACCTTCAAAATCCTGGCCAGGGTCTGGGCAAAGAGCGTCTTGCCGGAGCCCGTGGGACCCAGCATCAGAATGTTGCTCTTTTGCAGCTCCACGTCCTCGTCGCCGCCGAAAAAGATGCGCTTATAGTGGTTGTACACCGCCACGGACAGCGCCACCTTGGCCTCGTCCTGGCCGATGACATACTGGTCCAGCACGTCCTTGATCTCCCGGGGCGTGGGGAGCTGGTCGGGAATGTCCTCCAGGGGGTT
Organism: uncultured Oscillibacter sp.; assembly: GCA_946551795.1. Lineage (GTDB taxonomy): Bacteria > Bacillota > Clostridia > Oscillospirales > Oscillospiraceae > Oscillibacter. The sequence continues at coordinate 17,631 of CAMNRF010000014.1, forward strand.
GGAGTCCACATCGTCAAACCCGTCGTTCAGAATACTCATGCACAGCTGAACGCACTCGTCGCAGATGCGCACACCGGGCCCCTGGATCATGCGGTGGACCTGCTGCTCATGCTTGCCGCAGAAGGAACACCGCAGCGTCTTCTTGCCGTCGTCACTCATGGTAAATACCCTCAGTCTCGCTTTTAATCCTTCGGCAATAAAATAATCGCAGAGGTAAGCCGAAAGATTAAAAATTGATTTGATAGCCGTTTCGCTCGCCCCTGACGGGGCAACCGCGAAACATGGCAATTACTTTCTGGCGGTGATGATCTGGTCCACCAGGCCGAACTCCAGCGCCTCCTGGGCGCTCATGAAGTTGTCCCGCTCGCAGGCGGCGGTGACCTCCTCCACCGAGCGGCCCGTGTTCTCCGCCATGATGCGGTTCATCCGCTTCTTGATGGTCTCCAGCCGCTTGAGGTGGATGGCCATATCGGTGATCTGGCCCTGGGTGCCGGCGGAGGGCTGGTGGATCATGATCTCCGCGTTGGGGAGCACGAACCGCTTGCCCTTGGCACCGGAGCTCAGCAAAAACGCGCCCATGCTGGCGGCCATGCCCACACAGATGGTGGACACGTCGCACTTGACGTACTGCATGGTGTCGTAAATGGCCATGCCGTCGGTGACGGAGCCGCCGGGGCTGTTGATATAGAACTGGATCTCCTTGTCCGGGTCCTGAGCCTCCAGGTACAGCAGCTGGGCCACCACTAAACTGGCGGTGGTTGCGTTGACCTCCTCGCCCAGGAACACGATGCGGTCGTTCAGCAATCGGGAGAAGATGTCATAGGAACGCTCTCCACGGCTGGTCTGCTCCACTACATAGGGGACTAAACTCATGCTTGAAAACCTCCGATCTTTCGTGGGGCGGTTCGCGGCCCTCGGGGCGCCGGTAAAAGCGGCGCCCGTCCGGAATCTGCCCAATAAACCATTCTCCCATGATACCACAAGCACCATGAGAGAATGTGTCGAATCAATGAACAATTCCAAAAATCCGCCCCGGCGGGCTGTGGAAGGCCGCCGGGGCGGGGCCGTCTCTGATGTAAAGCGGAGCGCGCTCCGGCTTATTCTTCCTCTTTCTTTGCTTCCTTCACGGTCTTTTTGGTGGTCTTCTTGGCAGTCTTCTCCTCACCGCCGGCTGCCTTCTTGGCGGCTTTCTCCTCTCCGTCGGCGGCCTTCTTGGTAGTCTTCTTCGCCGTCTTCTTGGGCTTTTCCTCGCCCTCGGCGGCCTCCTCGGCCTTGTCCTCCGCCTTCTTGGCGGTCTTCTTCTTTTTCTCCGGCTTCACGGCGGCGGCGCTGTCCACCACCAGGGCCACGGCCTTCCGGCTGACCACCTGGTCCTTCACCTGGTCGGCCTGGACGTATTTTTTCACCATCTCCAGGTCCATGCCGTACTGCTCGGCCAGCTTCTTGAACTCCTCCTCCACGTCCTCGTCGGAGGCCTCAATGTTCTCGGCCTTGATGACGGCGGCCAGGGCCAGATCCATCCGAACCTGGCGCAGGGCGGGCTCCCTGGCGTCCTCCAGGAGCTTCTCCTCCGTGATGCCGGTCATCTGGGCGTACTGGTCATAGGAGATGCCCTGCTGGGTGATCTGCGCCTTGAAGTTCTCCACAAACTGCCGGGCCTGGCCCTCCACCATGGCGTCGGGGATGTCGGCGGTGATGCCCTCGGCCACCTTGGCCATCAGGGCGTCTTCGAACTCCCGGTCGGCGGCCTTCTGGCGCTCCTCGGTGATCTTCTTCTTCAGGTCCGCCTTCAGCTCCTTCAGCGTATCGAACTCGCTGACGTCCTTGGCGAACTCGTCGTCCATCTCCGGGACTTCCTTCTCCTTCACCTCGTGGCACTTGACCTTGAAGACCACGGCCTTGCCGGCCAGGTCCGCGTGGTAGTCCTCGGGGAAGGTGATGTCGATGTCCTTCTCGTCGCCGGCCTTCATGCCCGCGACCTGCTCCTCAAAGCCGGGAACAAAGCTGTGAGACCCCAGCTCCAGGCTGTGGTTCTCCCCCTTGCCGCCGTCAAAGGGCTTGCCGTCCAGAAAGCCCTCGAAATCGATGACGGCGGTGTCGCCCTCCTTGGCCTCCCGCTCCACGGACACCAGGCGGGTGTTCCGGTCGCTCAGCTGCTTGAGGCGCTCGTCCACGTCGGCGGCGGTGACCTTGACCTCCTCCTTCTCGGCGGTGAGGCCCTTGTACTCGCCCAGGGTGACCTCGGGGTACACGGGGACGGTGGCCTTAAAAGTAAAGCCGTCGCTGGTGGCGTCGCCCACCAGCTCCACCGCCGGATAGCCCACCACCTGGAGCTCCTTCTCCTTCACGGCCTCCTCATAGGCGTCAGGGAACGCGATATTGATGGCCTCCTCGAAAAACACCTCCGCGCCGTACATCCGCTCAATGAGCTTGCGGGGGGCTTTGCCGGGGCGGAAGCCCGGCATATTGATCTTTCCGCGCATCTTCCGATACGCCTTTTCGACGGCGGCCTGAAACGCCTCCGCGCCGACCTCGATGGTCAGAGCGACCTGGCTTTTTTCGATCTTTTCGCAGCTTTTCACACTCATGTTGTCTACTCCTCCGTTCATCGCCGGCTGCACGCCGGTGCGAGTATCTATTTTACCAGAAGAATTCCGAAATTACCAGCCCTTTTTCCACTAATTTTCCACTATTCGCAGATTTTTTTTGGTGCAAACCCCAGATAGTCCGCGGAGATCAGGGAAAAGGCCGTCCCGTGCCGCTCTCCCTCCCACCGGCGGCGGATGGCGGGGCCGTGGAGATGTCCGTAGCAGCAGCATTCCACCCGGTATCTCCCCAGCGCCGCCAGAATCTCCGGACACTGGTAGCCCTGGTACAAGGGCGGGTAGTGGAGGAAGCACAAAATGGGCCGCTCCCCCGCCGCCGCCAGGGAGGTCTCCAGCCGCATGACCTCCCGGTTCAGAACCTTGGCGTTATGGGGCTTCTGAGCTTCCTCCAGAAACCAGCCCCGGGTGCCGCAGAGGGCATGGTCCCCGTAAAAGGCGCAGCTGTTGTGGAGGATGTCCAGGGTGCGGATGTCCCTCTCCTCAAAAAAACGGTGGAGCTTGGCGGCGGTGGTCCACCAGTAGTCGTGGTTGCCCTTAATGAGATATTTTTTCCCGGGAAAGCGGTCCAGAAACCGGAAATCCGCCTCCGCCTCCTCCAGCGTCATGCCCCAGGAGGTGTCCCCGGCCAGAATCAGCGTGTCCTCCGGCCGCAGGACCGACAGCCCCTCCTGGATGCGGGAGACATAGTTCTCCCAGGCCGGGCCGAAGATCTCCATGGACTTGTCCACCGCCAGGGAGAGGTGCAGGTCCCCGATGGCGTAGAGGGCCATACGCGCCCCTCCCTTCCATGACTATTCTTGAAAGATGTGCGGCGCAAATACAGAGTATGCGCCTTAGAGCCGCAGAGCCGCTTGCGGCAAAGTCACCAAAAGAACTTTCGCTCGCTCTGGCAGTCTGGAGATCATCCAAGCCGGAGCGGCGGCAGCGAAGACGGGTTCGCAGGGAAAAAGTTATTCCTGATCGTCAAAGAGGATGGGCTGGTTACAGCTCTTACAGCAGTCCGTTTTCTTTGGGTTCAGGCGGACGGAGCTGCTCCGCCCCCGGTCCTGGCAGTTGGGGCATCGGAGGAGCCGGCGCCAGACCCAGCACGCCATCAGGAATGGGAGAAACCCCAGGATCGCAAACCAGCTGGACAGATTCAAAAGAGCGGGACGCCAGAGCTCCTCTCCGGCCAGATGAAGGCACCATCCCGCCCCCTCCAGGCCCAGAAAAGCGCCCAGCAGCGCCCAGAAGAGCCGGGCGTGCTTTCGTTTCAATCGTTTCACCGCAGCCTCACTTCTATTTCAGGAAGTCCAGCACCACATCGTCCATGCCCGGCTTCTCGCAGGTGCGGTCGAAGCGCCGCTCCTTTCCCCTGAGGGCGGCCAGCCGCCGGGGCACCGGCACGCCGGTGGCGCCGTTCAGCTGGTCCAGCAGCTCCACGCCGTCCCCCGCCGGGGTCTCCCCGATGGCGGTGAGCACGTGGTTGCAGAACTTGTAGGGGGACGCGGTGGAGACGAACACCGTCACGGTCCTGTCCCCGGTCTCCCGGCGGTACTGCTCCATGACGCTGGCGGCCACGGCGGTGTGGGTGTCGATCAAATAGCCCTTTTTGTAGTACTCCCCGATGGCGGCGGCGGTGCCATCCTCGCCGCAGAAGCCGCCCCAGAACTGCTCTTTCATCGCCGCTCTGATGCCGTCGGAGACCTCATATTTTCCGTCCTTCGCCAGGGCCTCCATATAGCCCCGGACCTCGGCGTCGTTCTCCCCGGAGAGGTCGAACAGCAGCCGCTCCAGGTTGCTGGACACCAGAATGTCCATGGAGGGGCTCATGGTGGTGTGGAAGGGGCGGTTGCGGTCATAGACGCCGGTGCGGAGGAAATCCGTCAGCACGTCGTTGCGGTTGGAGGCGCAGATGAGCTTTCCCACAGGCAGTCCCATGCGCTTGGCGTAGTACGCCGCCAGAATGTCTCCGAAGTTCCCGGTGGGGACACAGAAGTTCACCCGGTCCCCCATGCTCAGCTTCCCGTCCCGCACCAGGTCGCAGTAGGCGGAGATATAGTAGACCACCTGGGGCAGGATGCGGCCCCAGTTGATGGAGTTTGCGGAGGAGAGAAAGTATCCCCGGCCCGCCAGGGTCTCCCGCGTGGCGGGATCGGAGAAGATGCGCTTCACGCCGGCCTGGGCATCGTCGAAATTGCCCACCACGGCGCACACGCCCACGTTCTCCCCCTCCTGGGTGACCATCTGGGCCTCCTGGACCTTGGACACCCCGTCCTTGGGGTAGAAGACCATAATCTTCGTCTGGGGAACATCGGCGAAGCCCTCCATGGCGGCCTTGCCGGTATCCCCGGAGGTGGCCACCAGGATGCAGGCGGTCTTGTCCTCCCCGGTCTTGCGCAGGGCGGCGGAGAGGAGCTGGGGCAGCATCTGGAGGGCCATGTCCTTGAAGGCGGAGGTGGGGCCGTGCCACAGCTCCAGGCAGTGGGTGGTCTCGTCCAGGGTCCGGACGGGGGCCACCGCCTCCGTGTCAAACTTGTCGGGGCCGTAGGCGTTTTTCGCAAAGGCCAGCAGCTCCTCCTCCGTGTAGTCCGTCAGGTACAGCCCCATGACCCTGGCCGCCCGGGTCTGGTAGCACTCCCCCACCAGGCTCTCCAAAAACGCCCGGTCGATCTGGGGAATGGCCTCCGGCGTCAGCAGTCCGCCGTCCCGGCTCAGGCCCATCTTGATGGCCTCCGCCGAATCCATACGGAGGGATCTGTCCCGTGTGCTGTAATATTTCATCTCGGTTGCCTCACTTTCGTGATAGTTGTTATGTAAACGCATCCTCCAGGTACTCCAGCCGGAGGGTGCCGTCTCTGTCCGCTTGAATCTCCGCCACGTCGAACCGGGCGGGGGCGTCGTCCAGGCCGGTCTCCGCCAGATAGGCCATGGCGGCCTTCCGCAGCCGTGCCTGCTTGCGGCTGTCCACAAACTCCCGGGGCAGTCCGATGGCCCCGGCGCCCCGGAGCTTTACCTCCACAAAGCAGATGGTCCCGTTGGGGTCCCGGGCCACCAGGTCCAGCTCCCCATACCGGCAGCGCCACTGGGCGGCCAGGACCTCGCAGCCCCGCGCCTCCAGATAGCGGGCTGCGGCCCGCTCGCCCCGGTCTCCGGCCGCTCGTGTGCCGTTCACGGACGCCTCGCCTCCCACTTTTTCAAAAAGCTCCCGCGGTGGGCCGGACAGGGGCCGTACCGGTCCAGCAGCTCGTAGTGGAGCTTCGTGCCGTAGCCCTTGTGCCGGGCGAACTGATACTGGGGATACAGGGCCTCCAGCTCCGTGGAGACGTACCGGTCCCGGCTGACCTTGGCCAGGATGGAGGCCGCCGCGATGGAGGCACTTTTTCCGTCGCCCCCCACGATGGTGACGTGGGGCGCGGTGATGGAGACCCGGCTGCCGTGGTCCCGGCTGCCGTCGATCAGGCAGAGGTCCGGCGGTTGGGACAATCCGTCAATGGCCCGGTTCATGGCCAGCATCCGGGCGTTGAGGATGTCCAGCGCGTCGATCTCCTCCGCCGTGGCAAAGGCCACGGACCATGCCTCCGCCTGAGCGGTGATCAGGTCATAGAGGGTCTCCCGCTTTTTCTCGGTCAATTTCTTGGAGTCGTTGAGGCCGGGGATGTCGATTTCCCGGGGGAGGATCACGGCGGCGGCGTACACCGGTCCCGCCAGGGGGCCTGCCCCCGCCTCGTCCACGCCGCAGAGAGTGTCAAAGCTCTGATTCCAATATTCCCGCTCCGGGGTCCACAGGTCCATGGGCTGTCTCTCCTCTCTGTCCGGTCCGGCGGCAGAGCCGGGCGATATAAACGAAGTGCATCAATGAGAGCAGAAATCCTGCGAAAACTCTGAGCGCAGGCCCCGCCGACTCACAGAACCGCCAGAAAACGGCCTCCAGCTGAAATAAGGGCGTCAGGAAGGAGCAGATTACAATTACCAGTGCGGCAAGATCCGGCATCGTCCAATCCAGCAGAACCCCCAGAAAAAGCACCGCAAACAGCAAAGTGCTGAAGCCCCAATACCATTTCAGGCTGCGGAGCAGTTCCGCTCCCCCCAAAAAATACAACCAAATATCCAGCACCAGCAGACACAGGAGCCACAGTCCCAGGAAGGTCCAAGACCAGACCGTGTAGTCATTGTACCAGTTCTCAAAAAACGTGCGGACACTGGTATAGAAGTGCAGAATCACACACGCCGCCACCACCGCCGCACCAATGGCCTTTTTCGTCCCTGCACTCATTCCGGTACCTCCAGGGTAAACCGTCCCAGCTTGCCGCCCCGGAACTCGTCCAGCAGAATCTTCGCCATGCGTTCCGTGTCCACCTCGCCGCCGGAGATCAAAAAGCCCCGCTTCCGTCCCGCCGCCTCCAGCAGGCGGTAGCCGTAGGCGATGTCGTTCTCGTCGTCCTCCCGCTCCGGGAGGACCGGGAGTTTGTAGCCGCTCTTCAATGCGTCCGGGTACCGCTCCCCCAGGTAGGCCATCAGGTGACAGCCCAGGGTCTCCACATCCAGAATGTCATCCTTCACCGCGCCGGTGTAGGCCAGGTTCAGCCCCACGCTCTGGTCCTCGAACTTGGGCCAGAGGATGCCCGGGGTGTCCAGCAGCTCCAGCCCCCGGTCGACGGGGACCCACTGCTTGCTCCGGGTGACGCCGGGCCGGTCCTCGGTCCTGGCGGTCTTCCGGCCCGCCACCCTGTTGATAAACGTGGACTTGCCCACGTTGGGAATGCCCAGGATCATTACCCGCACCACACGGCCCGCCTGGCCCTTTTCGGCGTAGGCGCGGAGCTTGTCCGCCAGAAGCTCCCGCACGGCGGCGGCGAACTTCGCCGTCCCCGCCCCGTCCCTGGCGTTGGTCTCCAGCACGGCATAGCCCTTCGCCCGGAAGTGGGCGGCCCAGGCGTCAGTGGCCGACCGGTCCGCCTGGTCCACCCGGTTCAGCACCACCAGCCGGGGCTTTCCCGCCGTCAGCCGGTCCACGTCCGGATTCCGGCTGGAGACGGGGATGCGGGCGTCCAGAATCTCGCACACGGCGTCCACATTGCGGAGCTGCTCGGCAATCATCCGCCGCGTTTTGGTCATGTGGCCGGGGTACCACTGGATGTTCACGCAATCACCCCGATCCGGCGGAAGTCCCGTTTCTGCGTCTCCTCGTCCACGCCCGGGAAGGCCACCGCCACCGCCCTGCCGATGACATAGCGGGTGTCCACCGTTCCCAGGTTGGCGTCCCGGCTGTCGCTGGAGCGGTTGCGGTTGTCCCCCATGACGAAGATGTGGCCCTCCGGCACGGTGAGGGGGAACACCGTCCCCTCCTCCAGGAAGGTCAGCTCGTTGATATAGTCCTCCTGGAGGGGCTCTCCCTCCACATAGACGGTGCCGCTGTCAAAGTCGATGTCCACCGTCTGGCCCGCCGTGGCGATGACCCGTTTGACGATGGGCTCCTTTAAAAAGGTGTCCTTCCGCAGCACCACCACGTCGCCGTATTTGTAGTCGTGGTACAGCATGGAATTCAGCACCAGCATCCGGTCCCCGTTCTGGAGGGTGGGCAGCATGGAGTGCCCGTCCACGCCGATGAGCCGCGCCACGAAGGTGAACAGCACCACCACCGCCAGCACGGAGCACACCAGCGCCTGCACCCACTCATAGGACTCTCTGCCGTCGGACTTCTTCTCCTCCTGGTTTTCCATCTTTTCCGTATTCTCAGCCATTGCGCTCAGTCCTCCCGATCCAACATTCCGATGCGGGACCAGTCCCGCTCCTTGGTCTCCTCCGCCGCCCCCGGCACCGCCAGGCAGAGGGCCCTGCCGATGACGCTGCGGACATCCACCGGTCCCAGCTCGGGATTCCGGCTGTCGTCGCTGTTGTTGCGGTTATCCCCCATGACGAAGATACACCCCTCCGGCACTGTCAGAGGAAACGCCATGCCCTCGTCTCTGCGGGTGGGCTCCCGGACGTAGGGCTCCTCCAGCGCCGCGCCGTCCACATAGACGGTGCCGGCGGCAAAGTCGATGTCCACCGTCTGACCCGCTCCGGCCACCACCCGCTTCACAATGGGGCTCCCCTCGTGAAAGCCCTCCCTGCGGAGAATCACGATGTCCCCCGGGGCGTAGTCCCCGCAGAGCCACCCGTCCAGCACCAGCAGCAGGTCTCCGTCCTGCAGCGTCTCCCGCATGGAGCCGCCGGACACGCCGATAATCCGGACGGCGAAGGTGAAGACCATCACCACCGTCAGCACGGAGCACACCAGCGCCTGCACCCACTCGTACAGCTCCCGCCCGGGCGGCCGCGCTCTCTTTCTCTTTCCCATTGACAAAGCTCCCGAATCGTTAATTTATACAGTATAACAAAAAAACTCCGGTTTCACAAGCCCAAGACAGGAAAAAAGAGAGGCCGCAGCCTCTCTTTCTCTCCGGATCAAAGTTTCTCCTTGACCTTGGCGCTCTTGCCCACACGGCCGCGCAGATAGTACAGCTTGGCCCGGCGGACCTTGCCGTTGCGGACGACCTGGATGGTGTCGATAGAGGGAGAGTGCACGGGGAACACCTTCTCCACGCCCACGCCGTAGGAGATCCGGCGGACGGTGATGGTCTCCTCGATGCCGCCGTGCTTCTTGGCGATGACAGTGCCCTCGAAGACCTGGATGCGCTCGCGGGAGCCCTCCTTGACCTTCACGTGGACACGGACGGTGTCGCCGATCTTGACGGCGGGCACTTCCCGGGCCAGGGTTTCCTTGTTCAGTTCCTTGATGAGATCCATGGATGAATTCCTCCTAAAATATAGGCGTTCATGCCGCTTTTCAATGGGAATCCGGCGCGTTTCGCCGCCTCACGGCAGAGGACCGCCCTTTGTAGCCTGAATAGGATACCACAGACCACGACAAAATGCAAGCACTTTTTTATAGATCAGGAATTTTTCAAGTCTCCGCCCAATTTCCCGCCCGCAGCTCTCCTCCCGCAGCCGCCAGCAGTCCCGCCGCCGGGGGCAGCAGCCACAGGCTCCCGCCGGTCCGGACCATTACAAAGGCCAGCGCCGCCGCGAGACACAGCGCCGTGATTCCCCCAGCCCACCGGACGGCCCGTTCCCCGGCCGCCGGGCCGACGGCCCAGGCGGTCAGCAGGTACAGCGCCCGTCCGCCGTCCAGGGGCCGCACAGGGAGCAGGTTGAAGGCGCACAGCACCAGATTCGCCCCGGTGAACACCGCCCACCGCCCGCCCCCCGGCAGCGTCAGCAGCAGGGCGCACAGGAGGTTCGCCCCCGGCCCCGCCAGCACCGCCGCCAGCTCGCCGGGATAGGACAGCCCTCTCCGGTCCGCCGCCAGTTCCGCGCCGAAGATGCCGATCCGCAGCCCGGTGACAGGCGCTCCCAGGAGACCCAGGGCCAGACAGTGCCCCAGCTCGTGGAGGGCGGCGGCCCCCAGCACGGTGCCCAGCAGCTCCCAGCCGTTGTCCAGGGCAAACCAGGCCGTCAGCAGGCAGAACCCCGGCGACACATGGACACGACTCCGCAGGTCAAACCGCCGCCACATAGTAGATGGGGTTCAGGTACACGCCGTCCCGCTGGAGCTCAAAGTGCAGGTGGGGCCCGGTGGCCATGCCGGTCTCCCCCACCTCGGCGATCTTCTGTCCCCGTCTCACCGCCGCGCCGGAGGAGGCCGTCACCCGGCTGCAGTGGGCGTAGAGGGTGGTGTATCCCCCCTGGTGGGCCACCACGCAGTATTTTCCGTAGCTGCTGCTCTCCCCCACCGCCGTGACGGTGCCGTCGGCAAAGCAGTCGATCTCCGTGCCGCTCTCCGCCGCCAGGTCCACGCCGTAGTGGAACCGCTCCTCCCCCTCCACCGGGTGCTCCCGATAGCCGAAATTGGAGCTCAGGGCCCCGGCGACAGGGGCGCGGTAGTCAAAGTCCAGGATCGCCTGCTCCAGGCTGACGTTGCCGGGCAGGTTTTGCTCGGAGTAGAGCACGTAGGCCAGGGTAGACGCCTGTCCCTCCCCGTCCGCCGGAGCAGGGCTCTCCGCCGCCGGAGGCTCCGGCTCCTCCCGGCAGGCCCGCAGGGTGTCCAGGGCCGACGCCTCCGGCAGCTCCCCCAAAACGGCGGTCTCCAGGGCCTCCCCCGGCGCCTCCGGGTGGAACACCGCCTGGTACACGTCCCGGGCTGCGCCGCCCACGTCGGACTCCCCGGCAAAGGCCCGCCCCACGGCGGAGAACACCGCCCGCACGTCCACGTTCTGTTCCATGCGGCTGGTCAAAAACTGGTCGATCTGGGCCATGCGCCCCGGCAGTAGCAGCTTCACCGCCACCAGCAGGACGAAGATCCCCGCGCAAGCCGCCAGCTGGATCAGGCGGCGGCGCTCCGAGGCGCTCAGGGACTCGTCTCTCCGCCGGACCGCGCGCCGCGCGCCGCCCCGGACCTGTCTCCGCCGCTCCGCCGCAATGGTGCTGATCCTCCGTCCCGCCTGCCTTGAGGTCATGGCTGTCCCCTCCCGTTTCATTCTTGGGAATCCTATGCGGCAGAGCGGCGGGATATGCCTCCGGCGGCGAAAGGGACCGCCGGTTTCCCGGCGGCCCCGCGGCTATTCTCTCTTTGGCCCACAGCGTTTCAGATCCCCGGTAGCCGGATTGTCAATCAGGCGGCCCTCCTCCGTAAACCGGGAGCCGTGACAGGGGCAGTCCCAGGTGCGCTCCTGGGGATTCCATTTCAATGCGCAACCCATGTGGGGACACCGGGGCCTGGTGGGGGTCAGCAGGTTCAGCGCCGCCCCGGCGGCGTTGACCGCCAGCTGCGGCCGGAGCACCGTGCGGGAGGGGGAGAAGGCCGGGGCCCAGGGGTTCTCCCGGCCCGTCAGCAGGTCTCCCAGGATCATGGCGGAAACCATGGAGGAGGTCATCCCCCATTTGTTGAAGCCCGTGGCCACATAGAGCCCCCGGGTTCTGGCGGAGTAGGGCCCGATATAGGGCGCCCCGTCCAGGGTCATGCAGTCCTGGGCCGCCCAGCGGGCCCGTTCCCGGGAGGCGGGGTAATACCGGGCCGCGGAGCGTTTCAGCTCCTGCCAGCCGCCGCCCTTTTTGCCGGTGCGGCGGCCCCCGCCGCCCAGGAGCAGCAGCTCCCCGGCGTTTCGGAACGACAGTCCGTCCTCCGCCTCGTCTACATACATGCCGCCCACATCCGGCGCGTTCTCCAGCGCCAGCACGTAGGAGCGGCTCTGATACATCTTGAGAAAGTAGCTGCCGTGCTTGTTGAGGAAGGGGAAGTGGGTGCAGACGATGATCCCCTCCGCCCGGATCTTCCCCTCCGGCGTCACCGCCGTGCCGGGGGCCAGCTCCAGGACGGGCGTGTGCTCATAGACCCGGAGGCCCTTTACCAGAGCCGCCGCGAAGCGCAGCGGATTGAACTGCGCCTGTCTGGGGAATTTCACCGCCCCCGCCGTGGGAAAGGGCAGCGGCACCGCCTCCGTCAGCTCTGCCGGGAAATCAAGAGCCTCCAGCGCCCGCATCTCCCGCTCCAGCTTGTCCCAGCTGTCCCGGGCATAGACAAAGGCGTCCCGCTCCTCAAAACCGCAGTCCATCCCGGCGCACAGCCGCCGGTACTCCCCCAGGGCCGCCTGGCTGGCCTCCAGGTACATCCCGGCCCGCTCCGCGCCCAGCCGCCGCAGGAGCTTGCCATAGATCAGCCCGTGCTGGGAGGTGATCTTGGCGGTGGTGTTCTTCGTCACGCCGCCGCAGAGAACGCCGGCCTCCACCAGTACGTTCTCCACGCCCAGCTCCGTCAGGCGGTGGGCGCACAGCAGTCCCGCCAGTCCGCCGCCGATGACCAGCACATCCGTGCGGAGGTCCCCCCGCAGGGAGGGAAACCGGGGCAGGGCCGTCTCTCTTGTCCAAATGGACTCCATCTTTCATCACCGGCGATAGTATGCGGCATTTTCCGGATTTTAAGCGTCTTGCCCGGCCGCCTTCCCCGCCGGACGGCACCGCCGCCTTTTCCGCCCCTCGCTCCGGCAGACGTGGGTGCCGCCCTGCCGGGCCGCCTCGTACTCCCGCATCAGCTCCGGCGTGATGGCCGGGACGGACCGCCGGCCCACCCAGGTCCCGTCCTCCCGGGAGCTCAGCGTCATGCGGCACAAAAACCGCCCGTGCTCCTGACAGCGGAACACCGCGTAATAGACCAGGGGGACCGCCTCTCCCTTCGGCCGCGGAAAGCACCACCGGCTGACCGAGCCCGTCCGCCCGCAGAGGGGGCAGACCGGCTGCCGCCCCGCCCTGGCGTCCAGAACGCCCTCCGGGCTGGGCAGGGGGCCCACCTTCCGGCGGGGCTGCCTGGGAAAGGGCAGCCTGGAGAGGCGGGGCGAGGGCAGGCGACGGGACTTCTCCCGCCGCTCCGGCCGGTAGGCCAGGGCCTCCGGGGTGATCCACCGGGCCACCACGGCGGTGTACATGGCGTCGCACAGGGCGTTGTGGAAATCGAAAATGTCCGGCACGCCGCAGTACTCCACCGCCCGCCACAGCGCCACCTGCTGGCCGGTGCCCACCAGGTAGGAAAAGGCCGTCTGGAGGTCGCAGACCGTCTCCACTGGCACCGGAGGGAGCTTCCAGTACTCGCAGTTCTGCCGGAGGGCCTTGAAGTCGTCCCCGCCGCCCCAGGCGGCAAAGGCGGTCTCTCCCCCGCACCAGGCCCGGAACGCCTCCAGCGCCTGGGGGAATTCCACCGTGGACTGGACGGAGGCCTGCAGCTCCGGCAGCTTTCTCGCCCCCGGGTCAAACCGCTTGTGGACCGTGGGCCGGATGAAGGCGCTGAAGGCATCCACGATGGGCCCGCCGATCTCCTCCACCCGGACCGCGCCGATCTGGAGGATCTCGTCCAGGGGCTTTTTGTCATAGCTGCGGTTCCACTCCAGGTCCAGGATGATCATTTGCATCACTTCTCTCTTCGAGCCTGCTCACGGCCCCAGGGGCCCTCCGGGCGGGTTCTCCGCCGCCGGCCGCCGCTTTGGCACAGGCTCTGATTTCTCTCTCACGCCGGTAGGCGAAGGGCCCGGGGCAACGACAGTTGCTCCGGGCCCGCGGGTGCAGTCGGATCTCAGCCCTTCACCATGGAGGCGATCTCCTCGGCGAAGTTCTCCTGCTTCTTCTCAATGCCCTCGCCCTTCTCAAAGCGCACGGCATCCTTGAAGGTGATGGTGCCGCCCAGGGACTTGGCGGCGGCGGCCAGATACTTCTCCACAGTCAGGTCCCCGTCCTTCACGAACTCCTGCTGGAGCAGGCAGTTCTCGGTGTAGAACTTGTTCAGCTTGCCCAGGACGATCTTCTCCCGGACCTGCTCGGGCTTGGAGGCCATCTTGGGGTCGTTCTCCATCTGGGCCATCATGATCTTCTTCTCCTCGTCCAGGACGTCCTGGGTCACCTGGGACTTATCCCAGAAGCGGGGATTCAGCGCGGCGATCTGCATGGCCACGTCCTTGCCGGCCTCCTCCACCTTCTCGGCGGGCAGGTCGGTGTCCAGGTTCACCAGCACGCCGATCTTGCCGCCGGCGTGGACGTAGGGCACGCACACGCCGCCCTCGAAGCGGGCGAAGCGGCGGACCTTGATATTCTCGCCGATGACCAGGACCATCTCCTGCTGCTGCTGGAGCACGGTCATGTCGGTGCCGTTGTACTTGCACTCCATCAGGGCGTCCAGGTCGGCGGGATTCGCCGCGGCCACGGTGGCGGCCACGCCCTTGACGAAGTCCACAAACTTCTCGTTCTTGCCCACGAAGTCGGTCTCGGCGTTGACCTCCACCACGACGCCCACGCCGTCCACGACGCCGGCGTAGGCCATGCCCTCGGCGGCGATGCGGCCGGCCTTCTTCACGGAGGCGGCCAGGCCCTTCTCCCGCAGGTACTCAATGGCCTTGTCCATGTCGCCGTCGGAGGCGGCCAGGGCCTTCTTGCAGTCCATCATGCCCACGCCGGTCTTCTCGCGCAGGTTCTTTACGTCAGCAGCTGTAAAAGCCATTTTATTGTTCCTCCACTCTATATTCAGTCAAAAAGCGTCAATCCCAAAACCGGATCACTCGGCGTCGGTCTTCTCAGCGGCGGCCTCCTCGGTCTGCTCGCCCTGCTTGCCCTCCAGCACGGCATTGGCCATGATGGAGGAGATCAGCTTGATGGCGCGGATGGCGTCGTCGTTGCCGGGGATGACGTAATCGATCTCGTCGGGGTCGCAGTTGGTGTCGGCGATGGCCACCACGGGGATGCCCAGCTTGTGGGCCTCGGCGATGGCGTTGCGCTCCTTGCGGGTATCCACGATGAAGAGGGCGCCGGGCAGGCGCTTCATCTCCTTCACGCCGCCCAGGTACTTCTCCAGCTTGGCAATCTCGCCCATGTGCTTCATGACTTCCTTCTTGGGCAGCATATCGAAGGTGCCGTCCTCCTGCATGGTCTTCAGCTGGTTCAGACGGTCCACGCGGGTGCGCATGGTCTTGAAGTTGGTCATCATGCCGCCCAGCCACCGGGCGTTGACGAAGTACTGGCCGCAGCGGGTGGCCTCCTCCCGGATAGCGTCCTGGGCCTGCTTCTTGGTGCCCACGAACAGCAGGGACTGGCCGTTCTCAGACAGCTGGCGGACGAAGTTGTACGCCTCCTCCAGCTTGCGGACGGTCTTCTGCAGGTCCACGATATAGATGCCGTTGCGCTCGGTGTAAATATAGGGGGCCATCTTGGGGTTCCACCGGCGGGTCTGGTGGCCGAAGTGGACGCCCGCCTCCAGCAGGGCCTTCATGGATACGACGCTAGAATTTGCCATAGTGTTTGTTTCCTCCAAATCTGATTTAGTTTGACCTCCGGCGGCTTCAGCCTCCCCGCCAACCCAGGGCGGGCACAGACGGAGAGTCCACGCGCCGTGCGGAATGCTGAAATATAATACCACAGCAAAATACAGAATGCAAGTATTTTTTCCCAAAACTCCAGGAAAATATGCCATATATTCCGCGTCTCAGCACCTTCTCCTGCGCTTTTTCTCCAAACTGGGGTCCCGGCGCTGGAAGGGCTTGTCGATCAGGATGATGTCGTCCCCGATGCGCTGGATGCAATCCCAGGGGATGTAGAACTCCTCCCCCCTGCCGAACAGGCCGAAAAACAGCCCCGGCCCGCTGACCACGATGGCCAGCACCTGCCCTTCCGGCACCTTGATGTCCACATCGGACACAAAGCCCAGGCGGCAGCCGTCGCAGATGTTGATGACCTCCTTGCGCCGCAGGCCGCGAATCCTGCACTGCATAGCCTTCACCTCCTCAAAGAGCCTATGCGGGATATGGAATGTCCCATTCTATCGCCCTGTCCGGCGGGGCGTACCCCATGCACCCATGAGCGAGAGGACGCTGTTTGCCGCCCGGAGGGCGGCAAAGGCGCTCTCTGCCGCGGATTCATTTTTATCAGTAATAGAAGACAAGAGAGAATTTCGCGCCTTGCGAGGCGCGCCCAGGGGCGTTGCCCCTGGACCCCACCGCCCTTTGAAAAGGGCGGCCCTAAACTTTATTCTGTGCTTTGCGCCTTTTCAAGGCAAGTCCTCCCTGCCCACAAAGCGACAAAACCTCCCAGTATAGGAAAAATCGCCGGGGGAAATACTGAACGCAGGCTGTTTCGCCACATAAAAAAGCAGTGGAGGAATACGGTTTTATGCAGGGAAAAGTGGAGATCGCGGGGGTCAACACCTCCAAGCTCAAGGTCCTGAAAAACGAGGAGACCATGGCGCTCCTGCGCCGGACAAAGGAGGGGGACCAGGAGGCCCGCCGCCAGCTGATCGAGGGGAATCTCCGGCTGGTGCTGTCGGTGATCCAGCGGTTTTCAGGCCGTGGCGAGAACGCCGACGACCTCTTTCAGGTGGGCTGTGTGGGCCTCATCAAGGCCATCGACAACTTCGACATCACCCAGCCTGTGCGCTTTTCCACCTACGGCGTGCCCATGATCATCGGCGAAATCCGCCGCTACCTCCGGGACAACAGCGCCATCCGGGTGACCCGCAGCATGCGGGACACCGCCTACCGGGTGCTCCAGGTCCGGGACCGCCTGGTGGCGGAGACCCAGCGGGAGCCTACGGTGGAGCAGATCGCCAAGGAGCTGGACATCCCCCGGGAGGACGTGGTCTTCGCCATGGACGCCATCATGGACCCGGTGTCCCTCTACGACCCGGTGTACTCCGACAACGGCGGGGACACCCTCTGCGTCATGGACCAGGTGCGGGACACCAAGAACACCGACGAAAACTGGACGGACCGCATCGCCCTGAAGGAGGCCATGAAGCGGCTGGACGACCGGGAGCGGCGGATTCTGTCCCTGCGGTTCTACGAGGGCAAGACCCAGATGGAGGTCTCCGCCGAGGTGGGCATCTCCCAGGCCCAGGTCTCCCGGCTGGAGAAGGGCGCCATCAATACCATCAAAAAAAATATCTGACCGCAAAAGCGGTACCGGCCTTTCATTCCGCCGGTACCGCTTTCTTTACTTAATATTGGACCCTATGAATGCCAGCAGCCGCAGCAGGGGCCGCCACAGGTCCGGGTGGTGCTCCAGCAGGAACCTCTCCACCTCCCCCCGGCTCAATCCATCCCCCCAGAGAAGGACATGGTTCCCCGCCGCGTCATATCCCACGGCGGTATCGCCTACGGCGGCCACACCCACGGCGATCTTCCCCGCCAGGGCGGTCACGCCTCCGGCGTACCAGAGGCCCAGCGCCACAGGGCCGAAGGCCAGCAGTCCGATGGCCGCCGGGCCCAGGGCCGCCAGTCCGAAGGCCAGACACCCCAGTGCCAAAGCCCCCGCGCTGATGACGCCGATGCTGGCAAGGCCCGCGCTCATGATCCCCAGGGCCAGGACGCCCACGGCGATGTTGCCGATGGCGATGATCCCCCTGGCCGTGTCCCTGAGCTGCATACGATTGCCGCTGAACCGGATGGATACCAGCGGCAGGCCCCGGATTTTCGTCTTACTGTCCCAGGACCAGACCCGGAAAAAGCGGGAGATTTCCTCCACCTGCTCCGTCAGCCTGGCCACGGAGCCGTCCTCCCGTTCCGCCGGGAGCTCCGGCTCCTCCAAGTAGTCCTTCACCAGGTAGTCCACGCTGACGTGGAACAGCTCCGACAGCGCCACCAGTTTACTGAGCTCCGGCGCCGCCGCGCCGCCCTCCCACTTGCTGACGGACTGCCGCGTCACCCCCAGCCGGTCCGCCAGCTGCTCCTGGGACATCCCCATCTGGCGGCGCAGGGCCGCCAGCTTCTCAGAAAAATTCATCTCGGTCTCCGCCTTCCTGTTTGATGGGCCCATGGTACGCCGTTTTGGAGAGAAAAACAAGAACGCGGAAGGTGGAAGTTTGTCAACCAGAGGTTGCAGGCGTTGGGGCGCAAGGGATACGGGAATTTTATGCCGGTAGAAAAAGCGGAGGCCTGACGGCCTCCGCCGCTTCATTCAATCGCATCGAGGAAAATGGTCTGCTCTCCAACACGGAACCCCACCGCCTGCTCCAGGTCCACAGGCAATGTCCAGAAATGAATTGTGGCCCACTCCCCGCCGCCTGCCCCCGACGTCCATCGGGAGGCGCCGCCAGTCGTTTTGATCTCCGTGCCGTCTTTCAAAACCAATGCGTCTAGCTGTGGGGCGCACATCTGATCCTCCGCGCTCTGTGTAAAGCGAATATCCGTAGCGGATATTTGAATATTCCGCAGCTCCGTCATACACCGTTTCTGCGTCTTCTGATCCGTGGCGGAAACCGTCACGCTGTCCAGGGTCAAAAGGGGCTGCCCCTCTACTGGCGGCAGGGAAAAGCTCAGCCGCCACTCCCCCTCCCGCATCACGGAATCTCCGCACATCAGATTCTGCAAAAGGAGTTCTCCCTCATAGCCCTTTAAGAGAGTATCCTCCTCAATCAGCTGGGAATCATACGATATTAACATAAGCAGCCCATCCTCGCTTTTTCGGGAAAACTCCACCGACATACCGTAGCTGCCGGGCGTCTCTACAGTATCCGGATTCGGCATGAAGCTCAAATCCATCCTCCCAAAATGATAAGGGAGATCGGTCTGCTGAATATCCGCGCCGCTGACCCGCAGCAGCAGCCAAGCGCCGCTGTTTCCCCGAGTAACCGAATCCAACGTCACCGTCACGCCGCTTTCGCTGACGCTGGCGCCTATCTCCTGTGTCAGCTGTTCAATAAGGGCCGTCTGATTTTCGCCCATGTCACGGTCGGTCTGGTCCTCCCACTGACGCATAAACCAATCCATGAGATTTCCAGGAATCCCTGCCGCTGCCACGGCGCTGCCCGCCAGCAGCACCGCCGCCAACACCGCGGCAGCGGCTCCCCGGGTCCACCGGGAGCGGCGGCGCTCCTCCTCAGGCTCCTTTGCCGCCTCCATCAGCCGGTCTGTCAGCGCCGTCCGGCCCTCCGCCGTGTAGCGCACCCGGTCCAGCTCACTCCGATAAAGATTGTTGTCCATACATACCTCCCAGCATCGTTTTCAGCTTCTGTTTTCCCCGGTAGAGGTATGTGCTCACCTGGGGGGCTCCGCACCCCATCAGCTCCGCGATTTCCTCCACCCCGTACTCCTCGTAGTACCGCAGGTACACCGCCTGGCGGTATTTCTCCGGCAGGGCCTGCACCGCCCGCAGCACCGGGCTGTCCTCCGCCTCCGGCAGCTCCGCCGCGATCTCCCCGGCGCTCTCCAGGGGCGCCCGGCGGCGGGACCAGGCGGACTTCTTCAAATCCTTGCAGCAGTTCACCGCCACCCGGAGCACCCAGGCCCGCTCCTGCGCCTCCCCGTCAAAGCGGCGGGGCGAGGTCAGCAGCTTCAAGAGCACGGTCTGGCTCACGTCCTGGGCGTCCTGGAGGCTGCCCGTCCAGGTATAGCCCACCCGCAGCACCGTGTCCGCCCAGCGGCTGACCAACTCCTCGGCCTCCTGGCGGGAGTATAAAATCTGTTCCGTAGTATCATCTCCTTTTGAATGGCGCCGTTCTACTTCTAAAACGAGACGGCGGGGCGGAATCTGGCACCTCCGGCAAAAAAAACCCCCGCAACCGTGGTTGCGGACCTCTGTTGGTGGACGCAACCGGCGCAGCCTGTTATACTGGCTCCCAGAGACGCGTTTCAAAACCATGAAACAGGAGGTATTGCCTATATGAATATTGCGGATACCATCAGACAGTCCCGGGAGGCCCGGGGCCTCACCCAGGAGGACCTGGCGGAGCGGCTGGAGGTCAGCCGCCAGGCGGTGAGCAAATGGGAGGTGGGGGCCTCTGTTCCCACGCCGGAGAATCTGAAAACGCTGAGCGAGATTCTGGAGGTCGCCTTTGAGACGGAGGAGGGCGGAGAGGCCCCTCCCTCCGCCCCCAAGCCGCCCTTTTGGAACTGGAAGCGGACGGCGCTCCTGGTCTTGGGAGTGCTGGTCGTTTCGGCCCTGTTCTCGATCGCCATGTGGACCGCTCTCAAACCGGAAAAAAATGTGGACATGCCCCGGCACGCGGAGCCGTATGTGACCGGTGTTTACTTCTTCAACGAGGACGGCACACCCCTGGAGCCTGACAGAGGAGACAACTGGCAGGCCTTCGCCGTGGGCCGACGGGTCTATCTGCTGGTAAGCTTCCAGCAGGGCACGGAGACCGGGGTCCAGGGGGTGTCTCTCTTTGCCACGCCCACAGGGACGGAAGTCTACGACCAGCGGGAGCAGCTGGCGCTGCAGGCGGTGTACGACCGAACCTTCGCCCTCTTCCCCCTGGACTTCCCGGAGGAGACCATGATCCACCTGGACGTCACTCTGGAGTGCGACCTGGACCAGCGGGTGACGGAGACGCTGAACGTGATCGCGGTGCCGGAGGAGGACCTCCTCCCCGCTCCATAACAGTGCGCTGAACATGCGAATCAAGGGTTGGGGGCGGGCTGTTTGCCCCCGGAGACGGCAAAGGCGCTAAGGCCGCGCCGGATTGGACGGGGACGCGGGAGTTTGCGGCGCGGCCTTCTGGGGAATTTCTCGGTGTGCGCACCGCGC
>CAMNRF010000015.1 GCA_946551795.1 uncultured Oscillibacter sp.
CCAGCCAGCTCTCCGGCGGCCAGCAGCAGCGGGTGTCCATCGCCCGGGCCCTGGCGGGGGAGCCCTCCGTCATCCTGGCCGACGAGCCCACCGGCGCCCTGGACTCCCGCACGGGCCGGGAGGTGCTGGGCTTCCTCCAGAAGCTCAACGCCGAGGGGGACACGGTGGTCCTGATTACCCACGACAACTCCATCGCCGTCAAGGCACGCCGCATCGTCCGCCTCCAGGACGGGCGGGTGATCTACGACGGCGACGCCGGCGATCCCCGGGCCGTGGTGCGGGCCGAGGACGGGGAGTCCGGGGAGGTGGGGGCATGAATTTCACCCAGTCCTTTAAATTGGCCATCAAATCTCTAAAGACCAGCAAGGCCCGGGCCATTTTGACCATGCTGGGCATCATCATCGGCGTGGCGGCGGTGATTGTCATCATCTCCCTGGGCAACGGTCTCACCGGCATGGTGGAGCAGCAGGTGGAGAAGGTGGGCATCAACCAGATCTACGCCTACAACTGGGGCTTCGGCGGCGGTGCCCTGGCCCTGGACGCCCAGGACATCTACGACCTGGTGGAGGAGCGGCCGGACGTGTTCGTGGGCGTCACCCCCTGGGTCGGCGCCGGCACCGGCGCCCGGCGGGACAGCGAGAAGTACGAGAAGACCAACATCTACGGCGTCAGCGAGGCCTTCTACAACCCGGAGCTGTCCGCCACCCTGGACGGGGACCGGCTGGGAGAGGGCCGCTTCCTGGGCTATGTGGACGTGCTCCAGCGGAGCAATGTCTGCGTCATCGGCGCGTACCTGGAGAAGACCGCCTTCCACGGCGACGCCCTGGGCCAGGGGCTCATTGTGGGCGGCGTGCCCTACACCGTCATCGGCGTGATGAAGCAGGGCAGCGAGGTGATGGAGGAGGGCGGCGGCGACGACTTCGTCTACATCCCCTACGAGAACGCCCTCCAGCTCACCGGCACCCGGCAGGTCCAGCTCTTCCAGCTCACCTGCACCTCCCGGGAGACCTCGGGCCTTGCCAAGGAGCTCCTCACGGAGCTGATGCTGGACTTCTACGGCGAGGAGTACAGCGACAACAGCAGCACCTTCTACATCCAGACCATGGCGGAGCAGGTGGCCATGATCAACGGCATGATGGGCGTGGCCATGGCGGTGCTGGTGGCCATTGCCGCCATCAGCCTACTGGTGGGGGGCATCGGCATCATGAACATCATGCTGGTGTCCGTCACGGAGCGCACCCGGGAGATCGGCATCCGCAAGTCCCTGGGGGCCAAGCGGCGGGACATCCGGCGGCAGTTTGTCATCGAGGCCGGCACCACCTCCGCCATCGGCGGCCTGCTGGGCATCGGCTTCGGGTGCCTGATGGCCATGGGCATCGGGGCCCTCATGGGCGGGATGCTGGTGGAGTCCCTGGGGGCCAGCGGTGTCACCTTCAACGCCGCCCCCACCTTCGGCGCCATCGCCGTGTCCTTCGGCGTGTCCGTGGGCATCGGCGTCCTCTTCGGCTACCTCCCCGCCAACAAGGCGGCGAAGCTCAACCCCATCGACGCCCTGCGGTACGACTGACAGATTTTTGGAGACCCGTGAAGCTGCGGGTACCGGGCCGCCGCCCTCTGGGTGCGGCGGTCCCTGTGGTCCTTTGATTGGCGGCCCGCCTGTAAGGGCCGCCCCCCTGGGCGGCCCGTCCCAACAAGGTGTCGGGAGCACGTGCCAAAAGGTGTTCCCGTGACAGAGGAAGAATTCCGGTGAAAAATTTTCGCCGGAATTTTTTTCTCTCTTCAAACTTTTTCCCGCCCGCTGCCGTCTATACTACAGAACAACAGAGAAGGGAGGTGCGTATATGGCGTCTTTGAAAGAGGACCAGCTGGAGGCGTATCTCATCGGCGGTCAGGCCCGGTTCTACCGCCTGGCGTACAGCTACCTCCAGGACCGGGAGGAGGCCCTGGACGCGGTGCAGACCGCCGTCTGCCGGGCGCTGGAGCGGCGGGACAGCCTGCGGGACGAGGCGGCATTGCGGACCTGGTTCACCCGCATCCTGGTGAACACCTGCATGGACCTGCTGCGCCAGCGCAAGCGGGTGGCCTTTGTGCCGCCGGAGGCCCTGGACACTGGCAGCTATGAGGACCCCCTGCCGGAGGACGACGCGCTGGCCAGCCGGGTGAACGCCCTGCCGCCCGAGGTTCAGACCGTGGTGAAGCTGCGGTTCTACGAGGACATGGCCCTCCGGGACATCAGTGAGGTCACCGGCTGGAACCTGAACACCGTGAAGAGCCGCCTGTACGCGGGATTGAAGAAACTGCGGGTATCATTGGAAGGAGTGACACTGGAATGAACGAATTCAAAAAAGCCAGAGAGGACTACGAGGCCACCCCCATCCCCCAGGAGCTGGAGAGCCGGGTCCGGGCGGGCATCCGCCAGGGAAGGGCCAATTACCGCCGCAGGCGGTGGAGGAAGTACGGCATCGGAGCCGCCGCGTGTCTTGCGGTGCTGGTGGGGGCGCTGAACCTGTCTCCCACCGTGGCGGCGGCGGCGGCGGAGGTGCCGGTGCTGGGGGGCCTCTTCCGGGTGATGACCTTTATCAGCTTCAACGCCTCCGACGGCGGCATCAACTATGCGGTTTCCGTTCCCAGGCTGGAGACCGACGGAGAGAGTGAACTGGCCCAAGCTGTCAACGACGCCATTGAAAACAAGGTGCTCCGGCTGGAGGAAAAAGCCCGGCAGGACTGGGAGGACTACAAGGACGCCTTCTTCGCTACCGGCGGCACGGAGGAGGAGTGGGGCGAGAGGACCATGGACGTCATCGTGGACTACGAGATCAAGAGCCAGACAGACACCCGGGTGTCCTTTGTGGTGACCTTTGCCGAGGGCTGGGTGGCCTCCATGGAGGAGAGGTACTGCTACAACCTGGATCTGGCGGAGGACCGGGACATCACCCTGGCGGACCTGCTGGGTGAAAACTGGGTGGAGCGGTGCAACGAGGCCGTGAACGCCGGCATCGCCGCCAGTGTGGACGAGGAGGGCTTCACCTACTTCTTCACGCCGGAGGAGGGCGGCTTTACCACGGTGGACGAGACCACCGCCTTCTATATCCGGGAGGACGGCGTGCCGGTGCTGGTGTTTCCCGAGTACTCCATCGCCGCCGGCGCGGCTGGAAGCCCGGAATTCCCCGTGGAGTGATTAAAAATAGATTCCAAATCAAAAAGACGGGAGGGAACCGCACTGGGTTCTCTCCCGTTTTTGATATTTGCGTTACAAAAAGTCTGCCCGAATCAAAGCAATTCCCCCGATGCCGTCGCAGAGGCTTGTTGGATTACCCAGTCCCCGCAGCGCGCGAAAGCTCTTTTTGGATACTTTTCACTCAAGAGTATAAGGGCCTCTAAACGTCAGAGACGTTAAGAGGCCCTATATCTCTCGAGAAAAAGTATCAAGCCAGGAAGCCCTTGAGGATGCAGTCCTCCGCCTCCTCCTCGGTGAGGCCCAGGGTCTCCAGCTTCAGAAGCTGGTCGCCGGCGATTTTGCCGATGGCGGCCTCGTGGACCAGCTGGGCCTCGGTGCAGTTGGCGGTGATGGCGGGGATGGACTTGATTTTGGCCTCCCCCATGATGATGGAGTCGCACTGGACGTGGCCGAAGCACTGGGCGTTGCCCACCATCCGGGGGTAGAACACCTGGCTGGACCGGTCCTGGGCGACAGACCGGGAGATCACCCGCCCCCTGGAGCCCTCGCCGTCCAGGACGATCTCCATGTCACTCTCCGCCGCCTGATCCCCATGGGTCAGAAGCCGCTCAGTGACGACGGCCTCGGCGTCTTTGCCGCAGACGATCTTCGTGTTCCGCCTGGTGGAGTCGATGCCCCGGATCTGGACGGTCTCCATCTGAATGGAGGCCCCCTCCTCCAGGTAGACCACCGTCTCCGGATTCATGATGCGGCCGCCGGTGCCGTCACCCTCGCCGTAGTGCTTCTCCGTGTACTTCACCCTGGAGTTTTTGCCCACGTAGAAGGTGTGGACGCCGTCGTGGCGGCTGGTCTGGTCGCCGCAGTTGTGGATGCCGCACCCGGCCACGATGTTCACATCGCAGTTCTCGCCGATGTAGAAGTCGTTGTAGACCATCTCCTCCACGCCGGACTTGGTGATGATGACGGGGATGTGGCAGGTCTCGCCCACGGTGCCGTCCTTCACGCGGATGTCGATGCCGCTCTTGCCGTCGGTCTTGGAGGTGATCTCAATGTGCTCCGTGGACTGGCGGCCGTCACAGCCGCTGTCCTTGCGGATATTGAAAGCCCCCACGGGCTTGCCGACCAGGTCCGCGATCTTCTCCAGAAGCTCGCGGTCAATCTCGGTGTCCATCATAGCGTGTTCGCCTCCTTTGTCAGTACCGGGCAGCCGCCCAGGGTGTCCGCCAGAATCTGGGGCAGAATCTCCGATGCCGTGCCCCGGTGGCGCAGCCGTCCGTCCCCTACCACAATGACCTCGTCCGCCAGGGAGATGATGCGCTCCTGGTGGGAGATGATGATCATGGTGCCATTGCCCGCGGCGTGGATCTGCTCAAAAGTCTCCGTCAGCCGGGCGAAGCTCCACAGGTCGATGCCCGCCTCCGGCTCGTCGAAGATCATCAGCTGGGCGCCCCTCGCCAGGATGGAGGCGATCTCGATGCGCTTGACCTCGCCGCCGGAGAGGGACACGTCCACCTCCCGGTCCAGGTAGTCGTTGGCGCACAGGCCCACCCGGGTGAGGTACTGGCAGCACTTGTCCTTGGAGAGCTTCTCGTCCCCGTGGGCCAGGGTCAGCAGGTCCCGCACCGTCAGCCCCTTGAAGCGGGGGGGCTGCTGGAAGCCATAGCTGATGCCAAGGCGGGCCCGTTCCGTGATGCCCAGGGAGGTGATGTCCTGCCCGTTCCAGAGGATCTGGCCGGCGGTGGGTGTCACCAGCCCCATGATGATCTTGGCCAGGGTGGTCTTGCCGCCGCCGTTGGGGCCGGTGAACACCACCAGGCGGTGGTCCGGAATGGTGAGGGAGATGTCGTTCAAAATGCCCAGCTCCCCGTCTCCCTCCCGGACGGAGTAGCTGATGGACTTGAGTTCCAGCATGGTTTGGAACCTCCTCAGAGTGTGAATTTCAAAAACGTATCTATTTTACCAGATACGGCAGAAAAAGACAACATATCACTGTGGTGGGTTTATTTGGGGAAAACCATCCTTTGCAGAGATAGTCTACCCCATTTGACAGAAATTTACCTGTGACAAATGCAACAAGGAACAAAAAAGTCCGCCGCGGCATAGGATGGGGCGCAGATGAAGAGCAAAGGAGTGGCTTTTATGGCAGAGAACATACATAGTCCCGAGGTGTATGACTTCCGGCGGTACGACCGGGTCTGGCAGCGGGTGGCCCCGGATCTGGAGCCCTATCCCGGCGTGAACGCGGCGGCGGCACCGGCGCCCCAGCCGCAGGCGGCCCCCGCCGGGCAGCTGGCCCGGCAGGAGAGCCAGCTGCCCGGGGCCTCCCAGGACCCCTGCTGCATGGGCAGCGCCGCGGCGGAGATGCTGGAGGTGCTCACCGGATTCATCGAGGAGGAGCTGGAGGACCGGCGGTACTATCTGGCCATGAGCCGCCAGGCCCCCGCCTGGGCCCGGCAGCGGCTGCGGGACATCGCCGCCGACGAGGGGGCCCACGCCCGGCGGCTGATGGCGGCCCACTATCTGATCACCGGCCAGTGCTACCGGCCCGCCATTGCCGGCGGCGCCGTCACCATCGGGCGCTGGTGTCCGGCCCTGCGGGAGCGGTATCACATGGAGGCCTGCAACGGCATGAACTACGCCCGCTCCGCCGACGGCACCACGGACCCGTGTCTGGCGAAGCTCCTGAACGAGCTCAGCGAAGACGAGTACCGCCACGCCGGGGAGCTGATGGCCATGCTGGAGCGGTCCATCCAGGGATAAAAGAATGGGAGGAGCGGTTGACCCCGCTCCTCCTTTCTGGTATAATCGGCAGGAAAAACGACGATGGGAGCGCGCCATGTTTACCGGATTTACAGACGAGACCGTGGACTTCATGTGGGGCATCCGCTTCAACAACGAGCGGACGTGGTTTGAGGCCCACAAGGAGATCTACCTGACCCATTTCTACCGCCCCATGTGCGACCTGGCGGACGAGCTGTACGCCTTCATGCTGGAGCAGAGGCCGGACAGCGGATTGATCCGCAAGGTGACGAGAATCTACCGGGACGCCCGGCGGCTCCACGGCCGGGGGCCCTATAAGGAGAGCCTGTGGCTCTCTGTGGAGCAGGCGGGGGAGCAGTGGACCGCCCGGCCCACCTTCTGGTTCGAGCTGATGCCGGAGGGGTGGACCTGCGGCATGGGCTACTGGATGCCCAAGCCCGCCACCATGGCCAAGCTCCGGGCCCGGATCACCCGGGACCCCGGGACCATGGAGAAGCTGACGGGGAAGCTGGCGGGGCAGACGGAGTTCACTCTGGAGACCCAGGACTACAAGCGGCCCAGGGCCGCCGCGCCGTCGCCGGCGCTGGAGCCCTGGTTCCGGGCCAGGTCCTTTACCATCATTCACGAGGACAAGCTGACGGAGGAGCTGTTCAGCCGGGACATCGTGGACCGGGTGAAGGCGGGCTGGAAGTTCCTGCTGCCCTATTATGACTATTTCGTCACCCTGGACGGGGACCCGGACCCCGGTGAAATATGAGAGAGCGGTCCCCGATTGGGGACCGCTTCGCTCTATCTGCGCCCCAGGAACCACGAGACCGCCTTCAGCATCCCGACGGTGCCGAGAAGCGCGCAGAGCATGATCACAGGCACAGACAGCACCTGTCCGACCCATGAGAGAAGCGTGTGCATTCAAATCCTCCTTTCACGATATATGTTGATTTTTGCGACAGATGTATTATAATATCGGGAAGAGCGGCCGGCAACCGGCAATTGGGGCGGAAGTGTCCGTTCTGCGGCACGGCGGCGGAAACTGTTGAAAAGGGGTGCGGGGGATGGCTCAGGACGTGCGGGTGCGGTATACCCGGCGGGTGATTCAGGAGGCCTTTGTGGAGCTTTTGCGGGAGATGCCGCTGAACAAGGTGACCGTAAAGGAGATCTGCCGGCGGGGGGAGATCAACCGGGCGACATTTTACCGGCACTATGCGGACCCTTACGACCTGATGGACAAAATCGAGGAGGGGCTTTTGGAGCAGCTGGAGGACTATGTGGAGCAGTCCGTCGTGGACGGCTTTCAAAAGACGATGGAGGGTATGCTGAGGCAGGTGGTGAAAAACGGCGGCGTATACCAGGTCATCGCCTCCGCCAACGGAGACCCCCGCTTTTCTCAGAGACTGTCGGAGCTTTGCTGGCGGCAGCTGTCCGGCCAGACGGCCGCCAGGTTTCCCGGGCTCTCTGCCGTTCAGCAGAGGTGGCTGTATGAGTTTTTGGCGCAGGGGTGCGGCGGGATTCTCCGGAACTGGATGGCCGGCGGCATGGCCGAGCCGCCGGAGGAGACGGCGGCCTTTCTGGGCCGCCTGACAGAGCAGGTGGAGTTCGCCGCGGGGCGGTTGCAAACGGACGGAAAATGAGGTATACTGTTGGTGCTGAAATTTGGTAAAAAGGAGCGATGACTATGAAAACCTGTCCCGACCGGGCGGCGGCCCTGGCACTGCTGCG
The DNA here is from genome assembly GCA_946551795.1 of uncultured Oscillibacter sp. GTDB lineage: Bacteria > Bacillota > Clostridia > Oscillospirales > Oscillospiraceae > Oscillibacter. The sequence continues at coordinate 7,655 of CAMNRF010000015.1, forward strand.
CAAGTACAACGCCGAGCCCTTCCACATCCAGCACGCCCTGACGGTGGAGGGCGTCATGCGGTGGTACGCGGGCGAGCTGGGCCACGGCGAGGACGCGGACTTCTGGGCCGCGGTGGGCCTCCTCCACGACGTGGACTTTGAGAAGTGGCCGGAGGAGCACTGCAAGAAGGCGCCGGAGCTGCTGTCGGAGATCGGATGCGGCGAGGACCTGATCCACGCCGTGTGCAGTCACGGCTACGGACTGTGCTCCGACGTGGAGCCCGCCCACGAGATGGAGAAGGTCCTCTTCGCGGCGGACGAGCTGACGGGCCTCATCGGCGCGGCGGCCCGGATGCGCCCCAGCAAGAGCTGCCAGGACATGGAGGTCAGCTCCCTGAAGAAGAAGTTCAAGGACAAGAAATTCGCCGCCGGCTGCTCCCGGGACGTCATCAAGGACGGCGCGGAGCGGCTGGGCTGGACCCTGGAGGAGCTGATGGAGAAGACGATTTTGGCTATGCGGTCCTGCGAGGACGCGGTGAACGCGGAGATGGAGGCGCTGTAAAACGCCGTGGAGAGGGCCTGGAAGTGGTTTGTCCGAATCGACATTTTCGTAACGCTGGCAGGCTTTATCGCCCTGGGGGGATGGCACGCCTACTGGCTGACCACGCTGTCGGATGTGTGGCTCCTGGGGGCCATGATCGCGCTGGCGTTTGACTTTCTGGCTCTGGCGCTGCTGGCGGCGGCGTCTCTTGTGCTGCTGGTGGCCCGGCGGGCCCGGAGCCATGGGGGCGTCCTGGCGGGCACCCTCTTCCAGCTGGCGTACGGCGCGGGTTACAGCGCCTTTTGCGCGAAGATGGAGGGCTTCCTGACCCCGGGGTTCATGGGGGCGCCGGCGGCCCTGACGGTGGGACTGGTGGGGCTGGTCATGTGTCTGGCGGTTCCCAAGGACCAGCGCGGCTGGGAGAAGCCGGGAAAGCGGCCCCCGCCTCCGGGGGAGATCGACTGAAAAAAGGAGCGGTATGGCCTGGGGCCATACCGCTCCTTCTATGGTTCGCTCACTCCATGGAGATGATATAGTAGTATACGGGCTGTCCGCCGGAGAGGACGGCCACCTCGGCCTCGGGGCAGGCCTCCCCGAAGAGCTTCCCGGCGGCGTCCGCCTCCTCCTGGGACACGTCCTCGCCGAAGTACAGCGAGATGAAGGAGGAACCCTTCTCCCGGGCGGAGCCCGCCAGTCGCTCCAGCAGGACGGAGAGGGACCCGTCGGTGCCGAAGAGCTTGCCCTCCTCCAGGGCGAGATAGTCGCCCTCCCTGATGTCAAAGCCGTCGAAGTCGGAGCTTCGCGCGGCATAGGTGATCTGGGCGGTGGTGACGGTGGGCAGGCTCTCGGTCATGGCGGCGGTGATGTCCTCCGCCTCGGGGGCCTCGAAGTCCACGTTCATCATGGCGGTGATGCCCTGGGGCACGGTTTTGGTGGGGATGACCACCACGTTCTTCTCCGTCAGGGCGGCGCACTGCTGGGCGGCCATGATGATGTTGCCGTTGTTGGGCAGGACGAACACCGTCTCGGCGGGGACGGCGTCCACGCCCTCCAGAATGGCCTCGGTGGAGGGGTTCATGGTCTGCCCGCCGGACACCACGCCGTCCACGCCCAGGTCCTTGAAGACCGCCTCCAGCCCGGCTCCGGCGCACACCGCCAAAAAGCCGTACTTCTTCTCCGGCGGGGCCACCACGTGGCCCCCGGCCTGGGCGGCGCCGGACTCCAGGGCCTCCTCCAGGTTGTCCAGGTCGTCGGTGCTCTGGACACGGCGGCCAGCGGCCAGGTCCTCCGCCTGGGTGCGCATATTCTCGATCTTGGCCAGCTCCAGGGTGCCGTATTTCTGGGCCTCCGTCAGGGCGGCGCCGGGGATGTCGGTGTGGACGTGGACCTTGAAGGCGTCGTCGTCCTCGCCGATCACCAGGCTGTCGCCGATGCTGCCGAGGTAGGTCCGCAGGGGGTCCAGGGACCGCTCCACCGTCTTGCGGACGATGAACACCGTGTCGAAGGTGAAGGTGATGTCCTCATCGGAGAGGGCGGCGAAATCGGCCTTCTCCCGGGAGGCGGCCTCCTCCGAAATCTCAGGCATGGGCTCGCCCCGCATCTCCGCCAGCATCCCCTCCAGGATCAGGAGGTAGCCCTTGCCGCCGGCGTCCACCACGCCGGCCTTTTTCAGCACCGGGTTCATGTCGGTGGTTTGGGCCAGGGTGTCGTAGCCCTCCCGGATGGCCTCCTCCAGCACCTTTTCGATGTCCCGCTCCTCCGCGGCGCACTCCACCGCCCGCTTGGCGGCAAGGCGGGAGACGGTGAGCACCGTGCCCTCGGCGGGCTTCATCACCGCCTTGTAGGCGGACTGGACGCCCTGCTGCATGGCGGCGGCGAAGGCGGCGGCGTCGGCGGTCTCCAGGCCCTTGAGGCCCTTGCTCAGCCCCCGGAACAGCAGGGACAGGATGACGCCGGAGTTTCCCCGGGCGCCCCGCAGCAGCGCGGAGGCGGTGAGGTCGGCGGCCTGGGTCAGTGTGGCGGGAGCGGATTTCCGCAGCTCCGTCACGGCGGTGCCGATGGTCATGCTCATGTTGGTGCCGGTGTCCCCGTCGGGCACCGGGAAGACGTTCAGGTCGTTGATGGCCTGCTTCTGGGCGGTGATGGCGGCGGCGCCGTGGAGCACCATCTGCTTGAAGAGGGCCCCTGTAATCTGTTCGTTCATTCGACTTGCTCCTCCCTCACAAGGTCATGGAATCCACGCACACGTCCACAGCCCTGACAGGCACGCCGGTGTTTTTCGTGACAACATAGCGGACCTCGTTCATAATGGAGCGGCACACCGCGGGCAGGTTGACCCCATTTTCCACGATGATGTGGAGCTCGATGGAGATGGAGTTGTCGTCGTGATAGGTGATGCTGACGCCCTTGCTCATGGCCTCCCGCCGCAGCAGGTGGACCAGGCCGTCGGTCATGGAGCGGAAGGCCATGCCCTTGACGCCGAAGCAGTTGGTGGCGGCCATGCCGGTGATGTTGGAGAATACGGCGCTGCTGATGGAGATCTCACCCTGATCGGAGTTGAATTGAATCATGAGAATGTCCCTTCTTTCCTGATAGGATTCCCGTGTGAGAGCACGGGGGTCCTGCCATTTGAATTGAACCGCTCTGCCCGCCGCCGGAAGCGGCGGCGGCCGCGGAACATGGCATACCCCCCGGACGTTCCGTCCGGAGGCAATACAGCCGGGGGAGGAGAGCACCGCCCCAGTGACAGCCATATGCAGCCATATTAGGTAAATTCTATTATATACGATTCCTCCGGAAAGTACAAGTCCCAAAAAAGAGGGACCGGACCGCAAAAATCTATTGAAAACCGGTGGGATTTGCCGTAGAATAGGGGAAAACCGCCGGAGGACGGCGGGGGGACAGAGGAGGGAGCGCCGTGCGCGTCATCACCGGCTCCGCCAGGGGCCGCCGCCTGAGAGAGCTGGAGGGCATGGAGACCCGCCCCACCACCGACCGGGTGAAGGAGGGGCTGTTCAGCGCCCTCCAGGGCGACATCGAGGGGCGGCGGGTGCTGGACCTCTTCGCCGGCACGGGGCAGCTTGGCATCGAGTGCCTCAGCCGGGGGGCGGCCTTCGCCGTCTTCGTGGACCGGCGGGAGGACGCGGTATGTCTGGTGCGGGAGAACCTGGCCCTCACCGGGCTCCAGGACCGGGCCAGGGTGGCGCGGGGGGACTCTCTGGAGTACCTGCGGTCCCTGCGGGAGAGGTTCGACCTGGTGTTTCTGGACCCGCCCTACCAGGCGGGGCTGCTGGAGCCGGCGCTGGAGCTTCTCACGGGATTTGACATTTTGAATCCCCATGGTATAATTGTGGCGGAACACCCGGCGGACCGGGTGCTGGCGGCCCCCGAGGAGCCCTACCGTGTCCGCCGGACCTACCGCTACGGGAAGATCGGATTGACCCTCTTCCGCCGGGGCGGAAACGAAGAGAACGAGGAATAACTCCCATGAGAACAGCCGTTTGCTCAGGCAGCTTTGACCCCATCACACTGGGCCACTTGGACGTGATCCGGAGGGCGGCCGCCTGTTTTGACCGCGTGGTGGTCTGCGTCAGTCCCAACGCGGAGAAGCGCAGCCAGATGTTCACGCCGGAGCAGAAGCTCCAGCTGGTGCGCGCCGCCGTGGCGGAGCTGCCCAGCGTGGAGGCGGAGCTGTGGCCCGGCCTGCTGGCGGACTTCGCGGCGGCCCACGGGGCCGATGTGATCGTCCGTGGCGTGCGGAACGTGACGGACTTTGACGCGGAGTATCAGATGGCCCTGATCAACCGCGGGCTCTGCCCCGGACTGGAGACCATGCTGCTGCCCGCCGGGCAGGAGTACCAGCATTTCAGCTCCTCCATGGTCCGGGAGATGATCCGTTACCGCCAGCCGCTGGAGAGATACCTGCCCATGTCCATCGTGCCCATGGTGCTGGAGATGATGGGAAGTCATACTGGAATTCACGAAAAAGCCTGAGAGGCTTTTCGCGGCGTCGAAGACGCCTTACATTCCCATGAGACGTGTTTTGTGCCGGTGGGGCGCAAGACGGAAACGCGTCCGCGCGGTTCCGTTTCAGATCAGACAGAAGTGGTGATCTGAAATCAGTGTCAGAAAGGATAGGGACCTATGGCCAATGATATTAATCGTCTGATCGATATGCTGTTTGAGCGGATTGAGGACGCCAAGTCCCCGGCGCTGAAACCCAATATGAGCCTGGTGGACCGGGACGAGATCCTGGATCTGCTGGAGGAGCTGCGGGCCCAGCTGCCGGTGGAGATCAAGCGGGCCCAGGAGCTGCTGGCCGCCCGGGAGAAGTTCGTGGAGGAGGCCAAGCGGGACGTGGACCGCATGATGCGCCAGGCGGAGCTGGACGCCAAGACCAAGGTCTCCGAGAGCGAGGTCCTCTACGCCGCCAAGGAGAAGGCCCGCCAGATTGTGGGCCGGGCGGAGGAGCGGTCCCGCCAGCTCTACCAGGTGGCCAACGAGTACGCCGAGGACGCCCTGGCCCGCACGGAGGAGGCCGTCCAGGCCGCCCTGGACGAGGTGAAGCAGTCCCGGGTCCGGTTCCGCACCGCCTCCGCCGCCGCCATGCAGGAGCAGCGGGACAAGCTGGCGGGCAGGAGCGACCCGGAGGACCCGCCGTCCGAGACCGGCCGCGGTTGACCATAATTTCCGCTCCCGCCGGAAGACCCGGAAGGACCGCCGGAAAAATTTGTTAAAATTGACGGAAAAATTCCGGGAACATTTTTCAAAAATCTATATCTGGGGCAGGGATTCCCATAGGACACCCGTAAACACAAGATTTTGTGTTTGCGGGTGTTTTTTGTTTTACGTCAACCGAAGCGCCCACAGTCGAACGCACGTTTGAAAATAGGGGTTTTGGACACAAAATAGAGGAATTTGCGTGTTTTTTGCGAATTTCCGGCAGAAAATAATCCTTGCAATTTCCAGAGCTTTTGCGTATACTAAAAACACTGGTGGGGAAAAGTGGGTAATAAGGGGTATTAAGTGCCATCAGAACCCACGAAATCCCAAAAAGAGGGGAGAAGGGGGGCGGCCTTCCGTGGCGAGACTGCTGGGAAAATCCAACAACAGCATCGACTCCAAGGGCCGCCTGGTCATTCCCTCTGCCATGCGGGAGGCCCTGGGAGATACCTTTTATATCACCATCGGCGCGGAGCACTGCCTGACCATCTACCCCCAGGCCAAATGGGAGCAGATGTCCGAGGAGATGGACGATCTCAGCTACAGCGAGATGCGGGCGCTGACTCTGCTGTACGCCAACGCCGTCCAGTGCGAGCCGGACGGGCAGGGGCGGGTGCTGATCCCCGCCGGGCTGCGGAACCACGCGGGGCTGAAAAAGACCGCCACCATCGTGGGCTTGAACTCCTTTGCCGAGATCTGGGACGAGCAGACCTGGGCCGAGCGGGAGCGGAAGATGCTGGAGAGCGACGACATGGCCTCCGCCATGGACGCCCTGGCCCGTGCCCGCCGGAGCCGTGGATAAGGGCCCATGGAGTACACCCACAGACCCGTCCTTTTGGACGAGTGCATCGAGCTGCTGAACATCCGCCCCGACGGGGTGTATGTGGACGGGACCCTGGGCCGGGCGGGGCACTCCCGGGAGATCGCCCGGCGGCTCACCACCGGCCGCCTGATCGGCATTGACCAGGACATGGCCGCCATCCGTGCGGCGGAGGAGCGCCTGGCCCCCTGGCGGGACCGGGTCACCCTGGTCCACGGCAATTTCTCCGCCCTGGCGGACATCCTGCGGGATGCGGGGGTCTCCGGCGTGGACGGGGCCCTGTTCGACTTGGGCGTGTCCTCGCCCCAGCTGGACGACGCCTCCCGGGGCTTTTCCTATATGCGCGACGCCCCGCTGGACATGCGAATGGACGATACCGCGGCCCTGACCGCCCGGGAGGTGGTCAACACCTGGAGTCAGGAGGAGCTGCGGCGGATTTTGTACGAGTACGGCGAGGAGCGGTACGCCCCCGCCATCGCCAGGGCCATCGTCCGGGCCAGGGAGACAAGCCCTGTGGAGACCACCCTGGAGCTGGCGGACATCGTCCGGGGCGCCATGCCCCCGGCGGCGCTGCGGGAGAAGCAGCACCCCGCCAAGCGGACCTTCCAGGCGGTCCGCATCGCCGTCAACGGCGAGCTGGACGCGCTGCCGCCCATGCTGAGAGCGGCGGTGGAGAGGCTGGTCCCCGGCGGGCGGCTGGCGGTGATCACCTTCCACTCCCTGGAGGACCGGATCGTGAAGCAGACCCTGCGGGACATGGCCCGGGGCTGCACCTGCCCGCCGGAGTTCCCGGTGTGCGTGTGCGGCAAAAAGCCGAAGGTCCGCCTGGTGACCCGGAGGCCCATCGTGCCCGGAGAGGCGGAGGTCGCGGAGAATCCCCGGGCCAGGAGCGCCAAGCTCCGGGCGGCGGAGAAGTGCGAACCATTTGATATTTAGCGGGACAGGCTGTCCCGAACACTTTGGAGAGAGGGGGAATCTTCCTTGGCTTCGGCGGCGAAGGATCTGCGCTATCGCGGCGGCCGGCCCGCGTCCGTGGACGGCAATCTGGCCCGCAGCCTGGACTTTGAGGTCCGGGAGCGGGAGCTGCGCCACGCCGGGGAGGCCCCCCGGCACCGGGAGGCGGCCAGGGAACAGCCCAGAGTCCGCAGCCTTCCCAAGGTCCAGCTGCGGGAGGCGCAGCACGTGGCCCCCCTGGCTGTGGCGGGCGCGGCAGCGGCGGCGGTGCTGGCCGTGCTGCTGCTTTTGAGCTACATCCGGCTGACGGTGCTCTCCGCCGACATGGTGGAGCTGCGGAGCGAGCTGAAGGTGCTGGAGAAGGAGAACGTGGTTCTCACCACCCAGTATGAGCAGATCTACGACCTGGCCACGGTCAAGGCGGCGGCGGAGGCCGCGGGCATGACGAAGCCCGGCGCCAGCCAGGTCTACTATGTGGACGGCTCCGGAGGAGACGCCGCCGTGGTGTATCAGCAGGAGGAGACCGGCTTTTTGGACAAAGTGCGGGACTCGCTCCACCACGGGATCTACGCGGTGGTGGAATATTTCGACTGAGCGGCGCACTATAATGCTTTGAAGAAGGACCATTGGCTGACGAGGGGCGGCGCGCCTGCCAGCGGCGGTGCTGGCCCCGAAAAACCGGATTGCCTTTTGCCGGCCCATGGGTTTGCAGGGAGCGAGAAGGAGTCTTCTTGCTCCCTGAATTCGATCTATCGTCACCGCGGTTGAAAAGAAGCATTTACTTCTCTTCAACCCTGGGCGCGTATGCGCCCCAGGAGCCGTGAAACGGCTTGGCGGTGGACTCAGAACCCGGCACATTTGATGTGCCGCGGGCGATGTCCGCCTTGAAAAGCGGTATGCCGATTTTCAAGTGTTTCGACGATTTCAATTTCAATCTATCACGCCGGAGGGCAGGAGAAGGAGAAGTTCCATGGCAGGCAAGTCCCCGAGAAAAAGCGACGCGGCCCGCAGGGCCAATCAGGTGGTGCGCGGCAGGACGGTGATCGTCATGCTGCTGCTGGGCGTGGTCACCTTTATCATGCTCTTCTGGAAGCTGTACGACCTGCAGATCCGGCGGCATGAGGAGCTCCAGAACGAGGCCGCGTTTCAGCAGACCCGGGAGAGTACGGTGGCCGCCTCCCGGGGGACCATCTACGACCGGAACTACCATCCCCTGGCCACCTCCGCCACGGCGGAGAATGTGTGCATCTCTCCTCTGGAGCTGGAGGCCTTTGTCAGGAAGCAGGAGGAGGCCAACGAGGAGGCCCGGAAGAAGGCGGAGGAGGCCGGCAGGACCTACGTCCCCGTCCAGGTCCTGGACGAGGCGTATGTGGCTCGGGGCCTCAGCCGGATTCTGGGCGAGGAGGAGGAGAAGATCCTCCGCCTGGCGGCGATGACCGAGACCAGCTATCAGCGGGTCACCAGGCGGGTGGAGCAGGACGTGGCCGACGAGGTCCGCCGCTTCATCAACGGCGAGATCGACGATGAGGGCCGGGAGCTCACCTTTGTCAACGAGGAGGGCAGGACCCGTCTGCTGTCCAACCCCAACAAGGCGCCCACGGCCCTCCAGGGGATCTTCCTGGAGCTGGACTCCCGGCGGTACTACCCCTACGGCACCCTGGCGGCCAATGTGATAGGCTTTGTCAACAGTGAGAACCAGGGGGCCTACGGCCTGGAGTCCAAGTTCAACGACGTGCTGGAGGGCACCACCGGCTACACCGTGGTCGCCAAGAACGCCCGCAACACGGACCTGCCCTTCCACTATGAGAAGATCATCGACCCGGAGAACGGCTACGACATGGTGCTGACCCTGGACACCCGTGTCCAGGCCTCCCTGGAGAAGAACATGGAGAGCATGCTGGAGACGTATGACGCCAAAAACGGCGGCACCGGCATCGTCATGGAGGTCAACACCGGCGCCATCATCGCCATGGCCTCCTATCCCAACTTCGATCCCGCCGACCACAGCACCGTGGTGGACGAGAAGCTCCGGGCCTCCGTGGACGCGAAGATCGAGGACCTGGAGAAGAAGAAGGACACCTTCGAGACGGAGAAGGAATACAGCGAGGCCATCGACCAGGTTTGGAAGGACGCCCAGGGCCTCCAGTGGCGCAACCGCTGCGTCAGCGACACCTATGAGCCCGGCTCCACCTTCAAGCCCATCACTCTGGCGGCGGCTTTGGAGGAGGGCGTGGTGAACATGAATTCCTCCTTCAGCTGTTCCGGTTCCGTCATGGTCCAGGGCTGGGATAAGCCCTTCTACTGCTCCAAAAAGGCCGGCCACGGCACCCAGAGTTTGAAGGTGGCCACCGGCAACTCCTGCAACCCCGCCTTCATCTCCATCGGATTGAAGATGGGCACCCAGAAGTACTACAAGTACCTCCGCTCCTTCGGCCTCATGGACCCCACGGGGTTCGACATGGCGGTGGGCGAGGGCAAGGGCATCTTCGCCGACGAGAAGAGCTTCAACTCCAACGTGGTCTCCCTGGCGTCCTACGCCTTCGGCCAGACCTTCAATGTCACCCCCCTGGAGCTGATCCGGGCCCAGGCGGCCTGCATCAACGGCGGCTACCTGTACACCCCCTACGTGGTGGACCAGGTGCTGGACGGGGAGGGCAACATCATCCAGCAGCACGGCGCCTCCACCCCGGTGCGGCAGGTGGTCAGCGAGGAGACCTCCGCCCTGGTGCGGGAGTGCCTGGAGTACGTGGTGGCCTCCGGCACCGGCAAGAACGGCCAGGTCACCGGCTACCGCATCGGCGGCAAGACCGGCACCGCCGACAAGACCGGCACCAAGACCCCCGACAACCCCAAGGGCGACGTGGTGGTCTCCTTCATGTGCTTCGCCCCGGCGGACGATCCCCAGTACATCATGCTCATCACCATGGACACCCCCAGCCGGAACACCGGCGTCTATGTCTCCGGCGGCAACATGGTGGCCCCCACGGCCAGCCGCATCATGGGCGAGATATTGCCGGACCTTGGCATCGAGCCGGACTACTCCTCCTCGGAGCTGCTGGTCTCCGACGTGCCGGTGCCCAACGTGGTGGGGCAGACCCTGGCGGACGCCAGGGCTAAGCTGGAGAGCGCGGGCTTTGCCTGCCGCACGGTGGGGGACGGAGAGACCGTCACCGCCCAGACCCCGGCGGGGGGCGCCATCGTTCCCAACGACGCCTCCATCATCCTCTACCTGGGCCAGGAGAAGCCGGACGCCCCCTGTACGGTGCCCAATGTCTCCGGCCGGACCGCGGCGGAGGCCAACCGGATGCTGACCAACGCGGGGCTCATCATGAAGATGGCGGGCACCATGGTCACCGGTTCCGGCAACGTCCACGCCATGAGCCAGAACGTGGCGGAGGGCACGGAGCTGCCCGCCGGCAGCGTGGTGACGGTGTGGTTCGGCGACAGCTCGGTGCTGGACTGACCGGAATGGAACGGGAGGACAGCTTTTGCGCATCTTTCAGCACTTTCTCCCGTATACTTTACAATTCCTGGCGCCTATAATGAGAACCGGCGGACTTTCCGCCGATTACGGGGGACCGCTGATTCGATCCGTGCGCGCGGATGTGCGCAGGGATGCACCCGGCGGCCTCCGAGGGAAGGGGCGCGTTTTATGCGGTTAAAAGAACTTCTGGAGGGCATCCCGGTCCTCTCCGCCACGGCGGACCTGGAGCTGGAGATCCCCGATGTCAGTTACGACTCCCGGCAGGTAGAGCCCGGCGGGCTGTTTGTTGCCATGACCGGCTTCGCCGCGGACGGACACGACTTCATCGGAAAGGCCATGGAGGCCGGCGCGGCGGCGGTGGTGTGCCAGAGGGTGCCGGAGGGGGATGTCCCCTATATCCAGGTGGCGGACTCCCGCCGGGCGCTGGCGGTGATCGGAGCCAATTTCTTCGGCCATCCCGCCGCGGATATGACCATGGTGGGCATCACCGGCACCAACGGCAAGACCTCCTCCACCTACCTGCTGAAGGCCATTCTGGAGCAGGCGGCGGGGGCCAGGGTGGGCCTCATCGGCACCAACCAGAACATGATCGGCCAGGAGGTCATCCCCACGGAGCGCACCACGCCGGAGTCCTTCGAGGTCCAGCGGCTCTTCGCCCGGATGCGGGCTGCGGGCTGCACCCATGTGGTGATGGAGGTCTCCTCCCACGCCCTGGCTCTGGACCGGGTGTACGGCGTCCGCTACGCCGTGGGCGTCTTCACCAATCTCACCCAGGACCACCTGGACTTCCACGGCACCATGGAGGACTACTGCGACGCCAAGTCGGTCCTGTTCCAAAACTGCGGCGTGGGCGTGGTCAACGCCGACGACCCCTGGACGCCCCGCCTTCTCAGGGACACCGCCTGTGAGGTGCGCACCTACGCCGAGGCGGCGGAGGCGGACCTGCGGGCGGAGGACATCGCCCTGGGGGCGGACCACGTGGCCTTCACGGCGGTCACAGAGGAGAGGCGGGTCCCCGTCCGGGTGAACATCCCCGGCGCTTTCATGGTCTACAACACCCTGGATGTGCTGGGAGCGGCCCTGGCCCTGGGAGTCTCCCTGGAGGACAGCGCCGCGGTTTTGGCGAAGGTCCCCCACGTGAAGGGCCGGGTGGAGGTGGTCCCCACTCCGGGAGAGGACTACACCGTTCTGATCGACTACGCCCACAGCCCCGACGGGCTGGAGAACGTCCTCTCCTCCGTGAGAGGCTTTGCCAAGGGCCGTACCGTGGCGCTGTTCGGCTGCGGCGGCGACCGGGACCGGACCAAGCGCCCAAAGATGGGCGCCGCCGCCGCCCGGAACGCGGACTTTCTGGTGGTCACCACCGACAACCCCCGCACCGAAAGCCCGGAGGCCATCATCGCCGACATCCTGCCGGGGCTGGAGGGCAGCGATACGCCCTACGTGGTGGTGACGGACCGGATCGAGGCGATCCATTGGGCTATGGACCACGCGGAGAGGGGTGACGTGATCGTCCTCTGCGGCAAGGGCCACGAGACCTATCAGGAGATCAACCATGTCAAGCACCACATGGACGAGAGAGAAATTGTGGCGGATTACCTGAAAGCCCGCGAATAGATTCCACAAAACGAATTGACAGTGAAAGCGCCGGGTGTGTGACCGGTGAGAGGGAGAGAACAATGGTATCGATCTGGACAGAATGGGCGGAGGCGCTGATTGCCGCGGGGCTCGGCTTTTTGCTGACCCTGGTGATCGGGCGGTTTCTGATCCCGGAGCTGCGGAAATTAAAGGCCGGCCAGGAGATCCGGGCCGACGGCCCCGCCTGGCACGCCTCCAAGGCCGGCACACCCACTATGGGGGGCATCATGTTCATCATCGGCGCGGGCGTCACGGTGTTCGCCCTGGGCTGGCCGCGGATGCTGGGAGGGGACTTTGCCCATCTGTATGTCTACCTCTTCGCCCTGTGCTTCGGCCTCATCGGCTTTGTGGACGACTACCGCAAGGTGCGCCAGCACCAGAACGAGGGCCTCACCGCCAGGCAGAAGTTCATTCTGCAGCTGCTGGCCGCCGTGGTATTCCTCAGCCTGATGCGCTATGAGGGCCTGCTGACCAACCGCCTGTATATCCCTGGGCTCCAGGTGAACATCACCGTCAACTGGATCTTCTACCTGATGTTCGCCGCCTTTGTCATCGTGGGGGCGGTGAACGCCGTGAACCTCACCGACGGCATCGACGGCCTGGCGTGCAGCGTCACCCTTGTGGTGATGGTGTTCTTCACCGCGGCGGCGGCGCTGTGGCATCTGTCGGCCCTGGCCCTGTTCCCCTCCGCCCTGGCGGGGGGGCTGGCGGCCTTCTTCGTCTACAACCACCACCCCGCCAGGACCTTCATGGGGGACACCGGCAGCCTCTTCCTGGGCGGCGCGGTGGCGGCCCTGGCCTTCGCCATGGATATGCCCCTGATCCTGATTCCGGTGGGGATCATCTACATTATTGAGACCCTGTCCGACATCATCCAGGTGGCCTACTTCAAGGCCACCCACGGCAAGCGGTTTTTCAAGATGGCCCCCTTCCACCATCACCTGGAGCGGTGCGGCTGGAGCGAGGCGAAGATCGTCACGGTGTTCAGCGCCGTCACGCTGGTTTTCTGCGTCCTGGCATATCTTTCCATCCAGGGGCGCCATTGAGAGTTTTTCAGAGAGGAGGGTCCCTATGGTGGAGACGAGGCGGCGGAGGCGGCCCATCAGCCGGGAGGAGGCGTTGGCCCGGCAGGAGAAAAAGCGGCTTCGGAAGGAACGGGAGGAGCTGAGCCGGGAGCTGGCCAAGGGGCCCATCGACCTGCCCTTCTGCCTGCTGGTGCTGCTGCTGATGGGCATCGGCCTTGTCATGCTGCTCTCCGCCAGCTTTCCCTCCGCCTACTACGACAACAACGACCCCGTCAAATATTTTCGGCAGCAGGGCGTCTTTGCCATCGCGGGCGTTGCGGCCATGCTCTTTATCGGCAAGATCAACTACCAGCGGTTCCGGGGCGCGGCGAAGCCGCTTTTGTACCTCTCCATCGTGCTGCTGGTGCTGGTGATCATCCCCGGCAACCCCATCGCCCTCACCCGGAACAACGCCACCCGCTGGCTGGGCATCCGGAACACCAGCTTCCAGTTCCAGCCCTCGGAGGTGGCCAAGATGGCGGTGGTGCTGTACTTCTCTGACACCATCTCCAAGAAGAAGGACAAGATGCACACCACCCGGTACGGCGTGGCGCCCTATGTGCTGATCCTGGGCGTGCTCTCCATTTTGATGATGCTGGAGCCCCACCTGTCCGGCACGGTGCTGCTGCTGGGAGCCGGCGCGGTGCTGATGCTGGTGGGCGGCATCAACCTCACCTGGGTGGCGGCGGCGGTGGCCGGCGCCGGCGGCGTCGCGTTTTTGATGTTCTCCGGCGTCATCAAGTACGGCCAGTCCCGCCTTGCCATGTGGCAGAACCCCTGGCTGGACCCCCGGGGCGACGGCTACCAGCTGGTGCAGAGCCTGCTCTCCATCGGTTCCGGCGGCCTCTGGGGCGTGGGCCTTGGCAGGAGCCGGCAGAAGTTTTTGTACCTGCCGGAGGAGCACAACGACTTCATCTTCGCCATCGTCTGCGAGGAGCTGGGCCTCATCGGGGCCACCATCATCATGCTGCTCTTCGCGGCGCTGATCCTCCGGGGCTACTGGATCGCCCTCCACGCCCGGGACCGCTTCGGGAGCCTGCTGGTGGTGGGCGTCACCACCCTGATTGCCATGCAGACCTTTTTGAACATCGGCGTGGTGACGGGCCTGCTGCCCACCACGGGCATCTCCCTGCCCTTTTTCAGCTACGGAGGCACGGCGCTGCTGATTCAGCTGGCGGAGATGGGCATTGTGCTGTCGGTCTCGCGGCAGATGAAACCTGCGAGGGCGGGGTGAAGGAAAGAGGGGACTACGTCCCCCCTTTACGCTCCGCCGGGCTTTGCCCGGCTCCGCTATTCCCCCTGCTCTACCGGGGGACTGGGGGCGGACAGAACTGCTGGAGTTCTGCCGGCGGCGCGCTCTGACACCAGTGAGGTCCACTCACTGGTGTGTGCGCCCCAAGGGTGCACGGGTCTCGGTATTTTCGCCACGTACACGCCGCGGCGAAAATGATTTCATTATTTTGATTTGCCCTTGGCAAATCAACCAGGAACCTGCGGTTCCCTGGCCCCTCCCTTAGCGCCTGCGGGCGCGGGATCGGGGACTGCTTTGGAAAAGGAGATGGTTGCCTTGCCTCAAAACCTGAAACGGGTCATCTTCACCTGCGGCGGGACGGCGGGGCATATCAACCCGGCCATCGCCCTGGCACAGCTGATGTACGGCAGGGACCCGGAGACAGCGTTCCTGTTCGTGGGGGCGGAGCGGGGGCTGGAGAAGGAGCTGGTCCCCAAGGCGGGGTACGACTTTCGCACCGTCCACATCTCCAGCTTCCACCGGTCCTTCAGGCCCAGGGAGATCCGGCACAACCTGGTCTCCGTCTGCAACCTCCTGCGGGCCCCCCGGGAGGCCCGGGCCATTCTGCGTGCTTTCCGGCCGGACGCGGTGATCGGCACCGGCGGCTACGCCAGCTTTCCGCTGGTGAAGGCCGCCGCCAAGGCCGGCATCCCCACGGTGGTCCACGAGTCCAACATGGTGCCCGGGCTCACCACGGAGATGCTGGAGCCCTTCGCGGACCGGATTCTGGTGGGCTTCGAGTCCTGCCGCCGGCACTACCGGCACCCGGAGAAGGTGATTGTCACCGGTACGCCGGTGCGGGGGGACTTCTTTGACCTGACAAAGGAGGAGGCCAAGCGAAAGCTGGGCGTGGACGACGGGCGGCCCCTGATCGTCTCCTTCTGGGGGTCCCTGGGAGCCTCCGGCATGAACCGCCAGATGGCGGATTTTCTGGCGTTGGAGGCGAAGAAGGAGCCCTTCCACCACATTCACGGCGCGGGGGAGACGGGGTATCCCCTCCTGCTGGCGCTGCTGGGGGAGAGGGGCGTGGACCTGCGGGACCACCCGGCGCTGGATGTCCGGGAGTACATCTACGACATGGCGGCGGCCATGCGGGCGGCGGATCTGGTGATCTGCCGGGCCGGGGCCTCCACCATCAGCGAGCTGACGGCCCTGGGCGTCCCGGCACTGATCGTGCCCTCCCCCTACGTGACCAACAACCACCAGGAGAAGAACGCCCGGGCCCTGGAGGAGGCCGGCGCGGCGGCGGTGCTGCTGGAGAAGGACAGCACCGGCCAGGCCCTGTTCCAGGCCGCCTGCGGCATCCTCCACGACAAGGAGCGCCGGGCCGGCATGGAGAGGGCCATGGCGGCCCTGGGCATCCGGGACGCGGCGGAGCGGATTTACCGGACGGTTTTGGAGGTGTGAGGATACCGGCCCGCCGGATGGGCGGACCGGCGCGCAGTCACCAGTTTTTCCCCGGACCCATAGGATGGTCTGTATGAGACCATTTTTGGGTACGGGGGGAACATGTATGAGCCAGCTATTGGTGCGGGGCGGCAGGAGCCTTTTGGGGGAAGTGGCCGTCCAGGGAGCGAAGAACAGCGTGCTGCCCATTCTGGCGGCGACGCTGCTGACAGGCGGACAGGTGGAGCTGCGGGGCTGTCCCCGCCTGCGGGACGTGGACGCCTCCATCCGGATTCTCAAAACCCTGGGCTGTGACGCCCGCTGGGAGGGGGACAGCCTCCTGGCAGATACTTCCGGGTTGAACTGCTGTGCCGTCTCTGATATACTGATGCGGGAGATGCGCTCCTCCGCCATCTTCCTGGGGGCCATCCTGGCCCGGTGCGGGGAGGCGGAGATGAGCTACCCCGGCGGCTGTGAGCTGGGCCCCAGGCCCATCGACCTGCATCTTGCGGGACTGCGGGACCTGGGGGCGGAGATCCAGGACAGCGGCGGGATGCTGCGGTGCAAGGCCCCCCGCCTGCGGGGGAGGGACCTGGTTTTGAGCCTGCCCTCCGTGGGGGCCACGGAGAATTTGATGCTGGCCGCCTGCGGGGCGGAGGGCGTCACCACCATCGCCAACGCCGCCCGGGAGCCGGAGATCGTGGATCTCCAGGGCTTCCTGAACGCCTGCGGCGCGGCCGTCTCCGGCGCGGGGACCTCCACCGTCACCGTGGAGGGAAGACATCCTCTCCACGGCTGTACTTATGAGATCATGCCGGACCGCATCGCGGCGGCCACCTATCTCTGCGCCGCGGCCTCCGCCGGCGGGGAGATCTACTTGCGAAAGGCCCGGGAGGACCAGCTGTCCACCGTTACCGCCGTGCTGCGGGAGGCGGGATGTGCGGTCCGGGCGGACCGGGGCGGCGTGGGCTGTGTCTGCCGGGGGCGGCTGAAGAGCGTCCGCCCGGTGCGGACGGCGCCCTATCCGGGCTTCCCCACGGACGCCCAGGCGGTTTTGATGGCCGCGCTTCTGCGCAGCCGGGGGGCCACGGTCTTTGAGGAGACCATCTTTGAAAACCGGTACCGCCATGTGGACGAACTGGTCCGCATGGGGGCGGACATCCGGGTGGCGGGCCGTGTGGCGGTGGTCACCGGAGCGGAGACCCTTCACGGCGCGCCGGTGCGCTGCACGGACCTGCGGGGCGGTGCGGCGCTGTGCGTGGCGGCCCTGGCGGCGGAGGGGGAGACCTCCATCACGGAGATCAGCCACATCGACCGGGGCTACGAGTGCATTGAGCGAGAGCTGCGGACTCTGGGGGCGGACATCGTCCGCACGGAGCTGAGAGAGCTCTGATGGAATCGGCGCGTGCGGCAGAACGCGCGGGGGAATTCCATCAGAGGTCCTTAAAGATATAGGAGTTCAAAGAGAGATATGGCAAGACGCAGAAAAACCAACCGGCGGAGAAGGGGAAGGTCCGGCTTCCTCTATAAGCTGCTGTCCGTTTTGGCCATGTGCGTCTGCCTCATCGCGGCGCTGACGCTGTTTTTCCGGGTGGACAGCATTGTCATCACCGGCGGAGTGCGCTACACCGAGCAGGAGCTGCGGGACGCCACCGGGGTCCGGGACGGGGCCAACCTGCTGCTTTTGAACAAGGGCCGGGTGGCGGCCAGCATGACGGAAAAGCTGCCCTATCTCAAGGAGATCAGCGGCATCAGCAAGAAGCTGCCGGACACTCTGGTGATCCGGGTGGAGGAGTGCGGAAGGCCCCTGGCGGTGGTTCAGGACGGCGCCGCCTGGCTCATCAGCCCCACCAGCTCCGGACGGGGCAAGATTGTGGAACAGCTGCCCGCGGCGGCCGCCGCCGGATACGGTGTGATCGACGGCTGCCAGCTGCTGGCGCCCTCGGTGGGCACCGGCCCCGCCTTCGCCACGGAGTACGCCGTACAGCAGAGCAGCCTGCTCAGTCTGCTGGGCGCCCTGGAGGAGGCGGAGATGCTGGAGCAGGTGGAGGCCATCCACCTGGGGGACGCCGCAGAGATCACCATGGAGTACGGCGGGCGCTTTACCGTGCGCCTGAGCTACAGCGCGGACTACGCCCGCAAGCTCACAAAGCTCCAGTGGAGCCTTGCCGAGGGCGTCATTCAGGACAACATGACCGGCACCTTTGACATGCGGGGAGACAGCAAGGACTTCTTCCAGCCCGATCTCCAGTGAGAAATTGGATGTTTTTTCCGTTTTCTTTTGGAAAAAACCCTCGAAAAGGGACTGAGAGGGCTTGACCGGAACAAAAAAGTGTCATACAATAGACACAATATATTGAGATACTGGATATTGTGGAAAGCGCCGGGCATTTTCGCCCTTTTCTACAAATGATAGCAGGAGGCAGCACTTATGGCATTTGGACTGGAAACGACTTCCGATACCGTTGTCAACATCAAGGTGATCGGCGTTGGCGGCGGCGGAAACAACGTGGTCAACCGCATGGTCCGCTCCGGGACCAAGGGCGTGGAATTTGTGGCGGTGAATACGGATAAGCAGGCGCTGAACGTCTCCAGTGCCTCCGACAAGATCCAGATCGGCGAGAAGCTGACCCACGGCAAGGGCGCCGGCGCGGACCCGGAGATCGGCCGCAAGGCCGCCGAGGAGAGCCGCAACCAGATCGCCAAGGCCCTGGAGGACACGGACATGGTGTTCATCGCCGCCGGCATGGGCGGCGGCACCGGCACCGGCGGCGCGCCCATCGTGGCGGAGATCGCCAAGGAGATGGACATTCTCACCGTGGGCGTGGTCACCAAGCCCTTCGGCTTTGAGGGCCCCCGCCGGATGCGGGCCGCCGAGGCGGGCATCGCCGAGCTGGAGGGGAAGGTGGACTCCCTGGTCATCATCCCCAACGAGCGGCTGAAATACGCCACCGACCAGAAGGTGACCTTTGCCAACGCCTTTGAGATCGCCGACGACGTGCTGCGCCAGGCGGTGCAGTCCATCTCCGACCTGATCCGGGACACCGGCTTCATCAACCTGGACTTTGCCGACGTCACCGCCATCATGAAAAACGCCGGCATGGCCCACATGGGCGTGGGCCGGGCCGCCGGGAAGGGCAAGGCCGAGGAGGCCGCCAAGATGGCCATCTCCAGCCCCCTGCTGGAGACCTCCATCGATGGGGCCAAGGGCGTGCTGATCAACATCACCGGCTCCATGGACATCGGGCTGGAGGAGGTGGAGCAGGCCGCCAGCCTCGTGCGGGACGCCGTCCACCCCGACGCCCTGACCATCTTCGGCGCCACCTTTGACGAGACCATGGACGACGAGATCCGGGTCACCGTCATCGCCACCGGCTTTGAAAAGGACGCCAAGCTGCCCAAGGTGGCCCAGGAGGGCCAGACCGGCGGCGCCCCCGCCCCCGTGCCCCTGGGGGAGGAGGATGTGCCCAAGGCCGAGAAGGAGGACGACCCCTTCGACGACATCTTCAAAATTTTCAACAAGCGCGATTAGGCCTTGTTTGATAAATGGCGAAATGCCCAACGGCGAGAGATTTTTCCGACTCGCCAAGAGCCGCCGCAAGCGGCGGTTGCTCGCTGGACGCGCCTGCGGGCGCAGTCGCCAATCAAGGCGATTTTCCTTGCCATACTCTGTGTATGGCAAGGAAAATCAACGCAGAGTGGCGGAAAAAGATCCGCTGTTTGGGCGTTTTATCATTTTTCAAACATGGTCTGAAAAATCTGGAAAAACCCGCGGGCTTTTGCCTGCGGGTTTTCTCTGTGCCCTTGAAAATCGGACAAGGCAGTCTGTGCCTTGGACACGCTGCCGCTTTTTGCAAGGTGTGTTTTCGCGGCGGAAGCAAATCATAAGAGTGCCGCCGGCGAGGTTTTGCCGGCGGATGTGATTTGATCAAAAGGGGTGATCGCATTGTATGAAGTACCAAAACACACAAAGGGACTGCTGCGGGGCGGCGCGGCGTTCCTTCTGGCCCTGCTCCTCTGTGCCGGAGCGCCCGCGAAAGCGGCGGAGGTGACGGGCGTTTTTTCAGATGAGACCGCCCGGATGCTGGTGCCCGTGGGCCACACCGTGGGCATCAAGCTCTTCTCCCGGGGCGTGGTGGTGGTAAAGCTCAGCGACGGCGGCACGCCCGCCAGGAGTTGCGGACTGCGCACCGGGGATGTGATCGAGGAGTGCGGCGGAGCCGCGGTGACCTCCACCGAACAGTTCCAGTCCCTTCTCCAGGAGAATGGGGGCTCTGAGACGGACCTCCAGGTCCGCCGGGACGGCGGCAGCATGACCCTCTCCGTGGCCCCCGCCCGGAACGACCAGGGCGTCTACTGCATCGGCGCCTGGATTCGGGACAGCATGGCGGGCATCGGCACCATGACCTTTTACGACCCGGCCACCGGCGTCTTCGGCGCCCTGGGCCACGGCATCACCGACGTGGATACGGCGCTGCTGATGCCCTTTTCCAACGGCTCCGTTCTGCCCTCCACGGTGAAGGCCGTGAAAAAGGGCGAGGCCGGCGCCGCCGGAGAACTGCGGGGGGATTTTGACCTCACCCGGGATCTGGGCCGGCTGTACGCCAACACCAGCAGCGGCATCTTCGGCACGCTGGAGACCGACGGGCTGCGCTCCGACGGGGCCGTGCCCACCGGGCAGCCCAGGGAGGGCCCCGCGGTGATCCGCGCCAACGTCCAGGGGGACCAGGTGGCGGAGTATGACATTGACATCGTCAAGGTGATTCCCGGCGCCGGGGACGGACGGGACATGGTGCTCTCCGTCACGGACCCGGACCTCATTGCCGTCACCGGCGGCATTGTTCAGGGCATGAGCGGCAGCCCCATTCTCCAGAATGGGAAAATCGTGGGGGCCGTGACCCATGTCCTGTTGAATCAACCCACAAAAGGTTATGGAATTTCCATCGAAAATATGCTGAGCGCAGCGGGATAATTCCACTATATTAGAGATATTGATCAAAATGGCGGCAGTTCCCGGCGGTTTTACAGGGAGCTGCCGCTTTTTTGCCGTCGGTCCCGCTGATGGAGACAGAAGTCCGCCAGCTTGGCGTTGAGCTTGCTGTAGATCCGCTCCCGGAACCAGGGCTCCGAGGAGGCCGCCGCGGCCTCCTCCGGCGAAAACCAGCCCACGCGGCTGTTCTCGTCCGGCTTGCACCACACCGCCTCCGCCGGGTCCGCCTCCAGCAGGTAGGTGACGTTCAGGTGCAGGTGGCTGGGGACGTACCGTCCCCGTTTCTCGTGGCCGTCCACGGATAAAATTTCCAGCGAGTAGACGCGCTCCGACAGGGGCCGGACATGCTCCAGCCCGCTCTCCTCCCGCACCTCCCGCAGGGCGGCGGAGAGGAGGTCCCGCTCCCCGTCGGCGTGGCCGCCCAGCCAGGCCCAGGAGCCGTAGAGGTTGTGATAGGCCATCAGCACCCGGCGGCGGTCCGGGCTCACCACCCAGGCGGAGGCGGTGAGATGGGCGCCGCGGTTCTCCCGGGTGTAGAGGTCCTCGCCCGTTCGCAGGCGGCGCAGGATCTCCTCCCGGTCCCCGGCCTCCTGGGCGTTCCAGGGGATATACTGCTCCAGCTCTGTCAGAAGATCCATTCCGCGGCGCCTCCATCTTTTCTCAAAAATCACAGTGCCATGTTACCACAGGGCGGGGGAGAAGTAAAGAAGGGAGCGGCGCCGGAAAATCAATTGAATTTCGCCGGTGGACATGGTATGATAAAAAAGACAGGAGCAGAGGGACGGAGGGGACGTATGAAGCAGATTATTATCAATTGGCTGTATGTGTTTATCGGCCCGCCGGCCATTGGCCTTGCCCTTCGTTTTTTCTGCCGCCGCTGGAAAAGGGCGTACTGGATCACGCTCTGCCTGCTGCTCCTTACGGCGGCGGCGTGGACCCTCGCGTGGACGGCTCCCCAAGGGCTGGAGTGGTATGGGCTGGCGGCGGTGCAGGTGTCCCTGGCCGCCGCGGGATCGCTGGCGGCCGGCGCCGCGCTCTGGCTGGCGGGAAAAAAGTGACGCGTCCCTGGGGGACAATGAGCCATACCTCGTGGAAGATACTGGTCAAAGATGGTACTATATTAGCGGATAGCAGGAGAGAGCGGGGATATTACCACAAAAGGACGGGATCTGTCGTGAAAAAGCTGTCGAATATTTCTTGGAATTTATTTACAGTTTGACTTGAAAAAACTGTAAATTTATGCTAATTTATAGGAAAGGCAATTCCAACCTTCGAAAACGCGTCGCAATTCCTAAATTTTGGAAAAAGGACAAGGGTAAATCATGGAAATCAGGAGAAACGTGTTGCTGGCGGACGCCAACGAGGAATTCCGCGCCATGCTGCGGGAAGAGATTGAGAAGAGCGAGAGCTTTGCGGTGGTGGGATCTACGGGAAACGGGTCGGAGGCGCTGGAGCTGGCGGGCGAACGCCGGCCGGACCTGCTGGTGATGGACGTGGTCCTGCCGGGACAGGACGGCCTGTCCGTCCTGCGGCAGCTGAAAGCCGATGGGACCATGCCCAAGGTCATCCTGCTCTCGGCGTTCTGCGCTGACCAGGTGGTGGCGGAGGCCAGCGACCTGGGCGTCAGCTATTTCCTGCCCAAGCCCTGCGAGGTGGGCACCCTGCTGGACCGGATGCGGGCGGTGTTCGCCCAGTCCGCCCCGGCGGAGGACCACGCCTCGTCTTTGAAGAATATGGTGACCTCCGTGATCCATGAGATCGGCGTGCCCGCCCACATCAAGGGCTACCAGTACCTGCGGGAGGCCATCATGATCACCGTGGAGGATATGGACGTCATCAACGCCGTGACCAAGGTGCTGTACCCGGCGGTGGCCAAGCGGTTCGCCACGACGCCCTCCCGGGTGGAGCGGGCCATCCGCCACGCCATTGAGGTGGCCTGGGACCGGGGCGATCTGGAGACGCTGCAAAAGTACTTCGGCTACACCGTCTCCAACGCCAAGGGCAAGCCCACCAACAGCGAGTTCATCGCCATGATCGCGGACAGGCTGGTCCTGGAGATGCGCAACAGCGGCCGGCTGTCCGGCTGAGACGGAGATTACGCGGAGGAGAGGCGAAAGCCTCTCCTTTTTTGCTCTGAAGAGGGACTGTCAACGGACGGTTGACAATCTGTGCCGGCTCGTTGCTTGCCCGCGGGGGCGGTCTATGGTACACTGTGAGCATAAAAACTCATTACCGCGGAGAAAAGAGGGGGAACGAGCCATGGAGAACATGGAGTGGAATCAGCGCCTCGCCGTTGTCCGGAAGGCCGCCGGACTCACCCAGGAGCAGCTGGGGGAGCTGGTGGGCGTTACCCGGCAGGCCGTCAGCAAGTGGGAGAGCGGTCAGGCGGTGCCGGACGCCCTGGTGATCGCGTCCATCTGCCGGGTCCTGCACGTGTCGGCGGACTACATTCTGCTGGACCGGGAGCCGGAGGAGGACGAAGACGGAGACGGCCCGTCCCTGTTCCCGGACACCTGTCCCTGCTGCGGGCGGAGGACCTCCGGGGGCATCTGCCCCGTCTGCGGCTACGCACCCCCCGCGGGGACGGCGCCTCCGGGGCCGCAGTACGCGGTGGTCGCCGCCCTCTCGGGCCCCATCCAGCAGGATCAGGCGCAGAAAATCGTGAAGTACTGCGGCCTCGCCCGGGAGGAGATCGACCGAATCAACGGGGGATACCAGTGCACCTATCCCCATAACCAGGTGCTCCTGTGCCGGGGACGGGATGTCCGGGCCGCCCAATGGATCGCGTCCCATCTGGGCCAAGTACTCCTGCCCCGGATCGTGGAGGACCAGGGGGAGGAAGAGGACGTCCTGCGGGTCAAGGTCGACGCCATGAAGACGCCGTCCCTGGAGCAGGTGGACTCCGGCGAGCTTGGCGTTTGGGGCTTTTTATGTACCGTGGGAGCAGTGGTCGTAGGCGTTGCCCTGGAGCGGCTCTTCCACTTTATCCTGACGCAGATATTCTTCTTATAGTCGATGTACTTGAGACCCGGCGGACGGTTTTCACGGCGGGGTGAGGAATCCCAAAAGATCATTGCATTTTAAATAGAAGAGCCCCGCGCCTTCAAAAGGCGCGGGGCTCTTTGTGTGCGCAGAGGAAGAATCCTCACAGATTCAGCTTGTAGTCCCCCTCTTTGATGAGGCCCTGCTTCCGCATGAGCTCTGACACCAGCCAGGCCACGGCGGCGGGGATCACCACCGCCACCAGTACCAGGCCGATCCAGTCCAGGGCGCCGGCGGCCAGGGCGGCCTCCCCCTGGGCCAGAGCGTCCTCGGAGGGGCTCAGCCAGCCGGTGATGACGCCGATGGGGCCCACCAGGCCGCAGGTGCCCATGCCGGAGGAGATGGCCGCGCCGTTCATCTTCAGGCCAAAGACGCAGGTGGCCACGGGGCCGTTGACGACGGAGGCGATCACCGGCGGCACCCAGAGCACGGGCTTTCTCAGGAGGTTGGGCACCTGGAGCATGGAGGTGCCCAGGCCCTGGGAGGTGAGACCCCCTACGCCGTTCTCCCGGTAAGAGGCCACGGCGAAGCCCACCATGTGGGCGCAGCAGCCCGCCACGGCGGCACCTCCCGCCAGCCCCACCAGGTGGAGGGCGGCGCAGATGGCGGCGGAGCTGATGGGCAGGGTCAGGATCACGCCGATGATGGCGGAGACCAGGATGCCCATCAGGAAGGGCTGCTGGTTGGTGGCCCACATGATGAGGTTGCCCAGCCACGTGGCGGCGGCGCCGATGGGCGGCGCGATCAGAGAGGCCGCCAGCACGCCGGAGAGGATGGTGACGGTGGGGGTGACGATCAGGTCCACGGGGGTGCGCTTGGACACCAGCTTGCCCAGGAAGATGGAGACCAGCGTCACCACGAACACCGCCAGAGGGCCGCCGGTGCCGCCCAGGGAGTTGGCGGCGTAGCCCACCGCCAGGCAGGAGTAGAGCACGTAGGGCGGCGCCTTCATGGAGTAGGCGATGGCCCCGCCCATGGCCGCGCCCTGGACGGCGTAGGCGAAGGTCTTGGAGTCCACCAGCAGGGCGAAGTCCTGGCCCCAGAGGGTGTAATTCAGGTCGAAGAGATAGACCCCGACGGTGTTGAAGATGGTGCCGATGAGGAGCGACGCGAAGAGGCCGTGGGCCATGCCGCCCAGGCCGTCGATGAAGATGCGCTGGGCGGTGAAGGAGATGTTCTGCTCCGCGCAGTATTTGCGGAAGCCCGTCAGTTCTTTGGTGTTGTCCATGTTGTGTTTCCCTCTTGTTTTCTCATTTGTTTTCCTTTTTGCGCTCTCTATATAAGGGGGCCTTACAGGGGTATCCGCCCCTGTAAGGCGCCGGGATTTGCGGGGATCGCGGTCACAGCTTTTTCAGCCCCTCCAGGCGGTTCAGGGCGTCCAGCAGGGTTTCGTCCCTTTTGGCGAAGTGGAGGCGGATCAGGTGGTTCACCGGCTCCCGGAAGAAGCTGGAGCCGGGCACGGCCCCCACGCCGATGTCCCGGGCCAGCATCTCGCAGAAGGCGAGGTCGCTGTCATAGCCGTACCGGGAGATGTCCAGCAGGACGTAGTAGGCCCCCTCCGGGGTGTTGTGGACAAGGCCCAGATCGTCCAGGCCCTTCAAAAACAGCTCCCGCTTGTGAGTGTACTTGGCCAGCAGCTGGTCGTAGTAGTCCTGGCCGAACCGGAGGCCGGGGATCACCGCCTCCTGGAGGGGGGCCGCCGCACCCACGGTGAGAAAGTCGTGGACCTTCTTGATCCGCTCGGAGATCTCCGCCGGGGCGATGGTGTAGCCCAGCCGCCAGCCGGTGATGGAGTAGGTCTTGGACAGGGAGGAGCAGGAGATGGTCCGCTCCCACATGCCGGGGAGGGAGGCGAAATAGATGTGCCGGTGGGGGGCGTAGACGATGTGCTCATAGACCTCGTCGGTGATGACGTAGGCGTCGTACTTCTCCGCGAGAGACGCGATGACCTCCAGCTCCTCCCGGGTGAACACCCGGCCGCAGGGGTTGGAGGGGTTGCACAGCACCAGCGCCTTGGGGCGCTGGCGGAAGGCGTCCTCCAGCACCTCCGGGTCAAAGTGAAAGTCCGGCGGCGTCAGGGGCACGTAGATGGGCTCCGCCCCGGAGAGGATGGTGTCCGCCCCGTAGTTCTCGTAGAAGGGGGAGAAGACGATGACCTTGTCGCCGGGGTTGGCCACGGTCATCATGGCGGCCATCATGGCCTCGGTGCTGCCGCAGGTGACGGTGATCTCGCCCTCGGGGTCGATGGTCCGCCCCATATAATGGGTCTGCTTTTCCGCCAGGGCCTCCCGGAAGTTCTGGGCGCCCCAGGTGATGGAGTACTGGTGGACGTTCTCCCCCGGGGTCTGGGCCAGCCGGTCCAGAATGGCCTGGGGCGGGTCGAAGTCCGGAAAGCCCTGGGAGAGGTTGACGGCGCCGTACCGGTTGGAGATCCGGGTCATGCGCCGGATCACCGAGTCGGTGAAGTGGGCCGTGCGGGTGGACAGCGATTGCATTTCGGTTCCCTCCTCTGGATTGTGAATCTTTTGACCAGCACATTTTACAACGCCCGACCGTTTCCGTCAAGCCTCAAAAAAGACCGCCGGGAGGTCCCGGGGAACGGAGGGGGGCCGGAATGGCGGGGAGATATTGACGGAGGGCGCGAAAGGGTGTAAAATTTTCAGCAAAACGCACAGAGGCGCGGTGCCCTGTGCCCGCATTTTCAGCGGAAGGGCGGGATGACTTTGGAGTCCGGTTTGGTTGAGGAGGCCCTGCGGTACCTGGGGGCGGCGGAGGCGCCGGAGGCGCTGCGGCGGCAGGCGGCCGGGGAGATGGAGGCATTGCGGGCCCAGGTCCGGCCCCGGTATGTCTACCGGGTGTGGGACCTGGACTTCCGGGGGGACGGCATCGCCCTGCGGGGCACCGGCCTGGTTCTGCGGGGCACCGGCGCCGCCCGGATGCTGGAGACCTGCGACCAGGCGGCGCTGCTGGCCTGCACCCTGGGAGCCCGGTTTGACCTGTCCCTCACGGCCCTGCAGGCCAGGGACATGGCCCGGGCCGTGATCGTGGACGCCTGCGGCAGCGCGCTGGTGGAGCAGGGCTGCGGCGAGGCGGAGGCGGAGCTGTCCGCCCGGTTTCCGGGGCGGTATCTCACGGACCGGTTCAGCCCCGGCTACGGGGACCTGCCCCTGGAGCTCCAGGGGGACATCTGTGCCGTCCTGGACGCCGCCCGGCGGCTGGGACTCACGGTGACGGAGAGCCTGCTGCTGAACCCGGTGAAGTCCGTCACCGCCGTCATCGGCCTCTCGGACCGGCCCCAGATGGCCCGAATCCGGGGGTGCGCCTGCTGTCAGATGCGGGAGTGCTGTGCGCTGCGCAAGGGAGGGAAGCACTGTGGGAGCTGAGTTCTTTCACGATAAAATCATACTTCTGGACGGGGCCATGGGCACCGTCCTCCAGCAGCGGGGGCTGCCCCCAGGCGGACAGCCGGAGCTGCTGAACCTGACGGACCCGGAGCTGCTGGCGGGCGTGTACCGGGAGTACGCGGAGGCCGGGAGCCAGGTAGTCTACGCCAACACCTTCGGAGCCAACGCCCTGAAGCTGGCCCGCTCCGGACACACCGTCCCGGAGGTTGTCACCGCCGCCGTCAAAATCGCCCGGGAGGCCGTGGCGGGCAGGGCCCTGGTGGCCCTGGACGTGGGGCCCCTGGGAGAGCTGCTGGAGCCCCTGGGGAGCCTCACCTTTGAGCGGGCCTATGGCCTCTTCCGGGAGATGATGGCCGCCGGCGCGGCGGCGGGGGCGGACCTCGTGGCCATCGAGACCATGACGGACCTGGGCGAGGCCCGGGCGGCCCTGCTGGCGGCCAAGGAGAACACCGCCCTGCCGGTGCTGGTCACCATGTCCTTTGAGGAGAGTGGGCGCACCTTCACCGGCTGCACCGCGGCCTCCATGGCCCGCACGCTGGAGGGCCTGGGGGCCGATGCCGTCGGCCTGAACTGCTCCCTGGGGCCGGACCAGCTGGCGCCCCTTCTGGAGGAGCTGTGCGAAAACACCCGCCTGCCGGTGGCCGCCAAGCCCAACGCGGGCCTGCCGGACCCGGTGGACGGGCACTACGGCATGGGGCCGGAGGAATTCGCCGCCGCCCTGGCCCCCTGCCTCGACCTGGGGGTCACCGTCTTCGGGGGATGCTGCGGCACCTCTCCGGCGTACATCCGGCGCCTGCGGGCGGCGCTGGAGGGGGCCCGGCCCGCCCCCCGGCGGTACCGGGGCGGCGGCTTTGTCTGCACGCCGGTGACGCCGCTCCATCTGGAGGGTGTCCGGGTCATTGGCGAGCGGGTGAATCCCACCGGGAAGAAGCGGCTCCAGCAGGCGCTGCTGGAGGAGGACCTGGACTACGTCCTGGATGTGGCCGCGGCCCAGGAGGAGGCGGCGGACATCCTGGATGTGAACGTGGGCTGTCCCGGGGTGGACGAGGTGTCCATGCTCCCCCGGGTGGTGAAGAAGATCCAGAGCGCCGTCTCCCTGCCCCTGCAGCTGGACTCCTCCAACCCCGACGCCCTGGAGGCGGCGCTGCGGGTCTACAGCGGCAAGGCGGCGGTGAACTCCGTCAACGGTGAGGCGGAGAGCCTGCGGCGGGTGCTGCCCATTGTGAAAAAGTACGGGGCCGCCGTAGTGGGCCTCACCATGGACCAGGAGGGCATCCCCCAGACGGCGGAGAAGCGGGTGGAGATCGCCCGGCGTATTCTGGAGGCGGCCTTGGAGCATGGGATTCCAAGGGAGGACGTCTGGATCGACTGCCTGGCCCTCACCGTCTCCGCCCAGCAGGACCAGGCGGCGGAGACGCTCCGGGCCATCCGGACCGTCCGGGAGGAGCTGGGGCTCCAGACGGTGCTGGGGGTGTCCAACATCTCCTT